>JAFUKH010000080.1 GCA_017467845.1 Lachnospiraceae bacterium | reverse complement strand
TGTGTTTCGAGAGATAGCGAAAATGACGATTTCAAAATTCTGACTGCCTGCGGGATATGTCAAGAAAGGTTTAGATATTGGGGTGGTAATGTCAAAATAGCAATAACCAACCCCAAAAATGAAGTCATATTTAAAACACTCGATGAGTTATCATATCATTATTGGGGCAATGCTTTCCCAAAATCCGAACGAGAGGAATACGACAATCAATAGTCAGTTCGACAAATCCCAATTTTGTTTAATGAGTCATGGGTGGAGCACATTAGGAGTAAAGTGAAATGGGTAAAATAGAAAATTCCTCAGGTAGTGTCAGTATCATCGGTGGTAGTGATGGACCGACCTCCGTGTTTATAGTGGGAAGTAAAAAGAAAACCGTAAAACAAAGAATTAAAAAGTATTTATTTAATCAGCGAAAGAAGTGGTATGCAGACCGGATAAAGCCGGAAGCACATACTATGGTGGAAGTGGTGGAGTATGTTAAGAATACATATGGTTTTGTAGAAATGCCGAAAGAAGATAAGAGGTATCAGCAGGAATATCAGGGGCTTAGAGCCTCTTTCATAATGCAACATGCACCTGAGCTTCTAGGAGAATATGCAGCGAATCCGGTACTTTTCAGTCGTGATGAAGAAGGCGTGAGGGAATTTCAAAAACAAGTAGAAATTCGGCAACAGAAGGCAATGGGGATCTCGGAGGAAGCTTTTCCGGTGGACTTTCATGTATTAAGCAAAGTGGATGAAAAAGCTGAGACATACCTATATCTGGAAAGCCGATTTGGATATATTGGAGGAAGCTTCAGGGGGCATGGTAAGGGTAGTAATAGACAGTTTAGAAAAATGTACAGAGATATCCATCGATATTTTGGTGTGACACAAGAGGATATCGTTAACGAAACGCAAAGATATATGGAGCTGCTCACCACTCTTTCTATGAAAGGATAGTTTGCTCCGATTTTTTACATTTTACAATGCTTTTTGTAAAGAAAAGTTGGTGGTAATGGTAGATTACTACATTTATAATGATGTTAAAAATAGTTGCAAAGGTACGAAAGGTGTGAAAAGTATGAATAATATGAGGAAACATTATGTAGATAATATCCGCTGGATTACGGTAGTATTAGTTGTGATATATCATGTCGTCTATATGTATAATGGCGTAGCCACAGCAGGCGTAATCGGACCTTTTTCGGAGGTGCAATATCAGGATGGACTACTGTATTTATTTTACCCTTGGTTTATGGTGATTCTGTTTATTGTTTCCGGCATGAGTTCCAGATATTATCTGGAAAAGCATACGATTAAAGAATTCATTGCCAGTAAGACAAGAAAGTTATTAGTGCCGTCTACCTTGGGACTCTTTGCTTTTCAATGGATACAGGGGTATTTTAGCATGGCAATCAGCAATGCCTTTGAAACGTTTGCGAATGAGATTCCCAGTAAAGTGATTTTATATTTTATCATGTGTTTATCCGGCACCGGTGTACTTTGGTATATTCAGATGCTGTGGATTCTATCTCTCGGACTGGCACTGATACGCAGATTTGAAAAGGGAAAATTATATGAATTTTGCAGAAAGGTGAATCCTGTAATTCTTCTTGCATTGGGAATCTTAGTATGGGGGGCTGCGCAGGTAGGGAATACACCGGTTATTGTAGTGTATCGATTTGGTATTTACGGATTTTGCTTCTTACTGGGATATTTTGTATTTGCCCATGAAGAAGTGGTAGAGCGCTTAAAGAAGTATTGGCACATTCTGGCCGTCTCAGCAGTGATTTTTGGCATTGCCTATGTGTATTATTATTTCGGCGAGAATTATGCGGTAGAACCCATTGTAAGCAGTCCGTTTTCCATTTTGTACGGTTGGGTGGCAATTCTGGCAATCTTTGCAGGAATGAAGAAGTGGGGAGATCGTACCACCGGCTTCACATCATTTATGGCGAAGAAAAGCTTTGGACTTTATGTATTCCATTATTTACCATTGTCAGTGGTAGCATACGGAATGTACAGATATATGCAGGTTCCTGCTTTCGTTTCGTATATTGTAGCGGGAATCGCGGCGTTTGCCGGAGGATATTTATTGTTTGAAATTTTGTCAAGGATCCCGGTCCTTCGCTGGCTGGTACTTGGTATCAAAAAGGAGAAAAAGAATGTTTAGTGATAATCTGATTCAGCTTCGCAAGATAAACCATATGTCTCAGGAAGAGCTTGCGGAGAAGGTAGACGTATCCCGCCAGACATTGTCCAAATGGGAGACAGGAGAATCGCTGCCGGATATTGAGAAGTGCAAGTTTCTTGCAGAAATTTTTGGGGTGACGCTGGATGATTTGGTGAATTATGAGAGTAATGATAGTGGTCTTGGAGTCCCCCCAAAGGGGAAGTATGCGTTTGGCATCGTAACCGTGGGGGACAAGGGCCAAATGGTAATTCCGGCAAAAGCCCGGAAGGTATTTGACATTAAGCCCGGAGATCGCTTGCTTGTGCTGGGGGATGAAGGGCAGGGAATTGCTCTGGTCAAAGAGCAGGATTTTGTTGCTAATTTTCAACGTATGACAAGGTAAATATCTAAAAGAGCAGCTTGATAATCTGCTCGTAAACCTCTTGGTTTTTCTTCTGCCAACTGTCGCATACTGCTTCAGCAATTTCCTTGGTGGGCACGGAAAGTGTAAGTTCAATCAGATTGATGTCCTGTTCTTTGGCAATCAAGTGGGCTTCATATTCTCCGGAGGTGGATTTGTAATAGTCGCCAAGCACAGAAACCTCCTCCCGCAGAGAATATTCATTTTCACGGAAATAGTGATTGATATCTTCCTTGATGACATCGCTAATGCGATTACTAAAGAAGGAGAGAGTTTCCTTTCCTTCTTTACTGAGGGAGAGCTGGGTCCGATTATTTATGGTCTTGCTTTCCACCAGGCCGGTGTCCGTCAATTCGCTGATGACCTGCTGCAGGGTAAGGAAATTGGTATATTCCTTTTCTAAAATAAAACTACTGATTTGGGCAGTGGTCAGTGGAAATTTTACACGTCCCAGCATATATAAAATAATCAATTTATACAGAGTAAGCGGATCCTGTAGCATGATATAACCTTCCTTGATAAGTATTTCTAAGTTTCATTTCTTTATGAAGAGAGTTTAGTACATCTCTCTTATTCAGGCTCCATGTGGGAGCAATAAGCAGTTCTTTCGGACCATCTCCCGTTACCCGGTGAATAACAATTTCAGGAGACAGACGCTCAATACAGCCGATAAGGATGTTTAAATATTCTTCCTTTTGCAGTGCGGGAAAGCTTCCGGCCTCATAATCGATAGCAAGGTCTGTTCCTTTCAGGATGTGCAGAAGCTGAAGCTTTATTCCGAAAGGGGCAAAAGCATTCAGATAGGAAATGGTTTCGTACATCTGCCATTCCCGTTCTCCGGGAAGTCCTAAAATCACATGAACAATAAAGGGAATATTTATGGCATGCAGCTTCCTTGCTACGTCCTCAAATACGGTCAATGGGTAGCCTCTGCGTATATATTCTGCAGTCCGGGAATGAATCGTCTGAAGTCCCAGCTCTATCCAGATAAGCTTGTCAGGAAAAGAGAGTGACAATTCCTGTAATAAAGAGAGAACTTCCTCACCCAGACAGTCCGGTCTGGTGGCAATAGAGATACCACGTACATCCGGATGGGAGAGGGCTTCCGTATAGATTCTGCGGAGTTTGTCTACGGGAGCGTAGGTGTTAGTGTAGGCTTGGAAATAAGCCATAAAAGAGTTACCAACATATTTGTTACCGAATTTCTCCAGCCCTTCTGAAAGTTGCTTATCAATAGAACCGACTCCGGCAGCAAAATCACCGCTGCCACCTGCACTACAGAAGATACAGCCCCGGCTGTCAAGGCTGCCGTCCCGATTGGGACAGGTCATGCCGGCATCCAGGGCTATTTTATAGCATTTATGATGGAGGGTATTCTTAAAATACGCATCCAGAGAATAATATGGCTTGTCCAGCCAAAGTTCATTATGTTTCATAGAATTAAGCGTGTGCCTTTACTGCGTTTGCAACAGCCTCAGCTGCCTTGGGGTTAAATGCTTCCGGAAGAATGAAGTCTTCGGAAAGCTCTTTCTCGGAAACCAGCTCCGCAAGTGCGTTTGCGGCTGCCAGCTTCATTTCTTCAGTAATCTGGGAAGCACGGCTTTCCAGTGCTCCCTTAAAGATTCCGGGGAATGCAATCACATTATTTACCTGATTGGGGAAATCGCTTCGTCCGGTTCCAACTACTTTTGCGCCTGCGGCCTTCGCAAGATCCGGCATGATTTCAGGTACAGGATTAGCCATGGCGAAGAGAATGGCATCCTTATTCATGGAAGCCACCATTTCCTTAGTAACGATACCCGGTGCGGAAACGCCTACAAAAATATCAGCACCCTTCATAGCATCTGCAAGGCTTCCCTGCTGACCCGAAAGATTGGTAACCTGAACCATTCTTTCCTGCATCCAGTTAAGACCCTCAGTCTCTTTAGAGAGGATGCCCACCTTGTCACACATGGTAACATGGGGGAAGCCGTAGGTCAGTAAAAGCTTAGTAATGGCAACACCTGCACTTCCGGCACCGTTTACAACTACCTTACAGTCTTCCTTTTTCTTGTCGACTACCTTCAGGGCATTGATGATACCTGCCAGAACTACGATGGCAGTACCATGCTGATCGTCGTGGAATACAGGGATATTTAAAGTCTTTTTTAAACGTTCCTCAATCTCAAAGCATCTGGGAGCGGAGATATCCTCCAGATTGATGCCACCAAAGGAAGGTGCCAGATAAGTTACAGCTTTGATAATTTCTTCGGTATCCTGAGTGTCTAAGCAGATGGGTACAGCATTGACACCGCCGAACTCCTTGAATAAAACTGCCTTTCCTTCCATAACAGGCATTGCAGCCAGAGGACCTATATTTCCAAGACCAAGTACTGCACTACCGTCAGAGACAACGGCAACGGTGTTAGATTTCATTGTATATATATATGCTGCTTCCGGATTCTCAGCAATAACCTTACAAGGCTCTGCGACGCCGGGAGTATATGCTAAGCTCAAATCTTCTCTGGATTTTACCGGGCTCTTGGATACGGTTTCCAATTTGCCGTTCCACTGCTCATGTAATAAAAGTGCTTTTTCTGAAGTTGTCATGATATACCTCTTTCTCCCTGTCGGACAGGGTTTTGCATAGGTTTTATTGTAATGTTTCAGGGGCAGTTTTTCAAGTTTTATTAATGTTTTTTATTTTGGGCTTTTCTTTTTAAAAAAAATGTATTATAATGGCTATACGTTTAAATGACACGTCACAAGAATCGTGCAAGTCGCATTGTTTCCCAATTTATTTATTTTACATATTTGGAGGTTCCTATGAGAGAGAAATATGAGTCTTTAGCTTTAGCACAGTTAAAGGAGTTGGCAAAAATCAGAGGTATTAAAGGTATTTCTGCAATGAAGAAAGATGAACTTGTTGAAGCAATGCTTCAGGAGGATGAAAAGGATAAGGAGAAAGGAGATGGTGCGAAAGCTGTAGGTGTATCCGCAGCACCAGCCCAAAATCTGGATCAGGAATCTTATCCACAGGAATTAGATAGCGGAGAAGAAGCTTCCGGTATCTTAGAGGTTATGTCTGATGGATACGGATTTATCCGTTGTGATAATTTTATGCCGGGACAGGATGACGTATATGTGGCACCAAGTCAGATTCGTCGTTTCGGACTTAAGACAGGTGACATTTTAAAGGGAAATAAGCGAATTAAGACACAACAGGAAAAGTTCAGCGCACTTTTATACGTGAAATCCATCAATGGTTATCCGCCTGAGGTGGCTGCGAGAAGAAAGAATTTTGAAGATATGACTCCCATATTCCCAGACAATCGTATTCGTTTGGAATATCCGGGGTGCTCTGTGGCAATGCGTGTTATGGATTTAATCAGCCCTGTAGGTAAGGGACAGCGTGGTATGATTGTATCGCCTCCTAAGGCAGGTAAAACCACTCTTTTGAAGGAAGTGGCATCTTCCATTTTGCGTACCAATCCATCCATGCATATGCTGATTCTTTTGATCGATGAGCGTCCTGAGGAAGTTACTGATATTAAGGAATCCATTCATGGAGAGAATGTAGAAGTAATCTATTCTACCTTTGATGAGCTCCCTGAGCATCACAGAAGAGTTTCCGAGATGGTTATTGAGAGAGCAAAACGTCTGGTAGAGCATAAGAAGGATGTAGTGATCCTCTTAGACAGTATTACTCGTCTGACCAGAGCATATAACTTGGTGGTGCCACCAAGTGGACGTACCCTTTCCGGTGGTCTTGATCCTGCGGCGTTACATATGCCTAAGAGATTTTTCGGTGCTGCCCGTAATATCAGAGAAGGCGGAAGTCTTACTATTCTTGCAACTGCGTTGGTGGATACCGGAAGTAAGATGGATGACGTAGTATATGAGGAATTTAAGGGTACCGGTAACATGGAGATGATTCTGGACAGAAAGCTCTCTGAAAAGCGTATTTTCCCTGCGATTGATATCCAGAAATCCAGCACCAGAAATGAGCATTTATTATTGGATGGAGAGGAGCTTGAGGCAATCAATATTATTCGTAGAGCATTGAATGGACTTAAGCCGGATGAGGCAACAGATCGTATTCTGGATATGTTTGATAAGAGTAAAAACAACAGGGAATTCGTTGCAACGGTAAAAAGAAACAAGTTTATTTAAAAAACTATTGCACTTTGTTCCTTATCATGTTACAATACCAATGCTGTTTGTGGGTCCATAAGCAGTGCGGATGAGAACAAAATTATAACGTATAGTAATTATAGAGAGGTGAAAACATGAGAGAAGGAATCCATCCAGAGTATCATCAGACAACCGTAACCTGTAACTGTGGTAACACTTTCGTTACCGGTTCTACCAAAGCTGAAATTCACGTAGAAGTTTGCTCTAAGTGCCATTCATTCTACACTGGCCAGCAGAAAGTTGCTAGAGCTGATGGACGTATTGACAAGTTCAATAAGAAGTACGGCGTTAAATAAGGATAAGTATTTCGGAAAGGTTGAGGTAGATTTATCTCAACCTTTTTTTCCTTGTTCAATTGGAAGGGAGACAAAGCATGGCAAGACATAAGAAAACATGCTATTCCGGAATTGGCGGACAGGCTGTTCTGGAAGGCGTTATGATGAAAAATAAAGATAAGTATGCAGTTGCAGTCCGTAAGCCCAATGGTGAGATTGAAGTGGATATTCAGAATTACCAGGGAGTGTTGCATGGAAAGCGTTTTAAGGAGCTTCCTTTTATCCGTGGTATCTTCAACTTTGTGGATTCTTTGATGCTTGGTATGAAGAGTCTGAATTTCTCTGCGAGCTTCTATGAAGAGGATGAAGAGGAAACCAAGTTTGATAAGGCTCTGAATAAGATTACCAAAGGTAAAGCAGAAGAGCTTCTGACGACTATAGTTACTATTTTATCCATGGTACTGGCAATTGGTATTTTTATTGTGCTTCCTTACTTTATTTCATCATATTTTACGCAGTCGGTGCAGAATGCTTCATTAATTGCAATTATTGAGGGAGCGGTTCGTATCTGCATTTTTGTATTGTACGTGTGGGGTATCAGTTTTATGAAGGATATCCGCAGACTTTATCGTTATCATGGTGCAGAGCATAAATGCATTAACTGTCTGGAGAGAGGTTATGAGCTGGATGTGAATACCGTCATGAGATGTTCACGTCTTCACAAAAGATGTGGAACCAGCTTTATGTTCTTTGTACTTTTTGTAAGTATTATTTTATTCTTCTTTATTCAGGTGGAGAATCCGGTGCAGAAGGTGCTCCTTCGTATTGCTCTGATGCCGGTTGTAGCAGGTATCTCGTATGAGATTATCCGTCTGGCGGGAAGAAGTAATAACCCTATTGTAAATCTGCTGTCACTTCCGGGTATGCTCATCCAGAGAATGACTACCAAGGAACCGGATAAGGAGATGGTGGAGGTTGCTATTGCAGCAATTGAGGCAGTATTTGATTGGAAGGCGTATCTGAGAGATAATTTCGGATATGAGGTGGCCGAGGCAAGTACGGAAGAGGACGAATAGATGATATATCAGGAATGTTTCAATCAGGGAAAGCTTGCTCTTGAAAGCGCAGGAATCCCGGAGGCAGCGTTGGATGCAAGGCTTCTTTTGGAGCATATCTGTGGAACGAGTCGCAATGATTTGCTGGTACATGGAGACCGGGAGGTAGCTGTGGAGCAGGAGGAGGCCTATAAAGAGGCTATCAGGCAGAGAGCGGAGCGTATTCCGCTTCAGCATATCACCGGGCAACAGGAGTTTATGGGGTTGACCTTTCAGGTAAATGAGAATGTGCTGATTCCGAGACAGGATACAGAGATTTTGGTGGAAGAGGTTCTACCTCACCTGACCAGCGGTGTGCGTATTCTGGATATGTGTACCGGAAGCGGCTGCATTTTAATCAGTCTTTTGCATTACTCCATGTGGGCTGAGGGAACCGGAGTGGATTTATCAGCTAAGGCACTGGAGGTTGCAAGGGAGAATGCGGGAAGGCTTCTTTCCAAGGAGCGGATTGTATCCTTTGTAGAAAGTGATTTGTTTGAAAAGGTAGAGGGAAAGTATGATGTTATCGTGTCTAATCCCCCATACATTCAGACAGAGGTGATAAAGGGGCTGATGCCGGAGGTACGGGATCATGAACCGATGATGGCGCTGGATGGCACAGAGGACGGTCTGTACTTTTATCGCAGAATTGTAGAAGAGAGTAAGGAGTTTCTTCGCAAAGAGGGAAGACTCTTTTTTGAAATAGGTTATGACCAGGCAGAGGCCGTAAAAGGGCTTATGGAAAATGCCGGTTTTTCAGATGTAACAGTAGTAAAGGACTTTGCGGGACTCGATAGAGTGGTGCACGGATATTTAGCGTAAGAAAGGAAATTCAGATGTTTGATAAGTTAGAGGATTTATTAATCCGCTTTGAAGAAATTATGGGCGAATTAAATGAGCCAACGGTTACCAGCAATCAGGAGCGATTCAGAAAGCTGATGAAGGAACAGAGTGATCTCACTCCCATCGTAGATGCATATAAAGAGTACAAGAAGTGTAAGGATACCATTGAAGAATCCCTTCTTATGCTGGATGAAGAATCTGATGAGGAGATGCGTGAAATGCTGAAGGAAGAGCTTTCCGACAGCAAGAAGCGTGTGGAGGAATTAGAGCAGGAGCTTAAGATTTTACTTCTTCCTAAGGACCCTAACGATGAGAAGAATGTTATCGTGGAAATCCGCGCAGGTGCCGGCGGTGATGAGGCAGCTCTTTTTGCTGCTGAAGTTTATCGTATGTATGTTCACTATGCAGAAGGTCAGCGTTGGAAGGTAGAAACCATGAACGTGGACGAAATCGGTATCGGTGGTATGAAGGAAGTGCAGTTCATGATTTCCGGTCAGGGCGCATATTCCAAGATGAAGTACGAAAGTGGTGTTCATCGTGTACAGCGTGTACCTGAGACCGAAAGTGGCGGACGTATCCATACCTCTACGATTTCTGTAGCAGTAATGCCGGAGGTTGATGAGGACATCGACATCGTTATCGATGATAAGGATATCCGTATCGACGTAATGCGTGCTTCCGGTAACGGTGGTCAGTGTGTCAACACCACCGACTCCGCAGTACGTTTAACCCACTATCCAACCGGAATCGTGGTATACAGCCAGACCGAGAAGTCACAGCTCCAGAATAAGGCGAAAGCATTCGCTCTCTTAAAGGCAAAGCTGTACGACATCGAGCAGCAGCAGAGACACGATGCGGAAGCAGAGCTTCGTAAGAGCCAGATTGGTACCGGTGACCGTTCCGAGAAAATCCGTACCTACAACTTCCCTCAGGGTCGTGTAACCGACCATCGTATCGGTCTCACTCTGTATAAGTTGGATAAGATTATGAATGGTGATATCGTGGATATTATCGATGCTTGTATCGCGGCGGATCAGGCCGCTAAATTAGCTAAGATGAATGAGAACTAGGGAAGACGCGCCGAGTCTTGCTTTCGTTGAAAAGTGAAAATTGAGTTGTGAAATATAAGAGCTTTACCTTGACTTTGTGTGGTTGAGGTAGAGCTTTTTTTGGAGAATTTTGTCTGAATTGGGGTGTGGGGAGAGATGAAACGGGCTTAAATATTGTTGTGGAAATAGTTGGGGGACTTTATAATGAATTATATAAATTTGAATATGTGGGGGTATTGAAATGAAAAAATATGAATACAAATTTGTGGAAATTCCAAGAAGAGCTGGAATGAAAGTTAAAACTGGAGAAACTTTCGAGGAATGTAAAAAAGTAATCATAGCTGAAGCTGAACAGGGGTGGAGATTGAAACAAGTTGTAACACCATTCGATGAAAAAACTGGCGTATTTGTTTCTTATTGCTATCAAATTATCTTTGAAAGAGAAGTATAAATCCCAATTAATACCTAAGACAGTTCTGTATAATTGTCAACCAATCCTTAAAACAAATTTAAAATCCACAGCCAGAAATTGATGCTATAATAGCACTGAGCCTATAAATGATGGCATCAGTAAGGAGCATGAGGAAACAATGGTGGAAAAAATTCTGGTGGTGGATGACGAGAAGGAAATTGCTGATTTGCTGGAGGTATACTTAAAGAATGATGGGTATACGGTGTATAAATGCTATAATGGCGTAGAAGCTTTGCAATGTATTGCGACTAAAGAACTGGATTTAGCTATTTTAGATGTGATGTTGCCGGATGTGGATGGCTTTCATGTCTGCCAGAAAATCAGAGAGAAATATTTTTACCCCATCATCATGCTGACTGCAAAGGTGGAGGATGGGGACAAGATTATGGGCTTAACCATAGGCGCTGATGATTACATTACCAAGCCTTTTAATCCATTAGAAGTAGTTGCCAGAGTAAAGACGCAGCTGAGACGTTATGTGCGTTACAATAATGCCATCCATTCGGAAGAAGATGTTCCTATTGTGGAGTATGATATTAGGGGGCTTGTGATTAACAAGAGTACTCATAAATGCACGCTGTACGGGAAAGAGATAGAACTGACTCCCATAGAGTTTTCCATCCTGTGGTACTTGTGCGAACACAGGGGAAAGGTGATTCCTTCAGAGGAATTGTTCGAAAAGGTGTGGGGCGAGAAATTCCTGGATAATAACAACACGGTTATGGCACATATCGGAAGACTAAGGGGCAAGCTGAAAGAACCGGCCAGAACCCCCAAATTTATTAAAACGGTGTGGGGAGTGGGGTATACCATTGAATGATAGAACAGGCAATTTGTTAAAAAAGACATTTCAAACATTTTTGGTGAGAATAGTGATATGGTCTGTTAGTTTGCCCATTGTGCTGTTAGCGATAGCTCAGATTGTGCAGAGAGCAGATTTTCAGTGGGCATATGATCGTTCACCGGATACCTATTATTTTTGGAAAAATATATTCGATGGCGAATATTCGGGAGTTTATTTTGCCATTATCTTCGTTCTGCTTTGGCTTGTAGGAGCCGGGACTATGATATATATTCTGCTTAGGAAAGTGTTTGGTTATATTAATGCTATATCAAGAGCCTCTGATGGGCTGCTGGATAAAAATGTGGAATTTATAGAGCTACCGACTGAGTTAGAAGAGTTTCAAAATCGTATGAACCATTTAAAGAGGGTGTCGGAGCAAAACGAAAGGCTGGCAAAAGAAGCAGAGCAGAGAAAGAACGATCTTGTAGTTTATCTGGCGCATGATTTGAAAACGCCTCTTACCTCTGTAATCGGATACTTAACGCTTCTTAGGGATGAGAATCAAATCTCTGAAGAGCTAAGGGAAAAATATTTATCCATTTCTCTGGAGAAAGCGGAAAGGTTGGAGGACTTGATTAATGAATTCTTTGAGATTACCAGATTCAATCTGACAAACCTTACACTGGAATACAGTAGGGTGAATTTGACCCGTTTGTTAGAACAGCTTGCCTTTGAATTTGAGCCTATGTTTTTGGAGAAAAATTTGAGCAGTGCGTTAACAATTGCACCGGACACTATGCTAAAATGTGATGTGAATAAAATGCAGAGAGTGTTTGATAATCTGTTGCGAAATGCGGTGAATTACAGCTTTGAAAACGAAACCATTCACATCAATGTAGTACAGGACGCTGGGCATATCATTATCAAGTTTATGAATCATGGCAACACCATTCCGGCAGAAAAGCTGGAGCGTATTTTTGAGCAGTTTTATCGGCTTGACACGGCGCGAAGCTCACGTAGTGGCGGAGCAGGATTAGGTCTGGCTATCGCAAAGGAAATCGTGGAACTGCATAAAGGAACCATAACCGCCCGTAGCCAGGATGAAAGAATTGAATTTGAAGTGGCACTTCCTGTTTCGTAGGAAAATCGTAAGAAATTCCGTAGAGGAAAAAGAAAAATGACACCCTTGGATTTGATACAATTTTGGTATCAGACCAAGGGTGTTTTGCGCCTTGGCCTGTAGTATAAGGGATAAGGAGCTTTTATGGAACAGAGAGGCAATCAAAGAAGGATGAAGCAAAGAGAGCGGAAGCGCCGAATAAGGAGAATGGTGATATTTATCTATCGGTGTGTGTGGATTGGTGCTTTTGCCGTGGCCATATTGTTGGTATGGAATTGGTATCAGAGCTTTCACAAACAGGAGGAACATTCCATTTGGCTGGAGCGACTGGCAGAGGAGGAATATCCGGAAAGCTTACTCAATTTATTAGAGAATAACCCGGAAGCAACGAATTTTGTTCTAAATTATCCGGAAAATAAAGATAAGAATGTAGACATAGAGTTATCAGGGGAAGTAACGCGGGGAACAATTCCATTATTCCTACAGTGGGATGAGCGTTGGGGTTATGAGATGTATGGCAATGATTTTCTGGCAGTGACGGGATGTGGTCCTACCTGTCTGTCCATGGTGCAGTGCGGTCTGAGTGGGGACACGAAGTGGAATCCATTGGAAGTGGCAGAGATGGCACAGGAGCAGGGATACTATGTGGATGGGGCAGGCTCCTCATGGGAGCTGATGACAGGTGGAGCGGAGAAGCTTGGACTGACGGTATACAGTGTAAGATTTGAGGCAGATTATATCATTTCAGCACTAGAGAGCGGAACACCGATTATTTGTGCCATGCGTCCGGGAGATTTCACTACCGCGGGACATTTCATTGTCCTATCGGGAGTGGATGATGAAGGGAAAGTGATAGTGCGAGATCCCAACAGCCGGATAAACAGTGAGACAAGTTGGGGAGTGGAGGATTTGATGCCTCAGATCAAGAATTTGTGGGGGTATACATATAGGGAGTGAAGGTGGTATAATATATTTCGCCTATTCTTGGGTGGAAGAGAGAGTATATAAAAACGAATAGAAAAGAGCAGAACATATCATGGATAAAGAGAAAAAGGGTCTGGCAATCAGTTTGCACAGTGTTATTACAGCAGTGGGAGTATTGGGGGCACTGATGGTGTTTACTTACATATTGACATTGGTGATTCCGGGAGAGGGGATTCCATTCTGGAAGTGGCTTTTATCTCCGTTTTTGGTGCTGGGATCTGACCAAGGAGTGACTATTATTTCAGTTATTCTGTTTTTGTTAGTGCTGGGAGGAACCTTCAATGCGCTGGACAGAAGCGGTACTATGGATTATATGCTTCGTAAGATTGTCCATATGGCGGGAGATAGGAAATATACCCTTCTGGCGGTGATAACATTATTTTTCTTAAGTATGGGTGCTTTTATCGGATGCTTTGAAGAATGTATCCCTATGGTTCCCTTGGTGGTGGCATTGTCCATTGCAATGGGCTGGGATGCTTTGGTTGGGCTTGGTATGTCCATGGGGGCTGTGGCGTGTGGGTTTTCCACCGGTGTTCTGAATCCTTTTACCACAGGGGTGGCGCAGACACTAATGGGATTGCCCGTATTTAGCGGAATATCCTTAAGATTATTGACTTATGTTGCTGTATATGGTTGTCTTTTATTGTTTTTGATTCCCTATGCGAAAAGGTGTGAGAAGAAAAATGCAGAGGCAGTAAATAAAGATGCTGCTCAGGTGGTAAGCTTCGTAAAGTCTAAGGAGAAGGAAGCAGCAGTACGGTTTTTTGTATTAACCATACTTACTTGCTTTCTATTCATTGTATTGTCTGCATTTGTAAAAGCCTTGTCCGGCATTTTGATGGTGGTTGTGGCTTTGTTTTTCCTGATTGCAGGAATAGGCTGCTGTGTATGTGTGAAGCTGGGCTTTAAGAAATCTTTTTACTATTTTAAACATGGCGTGGGAAGTGTACTGCCTTCTACCTTTTTGCTTTTAATGGCAGGAAGTATCCAGTATACCATGACGGAAGCCGGGATTATGGATACCATTCTGGAGTTTACGGTATCCGTGATTTCAAGATTATCCGTTTATCAGGGGATTTTGTGTATCTTTCTATTTACCATGATAATTAATTTCTTCGTATCCTCCGGTAGTGCGGAGGCGATGCTTCTTATGCCCATTTTAGGACCGCTGGCGGATTCCTGTGATATTAGCAGACAGCTTACGGTGCTGGCATATAATTATGGGGATGGATTTTCTAATCTGATTTATTTTACCAATCCATGCCTTTTGATTGCCCTGAATCTGGTGGGTATATCCTACGGAAAATGGATTCGTTTTAGTGCAAAATTGCAGTTGATGATATTGATAGTATGTTGTTTTATATTGTTACTGGGAACTGCTATAGGATATTGATAACAAAGCCTTCTCTTGTTTGATTGGAACAAAGAGAAGGTTTTTTATTTCAGTGAGGGATTTTAGGGCAGCAGTACGTATAGTAAAGTAGGAAAGGAGGAGGATGCTGTGTCAGAGGAGAAACTACTACTTTTGTTAAAAGATAATCCGGAAAAAGGAATGCAAAAGATGCTGGAGCTTTATGGTGGGGCAGTGGCAACCATTTGCCGCAACTTTTTACATGATTTCCCGGAGAGTGATATTGAAGAAACCATTGCAGATACCTTTATTCATTTCTGGAAAATCAGGGAAAAGTATGAGAGAAAAGAGAAGTATTCCTTAAAAAGCTATCTCTATGCTATTGCCAGAAATGCAGCCAGAGATAAGCGTAGGAAAGCAAAGAAAGCGGACATATATTCCTTGGAAGAGATATCCTTGGAATTGCCGGATGGATACGATTTGGAGAAAGAGGTACAGCGGAGGGAGTATGAGGCAGTATTACATACCTGTCTGGAGCAGATGCGTGAACCGGATAAAAGTGTATTTCTTTATCGATATTTTTATGGTTATAAGATGCAGGACATCGCCACTAAGCTGTCGTTAACTGTAAAGCAGGTGGAAAATATTTTGTATCGGGGGAAGGAGAAGCTTCGAAGGGATTTGATGGAAAGGGGGCTTTGTTATGAATAGGCTGGATGATTTGATCAGCGTAATTCGGGATTCGGAAGCTGTAGATATAGATGATGCTTTGGATAAGGATTGCCGAAAGCGAATTGAGAATATGGTTTTTAAAGGTATGGAGGAGACTACGGTAATACTGAAAAGGAAAAAAAGTAAGAGGTGGCTGGTACTGACTGTTGCGGCTACATTGATTATGGCACTGGGACTTACTGCGTATGCCGCCAAAGAGAATGAGTGGGATATTGCGCTGATTAATTTTATGGGAATCAGTGATGCTAATACCTTGCAATTGGAGAACGGTGTGGTAGAGATTCAGCAGGGACAGAAATCTAGGTGTATTGATTACAGTTCTGCGGAGAGTGGTGAAGCCAGGGAAATCGAAATGCTTGCAACCACTTCAATTGGTGACAAAAATGAGGTGTATGTGCTCATAGAGACCGATTACGTGCTGCCGGCTGACTTTAACGTGGAAACAGATTATGTATTACCTAAGGATTATAGATTATCCGTTGAACCGAATAAAAGTGGCTATGGCTCTGTATTTACCTATTCTGCGGAGGATAACAGGTTGGGATTCTTGTTGGCCATATCTAATTGCCGGGACATAAATAAGGCGGAGATTTCCCTTAGAATGGAGAATTTGTATCTGTATCATGATTTACAGGAAGACGATACAGATAGGGAAAAGGAACTTTTATGCGAAGGAACATGGGAACTGAAGTGGAGTTATAATTATAGATCGAATACAAAAACCGAGCGTATGTTACACCCATTTGAAGCAGATGGGGTGACGTACTATCTCACCAAGGTTGAGGTTTCTCCCATTTCCATCCGGTTAGAAGCATTCCGTATGCCTCAGGACCGTGATAAAGACCATGAGGATGTGTGGCTGGAGGAAATTCACTTTTCGGATGGAACGGTATTGCGAATTGATAATCCCAGTGGTGGTGGCATAGAAAATGGTATGTTTGCAGAAGAGTATACCGGAGTAGAGAGCTTTGGAGATGCTATAAATCCAAAAGAAATAGCAGCACTTGTGATTAGGGGAGAGAAGGTTTATCTGCACTAAGGATAGAGCATGAAAAAGCTATTGACATGTATAGATTATCGATATAATATATAGGTAATCTACATAATATATCGACAATCTATATAAGGAGGGCATATGGCTATTGAAAAATCTCTAATTTCAGGAAGCATGACCATGCTAATTTTAAAGCTTTTATCGGAAAAGGATATGTATGGTTATGAAATGATTGATACCTTGCGAAAGAAATCTCAGAATGTATTTGAATTAAAGGCAGGGACACTTTATCCATTGCTTCATAGTCTGGAAGACAAAGGGCTTCTTATGGTATACGAAGAGGAGTATGTAGGTAAGGTAAGAAAGTATTATAGTATCACTAAAGAAGGGCGCAAATTGCTGGATAAGAAAACCGAAGAATGGCAGACCTACTCTACGGCTGTGGCGAATGTGCTGGCAATGGGGGTGTAGCGGTATGGAAGAGTATCTTAGATTATTAATGGAGCAAATCCGTTGCAGAAAAGCATATCCATATATCCGGGAGGAGATACAAGGTCATATACAGGACCAGATAGAGGATAATATGCTGGCTGGTATGTCTAAAGAAGAGGCAGAACGGGCAGCGGTAGAAGATATGGGAAGTCCGGTGGAGGCCGGAATTGCGCTGGATAGAATACACAGACCACGTATGGCATGGGGAATGGTTGTATTGATGGGAATTATCAGTGTGGCAGCGATAATCTTCCATGTGATATTGAGTCGTCAAATCGCAGAGTATTCGCTTACCAGTGGCCAGATAGATGACTTAGCGGTAGGGAGTTCTGAGTTTGTAAGATACACGATAATTGGATTTATACTTATGCTTGTTGTATACCGTATAGATTATAGCGTAATTGCACGCTATGCCCGGATACTTGTGGTAGGACTTATGGTAATGGCAGTGGTAATGAATGTTTATTTATGGGAAGAACATCATAAGTTGCTTTATGAGATTGCCTTTCCTATGATGCTTTTGTGTGTGCCACTTTTTGGTGCTGTGATTTACCAATATCACGGGCAGGGCTATGGTACACTTTTGAAATCCGTGCTTTGGCTGATGCTTCCGGTAATCATAGCCTATCGCATGCCCAGTTTATCCCTGACACTTATGTTGTTGATATCTATGCTCATTGTTCTCACCATTGCCATTGCACTCAATTGGTTCAAGGTATCCCGAAGAATTGCTATCTCCGCTTTATGGGGAGGGGCGTTCGGATTACCCATAATAGGGCTTGTATTGGCGTATTTCTTTGGAGGCTTATTAGAGTACCAGAAGGCAAGAATTGTGGCTTTTTTCATTGGTTCAGAGGAAGATTATTTGAGAAACACAATGCGAGAAATCTTTCAAAACAGTAATGTGTTTGGAAATAATGAAATCCAATGGATTGGACATGTTCCGGAATTTAACAGCAGATATATGTTTTCTTATTTGTTATCGTCTTACGGAATTATTTGTGGCATGTTGGTTTTAGGAATATTGGTTGTGGTGATTTATAAGGTATTTTCCATCTCGCTTTGCCAGAAAAACCAACTGGGAATGTGCATGGGATGCGGATGCGGAATCGTGCTACTATACAATCTGGCAATCCACGTGGGAGAGAATTTCGGATTTCTTCCGGTATCCCAGAATTTTCTGCCCTTCTTTTCCAGCGGTGGAGGCAGTATTATTGTCTGCTATATTATGATGGGAATTATCCTGAGTATATACAGATATAAAAATATATATCCAAAGCATATTGATATCCAGGGAGCAAGTGTAAAACTGACTTTGGATTTATAGAATCATTAACGTGAAATGCTGATATGCAGAAATGTACATCAGCATTTTTATGATGGTATCGGTTTTGGCGGAAGTGTGATATACTTATACTGCTTTGAGTCTAAAGGAGTATTGGTTAATGAGATTAAATCAGAAATTAGGAACTGTTTTATGGAGAATTGTACAGGTAGGAATCATTGGCCTTACGGTGATTGGCTATATTAAGGGGATATTTATCAGTCTGGATATCGATGAGTCCTATGCAGTTGCACAGAGCTATCGATTGGCGATGGGTGAGCATTTGTTTGCGGATATGTGGGAAGCACATCAGCTCAGTGCGTTTATGAGTGCTGTTTTTATCAAGCTGTATCTGGTGGTATTTCAAACCACGGATTATCTGGTTATCTATCTGCGAGTAGTAGGAATGCTGATTCATGCTGCCTTTGGAGTGTGGCTCTATCGAAGTTATAAAGGAAAATTCCACGGAAGTATTGTATTTTTGGTAGTGTTTTTGCATCTGAACTTTTTCCCAAAGTGGGTGCAGATGCCGGAATTTGAGTTAATGCATTATTGGTTTTTATTGGCGATATTTCTACTTTTGCATTCGTATTTCACTAGCGGAAAAAAGGACCTGTGGAAACCATTTCTGGCGGGTGTATGTCTGGTAGGAAGTATGATGAGTTACCCTACCATGATACTACTGTACCCTATTTATTTGATTGGTTTATGTATACTGGAACGTCTTCAAAACGATGTGAAAGGGGCGAAGATGTTGCAGAGCAGTCTTTGGCTGACGCTGGGAGCAGCGGTGAGCGGCGGAGCGTTTTTGCTTTATCTTTTCAGCTACCAGAGCTGGGAAGAGCTTCTGCGAAATGTTTCCTATGTGTTTATGGATGAATCCCATACTACGTATACCATGGCAGAAAAGTGGAGTATGTATGCAGGGCAGGCAAAGGAACTGTGTGAGACATATTTTGAAAGTTTATGGATTGCTGCAGTTATTGTGGTAGTAGCAGGGGCACTTCTGCTGGTGATTGGCAGGCTAAGGAGAGACTTAGTGCTGTCCTCGCCTGTAGGGAAAAAGGTAGAGATGGGGATTCTGAGTATTCTGATTCTGACAGCGATACTTTTGCAGAAGGACCATATCTTAGGATGTCTTTTGGAAGATCAGAATCAGTTTTATCTGCAAGTACGCTATATAGCTGCAATTATTCCGGCGGTTTATTTGGGAATTCGTTACCATCGGAGGATGGCGGTATATTTCTGGCTGTGTGTGATGCCTTCACTGGTATCGTTACCGGCGGTACTTTTGATTACCAATATGAACGTGAATGTTACCTGTTCCAGAGCAGTGCTTGGAATCTGGGGAAGTATATGGATGCTTTGTGTCTATTTGCGTGAGGAGCTGCAGGAAAGAGAGCTGTTGGGAAACGTGCTTACTTATGGATTGGGCTTAAGTCTTTTGACCGGTTTCTTTGTGTGCAGAGTAATCATGATACGAGTAACCGGTTGTCTTCCGGTCACGGTAATGGCACCTATGGAGAAGATGGAGTATGGACCGGAAAAGGGCATTTACATTTTAGATGAGCAAGCGCAAATCTGGAATGATAATTATCCCATTTTAAAGGAATTAATTAAAGCGGATGAACGACTTCTGTATATCGGTGCGGAGCACTTGATTTATCCCGGGGTGGGATGTACCGTGTCTACCCCTTCTACACAGGGAACTACGGTATTTAATGAAATGTTCTTCCGCTACTATGAAGAGAATCCGGATAAGTTGCCCAGTATTGTTGTGATTGATAAGACCTTCGCCACCAATTCTGTATACAGCCTTTTCTCGGATACCGAGATGATTCTGGATTGGATTGGGGAGAAATATCCGGATGCGGAAGCTTTAGAGACCGCATATATGACGATTTTATTTTTAGAGGAATAGGAGAAAAGGGGATGTTGTGCCTGCACAATATCATTAAGTTTAGAAATTACTCTGGTCAAAAACGATGTGTTTTATTCTGACACGCTCTCGCTCGATGTAAAACGTAGCAGTACTAAGCTCGAAAATACCTCGCTAAGTACTGACGTTTTCCAACGGTCTTCATAAAACACATCATTTCCTCCCAGCATAATTTCTAAACTTAATGACATTGTGTGTCTGCAGCATCCCTTTTTGGTACATTAGGACAGTTGACTCTCGCATCGCACCATGATACAATATATATCGAGGTGCGATACATTGTAGTGAAATATAGAGGAGTAAAACAATGGATGCTCATATTAAAAAAGTATATGTACCTATGACAGAGACTGGGTTCTACATTTTACTGTGCTTGCAGGAAGAAATGCACGGCTACAGCATTGTACAGAAGGTAGAGACGATGACCGAGGGAGCCATTCGGCTCAGTCCCGGAACAATGTACGGTAGTTTATCTAAAATGGAGAAGGATGGGTTGATTTCCTTTATCCGTGAGGAAGAAAAGCGAAAAATATATAAGATTACGGAATTGGGAAGAGAAGTTCTGGAATTGGAGATGTTTAGAATTGAACGTCTGCACCGGAACCTTCAGGAGTACAAATATGGGAAATGTGAAGTGGAAAGTAGCATTCTTTACGATACCGGAATATGTGCAGGAGCAGGATTGGCTTAGATTTCAGCATAAAAAGGGATGGAAGCTGACGGATACAGTTTCACCATGCTTTTACAAATTTGAGAAATGTGAGTCGGAGGATGTAGTATATCAATTAGACTACAATCAGGAAGGGCTTTCACATAAAGAAGAATATGTGCAGATGTTCGGAGACTGTGGCTGGGAGCATATTACAGATATGATGGGGTATAGCTATTTTCGTAAGCCCCTGCTACTGATGCAAGAGGAAGAGGAGATTTTCAGTGACGATGCTTCTAAACTGGACATGGCGGAAAGAGTTTTTAAGGGAAGAATCATTCCGCTTCTGATTATCTTTTTTCTTTTAATTATACCGCAGCTACTTATTCTGGAAGGAAAATTGCAGCTGTCGAATTTCGAAAGTCTGTTGTTTGGAATATATATAGGATTGTTTGCTGTTTATGTTAGTGTTTTTGTAAAATACACGCTTCAGTATGTGAAGCTGAAGAAAAAGATTGGGGAGTAATAAAAAATAAATATATAAGGAGGTCATGAAAATGGCAAAAGAAAGATTTGAAAAAACTTATTCACAGGGGGCTGTAAACGTAACTGAAATCTGGGTAGATACCGAGACAGGAGTGAATTATGTATGGCATGCTTCAGGTTATGCAGGCGGTTTAACTCCACTTCTTGATAGAGAAGGTAAGCCTGTTATTTCTGCTGTAACAAGTGAATAAGCTGTAGAAATTAAGTGATGTAAAGGAAGCCGAAAGCGTGTTGATATGCTTTCGGCTTTTTTTATCAAAAAGAATGGGAATTGCAGAGAATACTGTAGTGTGGTAAACTATTAAATCAAAAGTTACATTTCGTGATAATATGGAGAGACAAAATGACAATAGAGAATCGATTACAGCAGCAGAAGCTTTTATTTGACGGGGCATTTGGAACTTATTATGGACAGCTTTATGATACGGAGGAATTGCCGGAGCTTGCCAATATATTACACCCGGAGCGGGTAAAGGAGATTCATGAGCAGTATCTGGAAGCGGGGGCACAGCTGATTCGAACTAATACCTTTGCATGCAATACGGTGACCATGAAAATGGCTTTGCCGGAGGTGCTTGAACATATTCGGCAAGGATATAGGCTTGCCCGGGCGGCGGCAGTCGGCAGGGATGTATATGTAGCGGCGGATATCGGACAGATACACTGTGAAAGTCAAGCAGACAGAGAACGGGCATGTAGAGAATATTTAGAAATATGCAAAACCTTTTTGGAGGAAGGTGCGGAGATTTTTGTATTTGAAACTTTTTCTGATTTGGAAGATATCAGAGAAGCTGTGCAATATATCGGGAACAAGGCTTTTGTTATTTTGCAGTTTTCAGTTAATCAGTTTGGCTATAGTAATTCCGGCTTAAGTGCCCGCACATTGGCAGGGCAGGCGGAGGCAATGCCGGAGGTGAATGCTATAGGATTTAACTGTGGTGTAGGACCGGCACATATGCAGAAGATTATAAAGAGTCTGTCCCTTTCAGGAAAGAAATTTCTGACTGCATTACCCAATGCCGGATATCCTCAGATTGTCAGTAACCGCATGATTTTTGATAATAAAAATATGGATTACTTCGTGGCCAAAACCGGAGACATTGCGGTAGCAGGTGCAGATATGATAGGTGGCTGCTGCGGTACAACACCGGAATATATCCGCAGAATGAAAGAGAAGCTTTCCTTTGCACAGCCGGAGAAAAGAGAATCGGACAAGGCATCTGAGCGGATTCTTGTAGAGAAGCAGGACCATTCCTTTTTTGCCGGAAAAGAAGGAAAGAAATTGATTGCAGTAGAGCTGGCACCACCTCTTGGAAGTGATGATGAAAAGCTGATGGATGCAGCGCATTTGCTATTAAAGAGCGGAGTGGATGTGCTTACCTTCCCGGATTCTCCGTCGGGCAGAACCCGTGCGGATTCTGTTTTGATGGCAGAAAAGGTAGCAAGGGAAACGGGGATGTGTGTAATGCCCCATGTATGTTGTCGTGATAAGAATGCCATTGCCATGCGTTCCCAGCTTTTAGGGGCACATATTAACCATATACATAATTTCCTGGTGATTACCGGTGATCCTATTCCCTCGCTGATGCGCAGTAGTATAAAGAGCGTATTCAATTTTGATTCTGTGGGATTGATGCGCATTATGCATGATATGAACGGGGAGCAATTTTCGGAGAGCCCTATTTGCTACGGAGGTGCCATTAATCAGGGACGCCTAAATCTGGAGGTAGAGATTGGACGAGTGAAGAAAAAGATGGAAGCCGGGGCATCCTTTTTCTTAACGCAGCCCATTTCCACAAAAGAAGGAGTAGAGCGGGTTCGAAGAATTAAGGAAGAGACCGGGGCCCGTATTCTCTGTGGAATCATGCCCTTTGTCAGTCTGAAAAATGCTACCTTTATGAAGAATGAGATGACGGGGATTGATGTAACGGAAGAGGTGCTGTCACGTTACCGGGAAGATATGACAAGGGAGGAAGGTGAACGGGCAGGTATCACACTTGCGAAAGAGATGATGGCACTTACGGCTGATTTTGCAGATGGATATTATTTCTCCTTCCCGTTTAATAGAGTGAGTATGTTGGAGAAGATTTTGAAGGATGAATGAACAGGGTGAAGCTTATGTTAGAGAAGATGGATGTATTTTTTGAAAATAGATTGGATGGTTATGATGAGCACATGCTTAATACCATTGAGGGGGCACGGGAGTTTTATCCATATACGGCAGGTTGTCTGCCGGAGCAAAAGAATGCTGAGGTGCTTGATCTGGGGTGTGGAACGGGTCTGGAGCTGGAGTATTATTTTAGAGCAAATCCTTCAGTAAAAGTAACCGGTATTGATTTATCCCAAGGGATGTTGGAGGCTTTGAAGGAGAAATTTTCGGATAAAGAGCTGAGTCTTATTTGTGGTTCATATTTTGATGTGCCATTTGGAGAGGAAATATATGATGCGGCAGTTTCTGTAGAGTCTCTTCATCATTTCACAAAAGATGAGAAATTACCACTTTATAAGAAGCTGTGTAACGCTTTAAAACCGGATGGATATTTTATTCTGACAGATTATTTTGCAGAATTGGAGGAACAGGAGAGGTTCTTTCGTGGAGAACTGCTTCGATTAAAGAAGGAACAGGGTATTTCAGATGATGAGTTTTATCATTATGATACACCGCTGACAGTTCAGCACGAGCAAGAAGCATTGTTGGAAGCAGGATTTGCAAGGGTGGAAATCTTAAACAGTTGGGGAGCCACATACACACTCAAGGTCTGCAGAGCATGAAAATGGTTGAGGTGAAAAAAAGATACCCCGGCATAGAGCCGGGGTAAAGACACTAGCAACCAAAGTTAAATAAATTGCAAAGAGTATTAAATAACTCGGAACAGCTATTGAA
The DNA here is from genome assembly GCA_017467845.1 of Lachnospiraceae bacterium. Lineage (GTDB taxonomy): Bacteria > Bacillota > Clostridia > Lachnospirales > Lachnospiraceae > Acetatifactor. The sequence goes on along the minus strand of JAFUKH010000080.1, from coordinate 62,620 downwards.
AATGAAAAACATAGTTTCGTCCTCCTTATTTTTATTTGTCTTAGCTAAGTACAAATGGATTGTAACAATTTTGTAACATTTATACAATAGGAGATTTTTGGAAAAAGAAAGATGAATTTTAATATTGTAGGATTTTGATTGACAATTTTTGTGTGCTTTAGTACCATATAATTATTCAGAACCATTTGCAAAATCGCGGCTTCGCAGTCTTTTTTTTGCGAATGAATGGTTCTTAACAAATGAGGGAGGGTTATTTTCATGAAGAAATTCGGAATTAAAGAAGTAGTTGCAATTGGTATTGGTACTGCGCTTTTCGTGGCACTTACCGAGGTACAGATTCCGCTGGGATTTATTCCTAACACAGCACTTCAGCCAAGAGCTGCACTTTTAGCATTTATGGCGGCTGTATTTGGTCCTATCGTAGGCGGAGCTGTTGGTCTTATCGGACATGCTTTAGGTGATGCACTGTTCTACGGCAGCGTATGGTGGAGCTGGGTATTCCCGGAGGCAGTATTCGGTATTGCAATGGGTGTGTTTGCTGCTAAGTTTGCTATCAAGGATGGTGACTTTGGTAAAAAACAGATTGTACTTTTCAATGTGGTACAGGTAGTGGCTAATGCCGTTGCTTGGATTTTGGTTGCGCCGCTTCTGGATATTGTTATTTATGCAGAGCCTGCAAATAAAGTATTTGCACAGGGCTTCTGGGCATTCCTCGGAAATATTATTATTGCAGGAATCCTTGGTACATTAATCGCTGTTGGATATTCTAAGATTGGAGCAAAGTCATCCAGTCTTGCAAAAGAGGATTAATTGAAAAGAAATGAAAAAAGATGACTAGGACCCGTGTCCTAGTCATTATTTTTGTGGTAAACTATTCAGAGACATGTAGATTTATGAAGAAAGGTTTCCTATGACTCCAATTATTGAATTTAAGGATTTTTCGTTTAAATATCGTTCTCAGACGGAGCCGACGCTTAAAGGTATCAATCTGGCAATCTATTCCGGCGAAAAGGTTTTGATTGTGGGTCCTTCCGGTTCGGGAAAGTCTACACTTGCCCACTGTCTGAATGGATTGGTCCCCTTTGCATATAAGGGAGATATTACCGGCTCTCTCTGCATTAATGGCAAGGATCCCATGAAACTGGGAATCTTTGGTTTGTCCAAAATGGTAGGGACAGTGCTTCAGGATACGGATGGTCAGTTTATCGGTTTGACGGTAGCGGAGGATATCGCCTTTGCACTGGAGAATGATAATGTATTGCAAGAGGAAATGTTTGAACGAGTGGACAAAATTGCAGATATGGTGGATGTAAAGTCCTTGCTTAGGCAGGCACCCAGTGCCCTTTCAGGAGGGCAGAAACAGCGAGTATCTATGGCGGGAGTGATGGTGGATGATGTAGATATACTTCTTTTTGATGAGCCTCTTGCCAATCTGGACCCGGCAACCGGTAAGAAGGCAATTGCCTTAATCGATGATATTAAGAAGAATGACAATAAAACCATTATTATCATTGAGCATCGCCTTGAGGATGCGCTTTACAGAAAAGTAGACCGGATTGTGGTAGTGGGAGAGGGGCGGATTGTGGCCGATTTGACGCCTAATGAGCTGCTTGCAGGAGATATTCTGGAGAAGGAAGGCATCCGTGAGCCACTTTACATTACGGCACTGAAGCATGCCGGATGTAATGTGCAGGCCAAGGATGAGCCGGAGGATATTACCCTTATGAATCTGGTACCCTACCGTGAGATAGTAAAGCGGTGGTGTAAGGAGCATCCTCTTCCAAGAAAAGAAAAAAAGAAGGATGTGGCTTTGGAGATTCTGGACTTAAATTTTGCCTATGTGGAAGGAAAGCCGGTGCTTGAGAATATTCACTTTGCGGTAAACAAAGGGGAAATGATAAGTATTGTAGGAAAGAATGGTGCCGGGAAATCCACACTTTCCAATTTGATCTGTGGCTTTATGAGCCCGGAGAATGGTTCTATCCGTTTAAATGGGGAAGATATGGCGGACAAGTCCATCAAGGAACGTGGTGAGCGCATTGGTCTTGTAATGCAGAATCCCAATCAGATGATTAGTAAGGCCATGATTTATGATGAAGTGGCATTGGGACTTAGGGTTCGTGGTGTGCCTGAGGAAGAAGTAAAGGAGAGGGTGTATAAAACGTTGAAGACATGCGGCTTGTATCCTTTCAGAAACTGGCCCATTTCGGCACTGAGTTTTGGTCAGAAGAAACGTGTAACCATTGCCTCCATTCTGGTAATGAATCCGGATGTAATTATTTTAGACGAGCCTACAGCGGGACAGGATTATCGTCATTACACGGAGATAATGGAATTTTTAAAGCAGGTGAATGAGCAGTACGGTATTACCATTATTATGATTACCCATGACATGCATCTGATGTTGGAATATACGGACAGGGCAGTAGTAATCTGTGATGGTCATCTTCTGATTGATGCGGCACCGTCAGAGGTTCTGACCGATGCAGAGATTGCGGATAAGGCTTGTCTGAAGAAAACTTCCCTGTACGATTTGGCAGTACGTTGTGGAATTGATACTCCTTCCGAATTTGTGGAGCAGTTTATTTATTATGACAGACTCTCCCGCAGAAAGGAGAAAGTGGCAGATGTCTAGGATATTATCTTATGAAGAAAAGGATACTTGGATTCATCGGTTGAGCGGTGTGACGAAGCTGATTTTCTTTTTGCTCTGGTCACTGACCAGCATGCTTTCTTATGATACCAGAGTGCTTTTGGTGATGCTGGTATTAAGTCTGGTGATATTTGCAATGTCTAAGACCAAATGGCAGCAGGTAGGAACTGTTTTCAAGTTTATAATGTTTTTCCTGGTGATTAATTTGTTGGCAATCTTTTTCTTTTCGCCGAATCAAGGGGAAAAGATTTATGGTTCAGCAACGCCTATTGTGCATTTGTTTGGACCGTATACACTGACCTATGAGCAGCTGTTTTATGAGTTTAATGTTATGATTAAATATCTGACGGTGATTCCGGCGGTGTTTATGTTTATTGTCACTACCAATCCCAGTGAATTTGCTGCCTCCTTAAACAGAGTGGGTATCAGCTATAATATCGGATATGCGGTGGCAATTGCCCTTCGTTATATACCGGATGTGCAGGATGATTACACTGCCATTAAACATGCCCAAGAGGCGCGGGGAATTGAAATGTCCTCCAAAGCACCGCTTATGCAGCGTATTAAGAACATGGCAGCTATTATTTTCCCACTCATATTCTCCAGTATGGACCGGATTGATGTAGTAAGTAATGCCATGGAGCTGAGAGGCTTCGGAAAGTATAAAAAGAGAACCTGGTATTCCGGTAAGAAGCTTCAAAGGAATGACTATCTGACCATAGGGGTGTCTGTTTTATTTGTTGTAGTTGCCCTTATTGTCACATTTTATGATGGGAACAGATTTTACAATCCATTTTAATTGTAGTTTGAATTAGGAAGTGTTTGAGACGATGAAATTTTTGACCTATGATAAAGAACATGTAAGAAGAGCTATAAAGATTGCCTGGCCTGCTATTTTAGAATCCTTTTTTGTGGCAATGGTTGCTCTTGTGGATTCCTATATGGTAAGCGGACTGGGAGCATCAAATGTGGCAGCGGTAGGACTTACTACGCAGCCCAAAATGGTTGGACTTGCTTTATTTTTTGCAGGAAATGTTTCCATTTCTGCGTTGGTTGCAAGGCGTAGAGGAGAAAGGGATAAGGAAGGTGCGAATCGGATTTTCTCAACATTCCTCTGCTTTGTAATCGGTGCAGCAATTATTGTCAGTGCTGTACTGGTACTAAATGCGGATACTATCATTCGCTGGTGTGGCTCCAATGCAGATACCCATGATGCAGCGGTAGCGTATTATCAGATTATTATGGGGGGTATGATTTTTAACTGCATCCAGATGGGTATCAATGCCGCCCAGCGTGGCGCGGGAAATACGAAGATTACCATGCGTACCAATTTGGTATCCAACACAGTAAACGTAATATTTAACTATCTGCTCATTGAAGGTAATTTTGGTTTCCCGAGGCTTGGGATTAGGGGGGCGGCGATTGCTACTGTGCTTGGAACGGTTGTGGCATGCTTTATGAGTATCTACTCTGTGCGGAAGGAAGATAATTTTGTAAGTATTACTTATATTTGGAAAAATAAATTGCTTCCAACAATCGCCGCTTTTAAGAATATTGTAAAGGTTGGTTACAGTATTTTTATTGAACAGCTTTTTATGAGAGTGGGATTTATGCTTACGGCACTGATGGCGGCAGGGCAGGGAACGGATGCTATGGCGGCTCATCAGGTAGCAATGAATGTAATGCACTTATCCTTCTCCTTCGGTGACGGACTGCAGTCAGCTGCGGTTGCTCTTATAGGCTACAGCCTTGGCGCAAAGGATCAGGAACTGGCGAAGGAGTATGGCAAAATCTGTCGTATGCTGGGAGGGGGCATCTCAGTAGTGCTGGCTGTACTTTATCTTTTGGGAGGAAGATGGCTTTTTGGTTTATTCTTCAAGGAACCTGCAATTGTAGATATCGGAACGGGTATTATGTATGTAATTGCCTTCATTGTAATGTTACAGATTTCTCAGGTAATCTATATGGGATGCCTGCGTGGTGCGGGAGATACCATGTTCACGGCAATTGCAAGTACCATCAGCGTTACCATCTGCCGGAGCCTGGGCTCTTATTTCTTCGGATATGTGCTGGAATGGGGAATCATAGGTATCTGGCTGGGAGTTATTGCTGACCAGGGTTCCAGACTGGTTATGGCGTCTGTAAGATTTAAGCAAGGCAAGTGGACCAAGATAAAGATATAAGAATAGAACATATAGTATATGGGAAAAATGCTTCTTGACAGTTTCTGTTAAGAAGCATTTTTTGATGAAGGAGAATAGGGATATATGGTAATTGAAAAGGTTATCGGACGAGAGATTTTAGATTCCAGGGGAAATCCGACAGTGGAGGCAGAGGTACATTTAAGAAATGGTATTATGGCAAGGGCGATGGTTCCCAGCGGTGCATCTACGGGTATTCATGAGGCATTGGAGCTTCGTGACGGAGATAAAAGCCGTTATCATGGAAAAGGTGTCACTAAGGCAGTGAGTAATATTAATCATGTGATAAATGAGCTGCTTCATGGTATGGATGTAACGAATATCAGTGCCATTGACCGGATGATGTGTGAAGCAGATGGAACAAGGGATAAATCTGCACTGGGTGCCAATGCAATTTTAGCGGTATCCATTGCCTGTGTAAAAGCGGCAGCAAGGGCTATGAATATGAAAGTGTATGAGTTTTTGGAGAGTAGAAGTGGTATCGTGCTCCCGGTTCCTATGATGAATGTAATTAACGGTGGAAGACACGCCAATAATAGTCTGGATTTTCAGGAGTTTATGATTATGCCGGTAGGTGCAGAAAGCTTTTCGGAAGCACTGCGTATGGGGACTGAGGTGTATCATTCTTTAAAGGAGCTTTTGGAGGAACAGGGTATGTCCGTAGCTGTAGGTGATGAAGGCGGTTTTGCTCCGGATTTAAAGAATGCAGATGAGGTATTTGAAATATTAAGTAAGGCAGTGAAGAGATGTGGTTACGTAGTTGGGAAGGACTTTGTATTTGCCATGGATGCAGCAGCTTCTGAACTGTATAACCGGGAATCTGCCCTGTATAAATTTGAGGGGGAAGTGGTAGTTCGCAACAGCGAAGCTATGATTGCCTATTATAAAGAGCTTTGTGAGAAATATCCGCTGGTATCCATTGAAGATGGTCTGGATCAGGATGACTTTGTGGGCTGGAATGATTTGACAAGGGAGCTTGGGGATAAGCTGCAGCTGGTGGGAGACGACCTTTTTGTAACCAATACAGAAAGACTTTCCAGAGGTATTGAAGAGGGCTGCGGAAATGCTATTTTGATTAAGGTAAATCAGATTGGTACGGTCAGCGAAGCCATGGAGGCCATTCATCTGGCTCATAAAGCGGGATATCGCGTGGTGGTTTCCCATAGGTCGGGCGAGACAGAGGATTCTTTTATTGCAGATTTGGCAGTGGCAACCAATGCCGGCCAGATTAAGACCGGAGCACCATGCAGAAGTGAGAGAGTTGCAAAATACAATCAGCTTCTTCGTATTGAAGAACACCTTGGCGAAAGGGGAAGGTATCTTGGAATGGATGCCCTGAATAAGAAATAAAGTGAAGTAACTATTGACATCACCGGTTATCTCATTTATCATACTTTTAAATGTAGTTTTTGAAACTATATAAAAAGTTGTGAAAAACGTGGGGAAATGGTAATGAAAAGAAAAATTGTTGTGGATTCAGCTGCCAATATGAGAGCTTTCGAAGGCGTAGATTTTCAATCTGTTCCGTTGGTAATCAGAACTGCTGATAAGGAATATGTGGATGATTCCAATCTGGATGTAATTGATATGGCAGAGACCTTAAGTACTTATAAAGGAAAGTCCGGCACTGCTTGTCCGGGGGTGGGAGATTATCTGGCTGCATTTGAAGGGGCTGATGAGGTATTTTGTGTAACCATTATCAGTACCTTATCCGGAAGCTATAATGCGGCAATGACTGCTGCGTCCCAGTATATGGAGGAGAATCCTGAGAAGAAGGTATATGTATTGGATTCTTATTCTGCCGGTCCGGAGATGAAGCTTTTGGTTGAAAAGATTTATGAAGGAATCAAGGCAGAGAAGGATTTTGATACCATTTGCAAGGAAACGGATGCATATAAGGAGAAGAACACAGCACTTCTTTTCTGTTTGGAAAATATGAAGAATCTGGCAAATAACGGACGGGTAAAGCCCACAGTTGCTGCTATTGCAGGACTTCTTGGAATTCGTGCGGTTGGCGACGTAAGCGAGGACGGGCAGATTCATCCGGTGGAGAAGTGCCGCGGTGAGAAGAAGGCAATCGCCAGCATCTGTCAGATTATGAAGAAGATGGGTTATCAGGGTGGTCAGGTGATTGTAGATCATTGTAATAATCTTGGTGCAGCCAGTGCCCTAAAGGAGGCAATTCTTACAGAGTTTAAGGATGCTAAGGTACGTATTGAGATGACCATGGGCCTTTGCAGCTTCTATGCGGAAAAGGGTGGTCTGATGATTGGATTTGTGAGAAACTAAAATAAAAAGGGACGTTGCAAACTGTAAATGATGTGAAGTGGAATGCTGTGCGGGGATTACCTCCCCTACGTTTGCAAGGCTTAGAAAAAATGCGTAGTAATTTCCAAAGTTGTCTTTTGCGTTCGAGTTGTGTTATTTCCACGTGTTAGACACTCGGCGTATCTGTCCTGCATAGGGCGGATTCTTTAAATAAACAAAAGTGCCGACTCGCATTTGGAATTATGTCTCTGTATTTGTAAACTGTTCGAAACTGCTTAAATTTCACAAAGTAGGGAACTAAGTTTTATGATATGTTCATGTCTGTTCGAGCTTCGAACACAATAAAAAGAGCTGTTCACCTGTGTGGAGATACTTGTATCTCCCACAGTGTGTACAGCTCTTTCCTTGTGTCGAAGGCGCGCCCCGACACGACCGAAACTCAGTTCCCTACTTTGGAAATTTCTACGCACTTTCTCTAAGCTTACAAATAAAGAGACAAAATCCCAAACATGAGCCGGCTATAAAGTTCTTCCATGGGAATCCGCCTAATATGCGGACCGATAGCCGAGTGTCTAAACTTGGAAAAACACAACAAATCAAGGAACGCAAATGCAGCTTTGTGAAATTACAGCATTTTTGAACAGTCTGCAAACATAGGGGAGGTAATCCCCACACAACATTTCACTACGATCATCTTTTGTATTTTGCAACAGTCCCTTTATTTTAGTCAGTATTCTGTAAGGGTTCCGCTCTTTTCTACCATAGCGGCCAGTGTCTTAATTTCTTCTTCCGTCATAGCTCCTTTCTCGATGTAACAGCTAAGGCGGTTACCGGTGCGAAGCTCCAATTCACCCAAGTAAGCGTAGTTATCTGCATTTAAGCGATCTTCTAATTGACGACATGGGTGGATGAAGTCATACAGCCAGAAGAGTTCCTCTTCTGCAAACTCGCATACATACTCAGAGTATTCTGTGGTTTCAACAATGGTAACCTGTTCTCCATAGACGTTAACAGAATTTACAAGCTCTGTAGGTTCTGACTCCATCAGATGCTCCAAGTAGTATTCTTCCAAGGACAGCTCTTCTCTTAAATTCGCAGATACATGTAATGTCTCAACATCCAGTTCGCTCTTTTCAAATATCAAGTGTGGATAATATTCCTTCAACAGTGCGATAGTGTGTTTAAAATCACTGGAAATCGGCAACTCCGGCAGATAAAAGTGGGAGGAGGAGCTTTCTGTAATAGAGAAATCAATACTTCCCACATTTATATATTCGGTCATATCTTCCATGGATGCATGCTCCTTCAAATCAGTAAGGTATGCCTGCCATACTGCCTGAGCCTGCTGTGGATTCACTACATCAAAGTGATTGTAGTTCAAATCAGAAATATACATGCTTTCGAAATCAGAGGAACGCTCATCATATCTTGTGTATAAGAAATTGAAGTAACTTTCATCTTCAATAATGGGGCGAAGGGTCTCTACCCGGTTTACCGGTATACTGTAGCTACGGTAGTAGGAAAAGCCACTTTTGGGATTAACCTTTACTACAACAGAGGTCGCATTGGTATAGGGCGAATTTTCTACACCTGCCTGCAGCAATTCGTAGATAACATCTGTATCCGTATATTCGAATAAATATTGATTTGCACCGTAGTAATAATAGTTGGATATGGCATTGATGCGAATCTCCACACTTTCAATATTTTCCTTCTTGGGAAGATAGGTGTCGTAGCCAAATACATCAAAGCGACATACTAGAATAAAACCGACTGCCAATGCCATGGAGGCAATCATCTGGCCTTTGTGCGCAAACAATCCTTTTACTGTTTTCTTCTGGATTGCACTGAGTACCGCAGAGGTAAAGCAGGTGAAAAACAGACAGAAGAGAATGGACCATACCACGCCATTTCGGCTGATACCAATCAAAAACAGAAGGAGTACACCGAAGGAACCGGCTGCAAAGGATGCAACAAAACGGATTAGGAAGGAGGAAACTTTATTCTCCATACCTCGGCCTGCCAGTTCGCTCTTTCTGGTTTTATAAAGTGCTTTTGCAACAAAGAAGTTTAGTACTGCGATAATCAGTCCTATAATAGTCTGGAATGCCACTAGTCCTGCTTCTACTTCATCTATCTGAAATGCCTGAATCACAATAGGAGTTGCAATGGGTGAGAATGCACATATATCGGAAGCATCGAGAGCAAATTGGTAAAAGGTTTCAAAATACTGCTCAAAATGAACGGTAAACAATCCGTAAAATACAATAGGGGCAAGGCCGAATACCGGGATTGCAACAACTGCATTTGCCATATTACCACTGAGCATTACCCCAAGTAAGCAAAGATGATAGGTAATAATGAAACCAATCAACGGGAATACCAGCATCTTAAGGTAGGCCACGATTATCATATTGATGTGTTGAAAACCACCGGCACAAATAAAAGCAAGGGGCAGGGTAATCACACTGCTGATGATAAAGGGCACGAACCAGATGATAAAGCCTGCCAGATACCCACTGTAAAAGAGTTCACTTCTGGTGAGTGGGAGACTGTGATACAAATCAATCTTGGAGCTTTGGAATAAATAATAAAAGATTCCCAGGGCTACAATCAGGGCACCGATCATGGATACGGCAAGAAGCATGCTTCCGCACAGGGAAGACAGATAACTGCCGGTATCCCGTGCCTTCATAAGCAGTACTTTTTCAATTTCGTAATTTTGTTCATAGAAGCTATAGTCATTGTTGCTAAAGGCAAAGAGAAGGACAACAGGTCCTGCAATCAGATTGCCGATAAAGGACAGGGCAACCATCCAGCCGCTGTGGCGTAGGTGTTCGAGAGTCATTTTATAAATAGAGTTCTTTGAAGTCATAGCCTGCTACCTCCGTTTCTGTAATAAAGATTTCCTCTAAACTTAAAGGTAATAATTCGTAGAATACCGGAGCCAGGGATTTCATTTTTTCGTCGATTTCCTCCCGGGTTCCCCTGAGAGTAATGGTATATAGGCTTCCACGCATTTCCTGATGGATAATAGGGAAAGCATCGCAAAGAGTAGTAACATCACAGGTGTTCTGGAATACGCATTGCATTTTGTAGATACCCAGCTTCATAGATTCCAAATCCTTGGAGAAGAGGATTCCCCCTTTATGTAAAAGTCCCACATGGTCGCAGATATCTTCCAGCTCACGAAGGTTGTGCGAAGCAATGATGGGGGTGAAATCCCGAGTTTCCATTTCTTTTACGAAGAGGCTTTTTACAGTCTGGCGAACCACCGGGTCCAAGCCATCAAAGGTTTCATCGCAGATTAAGTATTTGGTACCTGCACAGATGCCGTAGAAGATACTGAGCTGCTTCTTCATACCTTTGGAAAAGGTGTTGATGCGGCGGTTCTTATCCAGATGAAAGCTCTCTAAGAATTTTAAGAAACGTTCTCTGTCGAAGTTCTCATATTGCTTCTCGTAGAGTTTTAACATATCCATTGGTGTTTCGTTAGGAAAGAAGTATTGGTCATCTGATAAGTAAAAAATCAATGACTTTGCTTTTGGATTGTCCCATACGGGCTGTTCATCTATGGTGACCGTGCCACCATCTGCTTGATAAATTCCGCTGATAATACGAAGCAGGGTACTTTTACCGGCACCATTGGTACCGATGAGGCCGAACACCTGCCCTTCCTTGATGGTAGCGCATATTTCAGACAGCGCCTTGTAATTTTCAAATTTTTTGGAAATGTTATTTATTTGAATCATTTGCTGCCTCCTCTTCTAATTTTTGCCGAACGTTGTCCAGAAGTGCAATAATGGAATCTCTGTCCATTCCTGCAGAGAGAGCGTTCTCAAAGGCCTTGGAAAGTTCCTCCTTCAGAGCACTTTGCTTGCCGCCCTGCCAGCTTTCTTCCGGCGCAACGAAATTACCCCGTCCTACAATGGTGTAGAGAAATCCGGCTTGTTCCAAGAGGGCGTAGGCTCTTTGGATTGTGTTAGGATTGATGGAAAGCTCCATAGCCAGTGCGCGCACAGAGGGCATCTTGGAGTCCGGCTTTAGGACACCACATACGATAAGGTGTTCTAATTTTTCCACAACCTGTTCGTACAGGGGACGTTTGTCCCGATAATCCAATAAAATCATGGTTGACCTCCATTCTGAGTGTTTTGGGTGAATGGAGTGTATTAAGAGAATTAATACACTTATAAAATATAAATACCATAAGAAAAATGATATGTCAAGGAGAATTCTATAGCAGTGAAATTAATAGATTTTTCTTGACAAATGCACCAATTCGCTATATTATCTTTAAGTACATTAGTTACGGCGTGTGGCTCAGCTTGGTAGAGCGCTTCGTTCGGGACGAAGAGGTCGCAGGTTCGAATCCTGTCACGCCGATTACAAAAACAGATGCCGGAGGGTATCTGTTTTTGTAATCTACCGGAAAGAATTGGTATCTGTGCTTTCTGGAGGAGTGAGAGACTTCGTTCGGGCTTTGAGCCGACCGTAGCGGAGCGAAGACCGCAGGTTCGAATCCTGTCACACCGATGATTCTTTAAACCCAAGATTCCTTAGGGTTTTCTTATATATTTTTTCAATTCTTTAATCCCCGCGTATATATTTTTATTGATCTTTGATAATTTAATAGACTTTACACTAAACATATGCTATATTAGCTAGGTAAGGAGTGTGATGGTATGGAAGGTAATATTAGTAATTTAATTCTTTTTAAACTTGAAAAAATGGATAAGACCATGGAAGAGCGTTTTGATAGGGTTGATGAACACTTGGATAGAATTGATGAGCGTTTAGACAGAGTAGAAGAACGCTTAGACAGAGTGGAAGAACGTTTAGACAGAGTGGAAGAACGTTTAGACAGAGTGGAAGAGCGCTTAGACAGAGTGGAAGAACGTTTAGACAGAGTGGAAGAGCGTTTAGACAGAGTGGAAGAACGTTTAGACAGAGTGGAAGAACGTTTAGACAGAGTGGAAGAACGTTTAGACAGAGTGGAAGAACGTTTGGATGAGGTAGAAGAACGTTTGGATGAGGTAGAAGAACGTTTAGTCGAGGTGGAGAAAGAAGTTAGAATTGTTCGGACTACTTTGGAGAATGAAATTCGCGTAAATATTCAGCGGGTTGCAGAAGGGCATCTGGATTTATATCGAAAACTAAATGAGTCTCAAAGGTATAGTGATGAGGTGGAAATGTTAGGGGTTCAGGTCAGGGTCCAGGGGAGTGAATTGGAAAGGTTAAAAGCTAAAGTGTCTTAGTATATGTTGGTGTAAAGTCTATTAAATTATCAAGGCTTTACACCTTTTTATTGCAGCGGTCAGCTAAGCCTGCGCCATTCGAGGGGCGCCTACGGCGCTTTCTCGCCGATTTACGGCTAACTTTGCTCATAAAGCGGCGCTCTTCTCATAGTCGACATAACGTATCCATTCATGCCAGCATGATGTCTACGTCACGTCGACTATGGCTGAGCTGAAAAGGTAGTTTGCATACACTAACCGGATGTGTTAAGATGCATATGAGATATTTTGAGGAAGATAGGGAATGATATATACCGAATGAGAACAGAGGGACAAGGAGCAAAGTTTAATACGGTCAGGATGACGAAAATTGCGCTGATGACAGCAATCATCTGTGTGGTGTCTCCCTGGGTGATTGTATTGCCATTTAGCCCGGTACCGGTATCATTCTCGTTATTTGCCGTGCTTCTGGCGGCCTATGTATTGGGAGCTAAGGATGGCATGATATGCTGCGGATTGTATTTGGTATTGGGAGGTATTGGCTTGCCGGTATTTTCCGGAGGAGTAGGAGGACCCGGGAAACTGTTTGGTCCTACCGGAGGATATTTGGCAGGATATCTCTTGACTGCGGTCATTACCGGGGGTGTAGTGAGTCGTTTCAAAGGGAAAAGGACGCTACATTTATTGGGAATGATACTGGGAGTGTGCGGATGTTATGTGTTGGGAACTCTGTGGCTTTGCTTTAGTACAGATGTGGAAGCGACAGAAGGGCTGATGCTTGGCGTAGTGCCATATATTCCGGCAGATATAGTGAAGATAATATTGGTCTATGTATTGGGCCATGACTTGGAGAAGAGACTTAGAAAAGGATTATAATATGGAACAATATAATGTAACAGGCATGACTTGTGCGGCATGTAGTGCCAGAGTGGAAAAAGCAGTATCAAAAGTTGATGGCGTAAAAAGTGTGTCGGTAAACCTTCTCACCGGTTCCATGGGGGTAGAAGGTGATGTGAAAAGTGATGTGGTTATTGCGGCAGTGATAGATGCCGGATATGGTGCATCAAAGAAGGGGGAAACTGTGTCAAAGAGCGGAAGTGGTTCTGACGAATTGGAGGATAGGGAAACACCTTTGATGAAAAAGCGTTTGCTGTCTTCCTTGGTGTTCTTAGGTATACTTATGTACGTATCCATGGGATATGGCATGTGGGGCTGGCCTTTGCCTCGCTTTTTTGAAGGGAATCCGGTGGCGGTGGGTTTGGTACAACTGCTTCTTACCGTTATCGTTATGGTGATAAATCAGAAGTTTTTTGTCAGCGGATTTAAGAGTCTTTTTAAGAAATCTCCGAATATGGATACGCTGGTTGCCCTTGGTTCCGGTGCAGCTTTTGTATACAGTACCTATGCGCTTTTTCTGATGACCGATGCTCAGGCGAAAGGGGATATTCATGGAGCGATGCATTACCTTCATGAGTTTTACTTTGAGTCGGCAGCTATGATTTTGACGCTGATTACCGTAGGTAAGATGCTGGAGGCTCGTTCCAAAGGGAGAACTACGGATGCGCTAAAAGGGCTGATGCAACTGGCACCAAAGACGGCGACGGTAATAAGAAATGGAGCAGAAAGTATCATTCCGGCGGCAGAGGTCGTAAAAGGGGATGTGTTTGTAGTAAAGCCGGGAGAGAGCATTCCGGTAGATGGTAAAGTAATAGAAGGCAGTAGTGCCGTTAATGAATCTGCACTGACCGGAGAAAGTATCCCGGTGGATAAGCTGCCGGAGGATATGGTCTCAGCGGCGACCATGAATCAGTCTGGCTTTTTGAAATGCGAAGCTACTGCGGTAGGGGAAGATACCGTACTGTCACAGATTATCCGGATGGTCAGTGATGCAGCAGCTACCAAGGCACCTATTGCAAAAGTTGCAGACAAAGTATCCGGAATCTTTGTGCCGGCAGTAATCACCATTGCACTGATTACCATCTTTGTGTGGCTTATATCAGGGCAGACGATTGGGTATGCTATTGCAAGAGGTATTTCCGTACTTGTAATCAGCTGCCCCTGTGCGCTTGGACTTGCTACTCCTGTTGCAATCATGGTTGGTAACGGTGTGGGAGCTAAGAACGGTATTCTTTTTAAAACGGCGGTTTCGCTGGAAGAAACAGGGAAAGTGCAGATTGCAGTACTGGATAAAACAGGTACGATTACCAAGGGAGAGCCTATGGTGACCGATGTGGAGCCGGAGAGCGGAACTACGGAAGGGGAGCTTTTAGGGCTTGCGAAAGCACTGGAGAAAATGAGTGAGCATCCGCTGGCGAAAGCCATCGTTTCCTATGAGTATGAGGATAAAAAAGAGTATACGGTAGAAGATTTTAAGTCCCTTACGGGGAATGGCCTGACCGCCAGAGTGAACGGAGAAGTGGTATCTGGTGGTAGTTTAAGTTATATATCTACTGTTGCGCATGTTTCAGTAGAGATGCAAAAGTGTGCGGAGAGGCTTGCGGAAGCAGGAAAGACGCCTCTTTTGTTTGCTAAGGAGAAGCAACTTTTGGGTATCATTGCAGTGGCAGATACCATGAAGGAGGACAGTCCTAGGGCGATTCAGGAGCTTCAGAATATGGGGCTTCAGGTGGTAATGCTGACCGGGGATAATCGTAAGACTGCGGAGGCAATCGGTAAGCTGGCAGGTGTGGACGGTGTGGTTGCCGGAGTGCTTCCGGATGGCAAAGAGGCCGTAGTGCGTGCACTGCAGGAAAAGGGTAAGGTGCTGATGGTAGGAGATGGTATCAATGATGCCCCGGCATTGACCAGAGCGGACATGGGTGTAGCCATCGGTGCAGGAACGGATGTGGCCATTGATGCAGCAGATGTGGTACTGATGAAAAATTCCCTTCGGGACGTGGCAGCGGCTATCAGGCTAAGTCGTTCTACCTTAAAGAATATTCACGAAAATCTATTCTGGGCATTCTTCTATAATTGTGTCGGTATTCCCTTGGCAGCTGGACTGTTTATTCCGATACTTAATTGGGAGCTGAATCCAATGTTTGGCGCTGCCGCAATGAGCTTATCTAGTTTCTGTGTGGTAAGCAATGCGCTACGTCTTAATTTTGCAAAGATTCGGGGAGAGAAAAAGGATCATAAGAGAAATGTAGTTTCGGTCATGGAAGTGATTGAAGCAGAAAACAAGAGATTAGAGGAGAACAAAACTATGACAAAGACAATGAAAATCGAAGGAATGATGTGTGGACATTGTGAAGCACGTGTAAAGAAGGTATTAGAGGCTATGGATGGTGTTGCAGAGGCAGTGGTAAGTCATACAGCAGGTACTGCAGTAGTAACCTTATCCGGTGATGTAAGTGATGAGCAGCTTAAGAAAACCATTGAAGATCAGGATTATAAAGTGTTAGGAATTGAGTAAATGAAGGAACAATTTGCAAGAACCGGTCTCCTTCTGGGGGAAGAGGCCATGAACAAGCTGGAGAAGTCCAGAGTAGCGGTATTTGGTGTGGGCGGCGTAGGCGGTCATGTGGTGGAGGCTCTTGTCCGGAGCGGTGTGGGAGCCATTGATATTATTGATAATGATACCGTCAGTGTAACCAATCTTAACCGCCAACTGATTGCTACATGGGATACGGTGGGACGGGATAAGGTTACGGTAATGAAGGAACGGATCTTATCCATTAATCCGGATTGTAAGGTGACCTGTCATCAGTGCTTTTATTTGCCGGAGACGGCAGAGCAATTTAATTTCTGCGCCTATGATTATGTGGTGGATGCAGTGGATACTGTGACTGCCAAGATATCTTTGGTGATGGAGTGTCAGGCAAAGGAGATTCCCATTATCAGTAGTATGGGAGCAGGAAATAAATTGGACCCTACATCCTTTGAGGTGGCGGATATCTACAAGACAAGTGTATGTCCCTTGGCAAAGGTGATGCGCAGAGAGCTGAAAAAGCGTGGAGTAAAGAAGTTGAAAGTGGTGTATTCCAAGGAAGAAGCATTAACACCTTACGAAGAGGTGGGAGCAAAATTCCCGGAGAATGCAGCAAAAAGAGTATTGCCTGGCTCCACTGCATTTGTGCCCTCCGTGGCAGGACTGATTATTGCCTCAGAGGTGATTAAGGACTTGGTAAAGTAATATGAACGATTTTATTTATTTGGACAATGCGGCAACCACCAGAGTTAAGGAAGAGGTTTTGGAGGCAATGCTTCCTTATTTCTGTGAAAGCTATGGAAACCCGGCAGCGATTTATTCCCCGGCGGGGAAGGCAGCGAAAGCTGTGGGACTTGCCAGGCAGCAGGTGGCAGACGTAATCGGTGTAAAAAGAGAAGAGATATACTTTACTGCCGGAGGAAGTGAATCAGATAACTGGGCCATTCGCGGTGTATATGAGATGCTTTCCGGAAAAGGAAACCATATTATCACCACCAAGGTGGAGCATCATGCAGTGATAAACACTTGTAAATATCTGGAGGGACTTGGTGCAAAAGTTACCTATCTTTCTGTGGATGAGTATGGTATGATTTCTTTGGAAGAGCTGAAAGCGGCCATTTCGCCTCAGACCATTCTCATATCTGTTATGGCAGCCAATAATGAGGTTGGAACCATTATGCCGCTGGAGCAAATCGGAGAGATTGCAAGGGAGCATAAGGTGTTGTTCCATACGGATGCTGTGCAGGCATATGGGCATATTCCCTTAGATGCGGAAAAGATGCATATTGATCTGTTGAGTGCCAGTGGTCATAAACTGGGCGGTCCCAAGGGAATTGGTTTTCTTTATGTGAAAAAGGGACTGAAATTACCACCGCTGATTTATGGAGGTGGACAGGAACGCGGCAGAAGAGGCGGAACGTTGAATGTCCCCGGTATCGTGGGAATGGGCTGTGCAGCAGAGCTTGCACTTAAGGCTATGAATGAGCAGATGAAGCAGGTGATGTACCTTAGAGATTGCTTTGCCGAGAAACTTCTGGAGGAGATTCCCGAGGCAGTATTAAACGGTCATCCATATAACAGACTTCCGGGAAATGTGAATGTGACCATCCCCGGCGTAGAGGGAGAATCCGTTCTGATTCTGTTAGATCAAAGAGGTGTCTGTGCATCCAGCGGTTCTGCGTGCAGTATGGCGCAGGAGGGACCATCACATGTGCTTCTTGCTATGGGGCTTACACAGGAAGAAGCAAGAGGTGCTATCCGTTTTTCTCTGTCGGAGGAAAATACAGAGGAGGAACTGGACAAGGCAGTTCATGTTTTGAAAGAGATAGTAGTTCATTTGCGCGAAATTATGTTGCAAAAATATACGTAACTATTTAGAGCCACATTCGCAAAATTGCCTCTGCGAGGCTTTTCTTTTGCGAATGTTGGCTTCTCGCCATATAAATTTATGAAAACAGCCCTCTGTAAGCAAGCTTACTCGGTCTGATTTTTCACAAATTTGCATGGCTCTGCATAGTTACAAATAAACAATATATAGCATGACCTTTCTGGGCATTTGTTACAAAAAAGAGCTGAAAATCTTGATTTTACTGACTTTTTTGAGTGAATTTGGTATAATGAGGGTATAATGACTCCAAAATCCGTCTGTAATTTGTGATTACAGACGTCGCAGCTAAACTGCTGAAAGATTTTGTCGTTGTCGTGTCAGGAAAAATCAAATATCTTCTTCGCAGTTGCTTGATTTTCTGCTGACATGACATATGGTATTGGCAAGAAATGTGGCAAATTTTAGAAAGGATGGTTTTTGAATGTTTAGCATAGGTCAATATGTAGTTTGTGGCAACAAAGGAGTGTGCACGGTGGAGCAGATTACCACACTGGATATTTCCGGGGTGGATAAGGCGAAGATGTATTATATTTTAAAGCCTGTATATGCTGCATCCAGTACTGTATATGTGCCGGTAGATTCTGCGATGACGTCTATGCGCCCTATACTGACTACTCAGGAAGCTTCTAAATTGGTAGAAGATATTCCGAATATTCCACTTTTGGAGATTGCAAACGAAAAGTTTGCTGAGCAGAATTATAAAGAGTGCATGAAGAGTAACGATTGTGAGAAGTGGGTTCAGATAATAAAAACCATATATGACAGAAAACAAAAAAGACTCCAGGCGGGACGAAAGGAAACTGCGGTGGACAGTAAGTACTTTAAGCTTGCGGAGGAGCATCTGTACGGGGAATTGGCGATTGCTCTGAATATTGAGCGTAGCCAGGTGTGCAGTTATATTGCAAACTTATTTGAGGAAAAGAGTGTAAATTAATGATTCATTTTCATAAGAGAAACACATGTGCAGTCCTTTTATTATCGGGACTATTAATCGGACTTACCGGTTGCGGCAGCGTGAATGAAAATATATCGAAAGGCATGGAAAGCATCAAGGCGCTGGACTATGAGTCTGCTCTTGGATGCTTTCAAAGTGCGTCCGAGCTTTCAGAGGATTCGAAGCTATTATACCGTGGTATGGGTATTGCTTACATGGGGCTTGCCGATTATGAGCAGGCAGCAGATTCCTTCCTGAAGGCTCTTTCTGTAAGTAACGGAATCATTGAAGAGGTAGACTATGATATCAATTTCTATCTTGGAGCGGCTTATACAAAGCTTGGGAAATATCAGGAGGCAAAAAATGTTTATGATGCCATTCTGGCGCTCCGACCTAAGGATAAGGAGGCTCTTTATTTAAGAGGATTATCCCTCCTTAGTCTGAATCAGTATAATCTTGCAAAAGAGGATTTTGATCAGGCTGTTGCCCTTGATGACAAGGATTATGACCGAATTATTCAGATTTTTGAAGCATTGAATGCCCATGATCATAAGGATGCAGGGCAGAGTTATCTGACCGATGCACTGCAGAAGTATGGAGAGGATATGAGCTCCTACGATAAAGGGCGCATGTACTATTATATGGGAGATTATAACAGTGCCTATGCAGCATTAGAGGATGCAAGAGAAGATGGCCATGTGGATGCCTATCTTTTCCTGGGAAGAGCTTATGAAGCAACGGGCGATTATAATTATGCCTCAACTGTGTACAATTCATACCTGGAAAAAGTAAAAGAAGATGCGGGTGTATATAATCAGCTGGGACTTTGTGAGATGAAGAAGGGGAATTATGCAGTGGCACTCAGTTCATTCCAAAATGGCATGAAGCTGGAGAATGAGAACATGATGCAGGCTCTTCGTTTTAATGAGGCGGTCTCCTATGAATACATGGGAGAGTATGAGAAGGCGGCTGTTTTGATGGAAGAGTACTTGAAAATTTATCCCGATGATGAAACAGCAAAGAGAGAATATGAATTTCTGGCAACTCGCTAATATATAGTTGACTATCTATACAGCTTATGTCATAATAAGCGGTTGGAAAATAAAGACAAAGGACGGGTAAGAAAGATGATTAACAAGTTAGTGAAAAAGATTCAGGAAACAAACGCTCCTATCGTTGTAGGTTTAGATCCTATGATGAAATTTATTCCTAAGCATATCACAGACAAGGCTTTTGCTGAGTTTGGCGAGACCTTAGAGGGTGCTGCAGAAGCTATCTGGCAGTACAACAAGGGAATTGTAGATGCAATCTACGATTTAGTGCCTGCCGTAAAGCCTCAGGTTGCAATGTATGAGCAGTTCGGAATTCCCGGCCTTATGGCTTTTAAGAAGACCGTAGACTACTGTAAGGAAAAGGGGCTGGTAGTTATCGGTGATATTAAGAGAGGCGACATCGGCTCCACTTCAGAGGCCTATGCAGTAGGTCACCTTGGCAAAGTACAGGTTGGAAGCAAGTCCTACTATGGATTTGATGAAGACTTCGTAACCGTAAATCCATACCTTGGAAGTGACGGTGTGACTCCTTTCACTAAGATTTGTAAGGAAGAAAGCAAGGGTATCTTTGTACTTGTTAAGACTTCCAATCCAAGTAGCGGTGAGTTCCAGGACAGAATTATCGACGGTAGACCGCTTTATGAGTGGATGGGAGAGAAGGTAGCTGAGTGGGGCGCAGACTGCATGCCGGAAAGCGGTAACTACAGCTATGTAGGTGCGGTAGTTGGTGCTACCTATCCTGAGCAGGGTAAGATTCTTCGTAAGCTGATGCCTAACACCTTTATCTTAGTACCTGGCTATGGCGCACAGGGCGGTAAGGGTGCAGACCTTGTTCACTTCTTCAATGAAGACGGACTTGGTGCAATCATCAACTCTTCTCGCGGAATCATCGCAGCTCATCAGCAGGAGAAGTACGCTAAGTACGGCGAGGCTGCATACGCAGACGCATCCAGAGCAGCAGTTATTGACATGAGAGAAGATATTGCGCAGGCACTTGGAAAGTAAGAGAATAAGAAAATGTTAAGAGGTCACAGATTGGAAACGGTCTGTGGCCTTTTTGATGTTGATAAAGTGTATGAGTTGATGGTAAGATAAGTCGTACGCTTCGTTACCTTAGGAATTTCTAGACGAGGAATTCACATGAGGAAATATTATAAAAAACATAAGTTGCTGACACTCGGTTGGGGAATCACCGAGCTTGTGGTGGCACTAAACAGTATTTTTTATCTGCGATGATGCAGTTTATTGTGGCAATTGCCACGGGAGAGAACGGAAAGACAGTGACAGATGGTATCATTGCTGTAGTGGTATTCATCATTTACAATTATTTTACAGGAAGAATCTTTTATTATTGTAAGGAGCAGTTTAAAAGTCATATTGTAGAGGATATCAGAAACGATATTTTCTCCCATATTATGGGAAGAAATTTCTTAAGGTATTATGAGAGTAATACCGGAGAATATTTATCTGTTCTGAATAATGATGTGAAGGTGTTGGAAGATAGTGCGATACAACCCACTTTTACCATGATTCAGTACGGTGGAATGCTTATCATGGCAAGCATTTACGTCTGGAGTGTGGACTGGGGCATTGCGCTTCTGATGCTTGGAGTTGCGGTCGCAAGCTTTTTCCTTCCCAAATTGTTTTCCAGAAATCTGGATCGGAAAAATGAAGCTTTTCTGGAGGAGACAGCCGGGTATAACGAAAAAATCAAAGATGCTTTCACTGGATTTGAAGTGATCACAAATTTTGGTATCCTGGAGATGTTTAAGTCCATGCATCAGGAATGGAATCATCGGGTGCAGGAGAAGAAGTACCATAGTGCCTTTGCTCTGGATAATGCCAAATCTGCCGGAAGAGAACCGGGAGCTGTATGATGGGATTGTTGTGATTGATAGGGGAAGGTCGTGAATTTTATCGCAAAATGGTGTGGTAGATGGTAACTGATTCGAGGACGGAGACGTCAAATATCATAACGAATGGTGCATGGGTCTTTCAAAAACAGAAAGAAATTGAAGTTTCGAAAGCGGCGGTGAAAAGAGATTTTAGGTAGTTCACCGCCGCTTTGTTAGTTATTTAAAAAATGCATGAAGTATTTGGTTTTTCTAATAGATTGTGCATTTTTTGAAATGACATATTTTTGAAACACCTTGCATGATGGTAGGCAATGCCGTATATTATACCTAATAATGAGTGGAGGTATTTATCATGGAAGTAAGAGAATTGCGTTTACAAACAGGATTAAGTCAGAGTAAATTTGCGAAAATGTTTGATATTCCGGTTGCTACTTTGAAAGATTGGGAACAGGAAAGAAGAAATCCTCCTGCATACGTTATCAATATGATGAGAACTATTTTACAATATAAGGGAATGCTTATCAGCCAGAGTTATGTGGAAGCGTGTGATGCGAGAAGAAAGAGTGTAGAAAATGCTATGGCTATTATGCTAAGTGCTACAAATGGTCCGGATGAATTGTTTTTAGAGGCGTTGGATTCCTATATTTTTGGAAAAATAACATTGGAAGAGATGGAAGTCAGAATTGATAGATTTGAGTATTTGGGAGAGTAATACATGAGAGGTGGAAAGAATTGTTACCCGGAAAGTGATGTCCTTATTAATAAATATAACATTCGTGATAAGAAACTATTAGAAAAATTTGAAATACAGAAAGTATTTGCGAAACTGTTAGGTTTGGATGTGAAGCCTACAAGGATTGCCTATACTTATGATGTAGAGCACATGGTATCCATCCATAAATATTTATTTGGGGATATTTATGAATGGGCAGGAACATTCCGAAAAGAGAATTTGTACAAGAGTGAGCGTGTTTTGCCCGGTGGTTTCGCAGAATATGCAGACTACCATGAGATTGAGAAACGATTAGAGAAGTTGCTACAAGAATATGCAAACATTGATTGGGTGAAGAATAAGAAAAAAGGAGATGAGGTTTCTGATTTTCTGTTGGCATTATGGAGCATCCACCCCTTCAGAGAAGGAAATACCAGAACCTGTATCACATTTTTATGGCATTATTTAAAGGGAAAAGGTGTAGATTTTCAAGTGGCATTGCTTAGGAATAACCCAATGTATGTGAGAGATTCTCTGGTTATGGCGAATTATGAACAGAAGGAGTATCTGAGAAGGATTATTTCTGATGCGTTGCAAGGCGAGGCACAGGAATCAGGGTATTCCATGGCTGAGGAGCAGACAGGAGAGCAATATAAAATTGCAAAAGCGGATTATGAAGCGTTTAGGGAAAAGTATTCAATAAAAAGGGACAGAAGAATAATAACATAGAGGAGATAAAAGAATGGACGTAGCTTTACTGAAGGAAGAATTTCATAAATGCATAGTAGAAGCCTTAAGAAACTTTAGTGCCGATGCGGAGAACGACAATATTTATGCAGTTGCATTTGATTGTGATTCTTCGGTTGGTGTGGTGTCTCTTAGGTACAGGAATAAGCGTTCCTTTGAGCGTGAAGTAGACAGATATGAAGAATATCGGAAAAAATATGGATGGGAAGTATATGGATTACATGGAAGCGAGTATGACCCAGGAGAATTCGCATTTATCGAATATCAGAAATCGGATTTGGTAAGGTTTTTTATGGATTCCTACTATTATCACGAAGTTGGCTGTTACTATGGTGAAGGAGAGCCCATAGAGGAAATAAAGGATAACTATAGAGAAATATTTTGGGATATGATTGTAGATACCATAAACAGACTGAAAGGTGAGATAAGAGAACTGGGGATTCATATTACAGACAATTTTATTATTTTTCATTGTGATCACGATCAGTCATATGAGGATAGGGATAAGATGATTAGTATGACAGTGGATAATGAGAACATGAAGGCATTGAGAGGATGACTCATTGTCATGGCGGTTTTGGGATTTCCGTGTTTCCTCATTGAAAAATAAAATAAAATAATCTATGTTAGTATGAGTAAAGAAAATTGGATGAAATAAATGCCTATACACAGGAGGATTTAACAACATGGAAGCATACAAGCAGGAATTTATTGAGTTTATGCTTGCTTGATTTCCAGACTTCCTGAAATGTCGACAAACCCAGTGTTTTCAAGGGCTTGCAGGATTTTGCCAAAAAGACAGATTTATCGTAATTTATCGCAAATTGGTGTAATTTCACACCAAAATGGTGTAGTAAATGGTGTAGTAGATTGTAGCTGATTTGGGGACGGAAACGTCAAATATCATAAAGAAAAAAGTGTAGAGACCCATGTGCTTGCCGGGTGGCAGGTGCATGGGTTTTGTTTTGTGAATATTATTCAATAAAACGGTGGTGAAATAGTGTTTTTGTTAGTTTTCCGAATGGGCAGGAACTTTCTAAAAAGAGAATTTGCATAAGAGTGAGTTTTGCTCACAAAATGAGTACATGTGATTATCTACTAATAATGGGGGAATGTATCTATAGAGGGGTCGGGAAAAGAAATTAAGATGCTATATGTTGTTAATGTTTGGAATGCAAAATAACAAAAAAATAACAAAACTATAACAATAATCGCCTAAACCATTGAAAAGGGTATTGATTAATGATAAAATTGTCGAAAGTGAATAATGGATAAATGTGTGTATGTGAGGAAGGAGGGATATGATGCTAAAAAAAGATAAACCGTCATATCCTAACTATAACAAAGAACATACATTCGATAGTGAGAACTTAAAAAAAGCAAATAAGGAATTAAATGATGTTTATAAAGATGTGGCACATATAGTAGGTGTGGAAAGAGCAAAAAAATTATTTGGAAGGATAGAAGAAATTATAAAATGTTTTGCTTTGGAAGCGGATAAGGAAGTAAAGGAATATATTATTCAAGTAAATAGGCGTAGAAAAAATAACGGTATTAGATGGCTAATACTGATTATGAGCTGCATTATCATTATGTTTGGTGTTGCGTGGGGATTTGAATACTTTCAATTTCAAACACTATCCGATTTTTTTGGGATTTGGGAATCAATATGTGTGGAACTCATAATCTTTTTTATAGGAATAATTGTGGCTAATACTGAAGTAAAACAGTTTAGGAATGTTGACGAGACATTTATTGAAGGCATATCCAGTGCCTGTAAAGAAGTGTGGTATGTTCTTAGGCGAATGAGTGTTTTGCATATTATTATGATTGTATGGATGGCATTTTCGGTAGGAGTGCTTTGGGCAAAAAATGATATGTTTGCTAAAGTGGCTACTTTTGTAAAAGGTGGTTATTATGCCCTTGCCGAAGAACAAGTGGAGGATGTAGTATTGGTTCATGGTACGACCATTACCAAGGAGGCAGAAGTATATCTATTAGCTAATGATGCAGAACTAGTTAAAACTATGGAAGATGTATATATTCCAAATAGTGAACTAGTTTATGAAGAAAAGTTATCAGCAGAGGATTGTGCAAAGATATTCTTTAGCGATGGAGAATATAAGGTTGCTGACTGGGAATGTCAGGAAGATATCAATCAAGTGGTATTACAGATGGTGGAAAACTTGCTGAAAGAGAAGGCTGAGAATATATTCGACAAGGACGAAACACAGGGCGGAGCACCCCAAGAAGTACGCAATATGATTAGCTATGTGAGTGAGCATGAGGGGGAAGTGGAGAGTTTTGCAGACTTAAATGGTATTCTCGGAATAAGGACGGATGCATATTTTCTTTATCCTAAAAAAACTTTGACAAATTTGATTTCAAATGATTATCACAAACTGGCATTACTATTTGCGCTAAATGCCGGAAATGAAGATACGATTGTGTATTATTATGGAAAGTCAATAGATAGTAATTTGGAATACCTGAAATTTGCTGGGAATTCGGACGAATCGATTAAGGACAGGCTTAAGCGAATTTCGCAAAGATATACCGATATTGTATATGTTTGTCCGAAACATGAATTAAGCAAAAAAGCAGAGGCACTGGCAAAAGCATTTAAAAATGCCGAAGAGCAGTACTAACAAGGAGAAATGATGATGTACGATTCTATACGGAAAAGAATAATTGGAATTCGTTCTAAATACTGTGAGCCTATTTTAGAACTTCTTGCTAAGGAGGGCGAATTATATCATGGTGACCTTGCAGAAAAGTTGGATATAGCACCAAGTGGATTGAATGTTATTATTAAGAAAATGTTGGAAGGTGATCCGCCTATCATTGAGGTAACACAAATAGGTAAATATAAAATATACACATTACCTATAGAAATAAAAGATTATATGTTGAATAGAGAGTTGGAAAAAATTGCGTTAAGCGAAGGAGAAGAGGCCTTACAAGCAAAAAAGAACAGCGATAATGTGCTTCTGTGCGTGCAATATTTTGTGGAAAAAGCTGGTATTAAATGGAGGGATTTATTAAACTTAATGTTACAGGAGGATGAAGATGATGTGGATCCAGAGGTTCAAAAGGCATTTGAACGGTTAATGAAATGTATAAAAAATGCAGCAAAGTATAAAGAAGATCAGATCGATGAATTAAATAAATTTCTTAATAATGATGTATTAGTATATCTGGTACAAAGGTATTTGGAAGAGGTCGATGAATGCGAGATGATTTTGGCAGAGATAAAGAAGCGAGAAAATGGTAAAAGGTTAGTGCGGCATTTTAAAATACAATAATTGGAATTCATGCTTGTAACTTCTCTGTAGTCTCCCAAAGTGGGCAAATGCAGTGTTTCAATGGTTTGCGGACTTTTGCAAAATCACAAAACTATCGTATTTTATCGCAAAATGACGTATTTTGACACCAAAATGGTGTAATGGAATGTAGCTGATTTAGGAGACGGAAACGTCAAATATCAAAATGAAATGGTATAGAAGCTCATGTACTTGTGGATTGCTGGTACATGGGCTTTTTCTGTTGGAACAAAAAGGAAAGCACGAAGCTTTCCCTTTGGAATGTGTTTATTTAACGGTTTTCTTAATCGCTTTCTTTTTCTGGATGCGAGCAATTAATTCCTTGCTTTTATCAATACTTTTCTTCAATTCCTGCGCATCAACTTTGTAGTCGGATTTAGGCTGGAATAGTATTAATGGCTCGAAATTATACTTCATATCATTCAATGCGGTATTACTCATATTCCTACACCTCCTAACGATAATATAAACTAACTTCACTACATTTTGCCAAGAAAGATAATGCTGCTAAGTATTGTTCCATAACTGGTGAGTCTGGTGATAAATCAGAAATACATTCCTTAAACAATTGAAATGCTTTTTTATAATCATACCCATTTTCGCGCATCATATAATGCACAGTTCCTTGGTTTGATACCACAACGATTACTTCTAACATAGGATATTGTAAGAAAAATTGGATATCTTGTAAAGAAAAAGTTTGTGTTGACGGATGATTATGCAAAACAACAACGGCAACGGATTCCTGCGAGACAATGATGTGGTTAGATAAAGTGTCGGCGAGGATATCCACTTCGTGTTCTGTTCCAAGAGCGATACCAAATTGTTCAAGTGGATTTGGGGTGCCTAAGTCGCAAGTGATGGCTACTTCATTACTGTCATTTTCTTCTTTGGAGAGAAGAAGTACATTTTTAGCAAGCTCTTGCATGATTTTGCATCTGTTTTTGTCAAATCCGCGGTATTCGATATATGGAACTTTCTCAATGGCAATATCTGTTATATAAACTTTTCGGTTTCTACGTTTCGCCTGTTCTAACTCAGACATTTTGCCACTTCCTTTTCATTGATATCTTCATAAATATTATACTCTGTTTGAAAGAAAATCACAACATAGCCCCTGTAAACTTTTAATAAAATTAAAAAATAGCTTAGTTATGTTTGTATTTAATGATGTCTTCTAACAGTATATATAGATTCTCCTGATCGTTCATAGGTTGACTGATAATAAGGTCATAGCACTTCTGAGCAGTTCTGTATTTGGAATTGGTAGTTATTATTTTGTTAAACAAATCTTCCATAGGTAAATCAAGAGCAATACATATTTTTTCGATGCTTTCAATGGTGGCGTTCTTTTCGCCACGTTCCACCTGACCAATATAAGTAGGATGTAATCCGGCCTTTTCGGAAGTTAGTTCTTGACTATAACCTAGTTCCTGTCGTCTCTGACGAAGTCGTTGACCGACAATTGTTGCGATTTCGCTCATCTTTGTACATCTCCTATTAGAATTTGCGGCTAAAACCCATTTTAATATGCAGAATGATACTTATATCATTCACTTTATATGCTACAAATATTAATTCTATACAGAAATAGACTATTGATATTTATTTGGGGAGTGAATATACTATAAATATGGTTTGAGATAAATGTATATTTATAATATTTATTATAAAAAGCAAACGTACGGAGGACAAAATGGAATACTTTCATTTAACCACACCACAGCAGAATATCTGGAATCTGCAAAAGTATTATGAGGATACTGCAATTACCAATCTTTGCGGTGCCATATTTTATAAGGAAAAACGGAACAGTTCCTTATTGCAGCAGGCAATCTGTCAGTTTATAAGAAACCAAAGCGGTATTCGACTGCGTTTTTTGGAGGAGGAACCCCCCAAGCAATATGTGTCAAGCGAGATTGAGGAAGCTATCCCAATCATGGAATTTGCTTCCATGGAGGAGTTTGACTGCTATGCAGAAAAATTTGCCAAAGAGCCATTAGGACTGATAGAGCGGCAGTTGTATCGTTTCGTGGTGGTTCAGATTGGAAGTAAGAGCGGTATCTTGGTTGTGTTAAGCCACTTGATTGCGGATGCATGGACATTTGGATTGATGGCAAATGAAGTGGATGTAGCATATCACAATCTGGCAGAAAGAACAGATAGTTCAAACATTAATGCAGATTATATTGATTATATTCACGCTGAGGACGATTATCTGGCTTCTAATCGATACACAAAGGATAAAATCTACTGGGAAGAAAAATATGCCGTTCGCCCGGAGGAAAGTCCCATCAAATTGTGCCCTATTCCTTCCGCATCCGTTGAGGCAAAGAGAACTATCAGGGCATTATCATTATCCTTAGAGCAGAAGATTGATGCATATTGTAAGACACATTCGGTAACGCAGGCGGTTTTATTTGAGACAGCACTTGTTACCTATTTATCAAAAATCAATTCGGAAAATCAGACTATAACAATTGGTGTTCCTGTATTGAATCGCAGCAATGCCAAAGAGAAGAACATTGCTGGAATGTTTGTCTCCACCATGCCGCTTACGGTAACAATGACAGATACTATGACAGTATTAGAATTGGCAAAGCAGATTACTAAAGAGCATATGGACTTGTTCCGTCATCAAAAATACCCCTATGCCAGCATCTTAAAAAACCTTCGGGAAAAACAGAATTTTTCGGGAAATCTATATGATGTCATGATTAGCTATCAAAATGCAAAGACGGATACCGGAGCGGATACAAAATGGTATTCTAATGGTTATAGCGAAGTACCATTTATGATACATATTGATAATCGAGACCAGCATGATAGCCATACCATCAATGTGGATTATCAAACAGAGGTGTTCAAGGAAGAAGCGGAAGTGGATTACATCATAGACCGCCTGGAATATGTTTTTGAACAGATAGTTGATGATAGTGAGATGTCACTTAAGGATATCTGCATTGTGCCAAAACAGGAATTGGAGATATTGGTTCATGAATTTAACGACACATATGTGGACTATCCAAGGGAGAAGTGCGTTCATGAGTTGTTTTCGGAGCAGGTCGAGAAGACACCTGACAAAATAGCACTGGTATTCGAAGATAAAAAGTTTACCTACAGACAGTTGGATGAAATGTCAAACTCGTTGGCACATTTTTTGCGGGATAAAGGGGTAAAGCCAAATGATGTGGTGCCGATTATTGCAAAGAGAAGCTGGCATGTGATTGTGGCAATGCTTGGAGTGCTGAAAGCCGGTGGGGCGTATATGCCGGTTGATCCGAGTTATCCGGCTGACAGAATCGCATATATGATGGAGATTGCAGATAGTAAAATTGCACTGCTGTATGGATATGAGAAGAAGCTGAAGGTAGCGAGCATAGATTTGAATAAGTTTGATTATGCGAGGGATGAATCGGAAGTAGAAAATACAAATCAATCAGATGATGCGGCATATGTTATTTTTACCTCCGGTTCAACAGGAACTCCCAAGGGAATCACAATCTGCCATCGCAATGTAGCTAATTACTCTCATAATAATAATAATAACGTGTGCCATAGGATTATCAAAAATCCGTATAAGAGTATTGTGTCTGTCACAAACATTGTATTTGACATCTTTGTTACGGAGAGTATTTTGCCGTTATTGAATGGATTGTGTATTTATTTTGCAAGTGATGAAGACTCAGCTTCGCAGGGAAAGCTGAGTAAGCTTTTTAAAGAAAATCAGATTGATGTCCTTCAGACGACTCCAACCAAAATGAGGAGCCTTATCTTAGACAAGAGTAATAGGGCTTATCTGCAAAAGATAAAAGCAATTATTCTCGGAGGAGAATCGCTACCCTTGGATTTGTATCATGAATTGAAAAAAGATACAGAGGCTCATATTTTCAATATTTATGGACCTGCAGAAACAACAGTATGGTCTACCAATGCAGAGGTTACAGATGATGACATCACCATCGGCAAGCCCATCGCTAACACCCAGATTTACATCATTGACAAAGATAACAATCCTCTCCCAATGGGTGTAGCAGGAGAACTTTGCATTGCCGGAGATGGCGTAGGGAAAGGCTACTTAAATCGTCCGGAATTAACTGCGGAGCGTTTCGTCCCCAATCCCTTTGCCACAGAACAAAACCGCCATGGTAAAGTAATGTACCACACCGGAGACCTTGCACGCTGGCGCGCAGACGGGGAGATAGAGTATCTTGGACGAATGGATACCCAGGTCAAAATCCGTGGACTTCGTATCGAGCTTGGAGAGATTGAGAGTATCATGAGTAGTATGGAAGGAATCGGATTGACTGCGGTTACAGACAAGCGGGATGAGAATAACCGCCAATATTTGGTAGGCTACTATACAGCAGATGTCCCCATTGACGAGAAAAAGCTTCGCCAGCTCCTTTCAGCAAAGCTGCCCAAATACATGGTTCCCAATTACTTTATGCATTTGGATGCCATGCCCATGACACCTAGTGGTAAAACGGACAGAAAGAATCTTCCCACACCGGATATTTCAACTCAGAGCACAGAGTACATAGCACCAGCGACGGATACGGAGAAAAAGCTTGCAGGCATTTGGGAAGGACTTCTGCATGTGGAACAAGTTGGAAAAGCAGATGACTTTTTTGAACTTGGAGGGGATAGTTTGCTTGCTATTTCCATGTTGAATGAAGTGGAGAAAGAATTTCATGCAGAAATTTCTATCAAAGAAATCATGGAACAGTCCCAGTTAGAACAGCTTGCACAGTGTATTGAACAGGCATATAAGGTCAGCCAAATGATTGTTTATCATGAAAAGAAGTATGTACTTTTGCCGCAGCAAAAAGCAATTTATGCGGTTTGTAGTAAGAATCCCGATACATTAACTTATAACATGCCTGCAAAAATCAGTTTACCGGAGGGCATTGACAGAAGCAGACTAAAACAAAGCATTTCTCAGGTGCTTGATTACCATAAGCTGTTGAAAAGCTATATTCAGACAGAAGAAAATGAGATTTACGGTATTTATGAAGAAAATGCAGAGATTGTATTTGAAGAATATGCACGTGGCGAAGAAAAGGCATTTGTAAGACCTTTTGATTTAGGAAAAGCGCCTCTAGCGCGAATTGGATTCACGCAGGATGCCCTGCTTTTTGATATGCACCACATTGTTGCGGATGGGGATTCACTGAACATTATTCTGCGTGATATTGTGACCGTGTATGAAGGAAAAGCTTTAAAAGAAGCTCCATTGTCGTATTCAGACTATGCCAAGTTTTTTTATGAGATGGATACTACGGAACAGAAAGCATATTTTCGTGAAATGCTGAAATGTGATTTTGAACCGATTTTACTTCCAGAGACAAAATATGCAAGGCTAGGCGGAAAATCAAAAACTTATCAGATACCGGAAGAGATTTTCTTGGGAGCAAAACAATTTGCAAAGAAAAATGGTTTGACAGATACCATGGTATTTCTGGGGGCATATGGGATTCTATTGTCTAAATATACAGCAAAGAAGGATATATTAAGCAGCATTATCCTGCAAAATCGTATTCATGCCGACGCCATGGGGATGGTGGGAATGTTTGTAAATACACTCCCAATATACATTGCAGTAAAAGAAAATATGTCGGAGTATATGCAGGAAATAAAGCAGCTACTACTAAATCTGTTCCGCTGTCAGGAACTGCCATTCTGGGATATTGCAAAAGCTGTGGGAATGAATGATAAGTCCGTAGTCAACACATCATTTGTCTATCAGGGTGATGGAGAGAAAGTACTGTCATTAAACGGGCAGAAATTGATGCCAGAATTTATTGATACACATACTGCAAAATTTGATTTATCCATGGAGCTGACGCCATTGAAGCATGGTTGTAGAATCCGTATGGAATACAACTGTGCAAAATATGATGAACAGTTAATGGATGATTTGGTTAGTGCATATATCCGAATCTTATCCCAACTGGACAAAGAAAAAATTGCAGATATTTCCGTGCTGTCAGACAGTGAATACCATAAAGTGGTAGAAGAATTTAACGACACCTATGTGGATTATCCAAGGGAGAAGTGTGTCCATGAATTGTTTATGGAGCAGGCGAAGCGTACACCGGAAAGAACAGCGATGGTATTTGAGGATAAGAAGTTTACTTATAGACAGTTGAATGAGATGTCCAACTCGCTGGCACATTTTCTGCAGGATAAGTGGGTAAAACGGAATGATGTAGTACCAATTATTGCAAAGCGAAGCAGGCATGTGATTGTGGCAATGCTTGGAGTGTTGAAAGCCGGTGGAGCATATATGCTGGTTGACCCGAGTTACCCTGTGGACAGAATTGAGTATATGCTGGAGATTGCAAATTGCAAAATTGCACTGCTGTGTGGATATGAGAAGAAGCTTAGTGTAGAAACTGTAGATTTGGAGCGGTTTGATTATGGACAGGATGAGACAGAGGTTGAAAATGTAAATCAGCCTGAGGATTCGGCATATGTTATTTTCACCTCCGGTTCAACAGGAACGCCCAAGGGAATCACAATCTGCCATCGCAATGTATGTAACTATTCGCACAATAATAATAATAACGTGTGCCATAGAATTATCCAAAATCAGTATGAGAGTATTGTGTCGGTTACAAACATTGTATTTGACATTTTTGTTACAGAGAGCATTTTGTCCTTGCTAAATGGATTATGTGTTTATTTTGCGACTGATGCGGAAGCTACATCACAAGGAAAGCTGAGTAAGCTTTTTGAAGAAAATCAGATTGATGTCCTTCAGACCACCCCAACCAAAATGAGGAGCCTTATTTTAGACAAAAACGATAGAGCTTATTTGCAAAAGATAAAAGCAATTATTCTTGGTGGAGAAGCACTGACCTTGGATTTGTATCATGAATTGAAGCAGGATACAAATGGGCATATTTTCAATATATACGGTCCGGCAGAAACCACGGTATGGTCTACCAATGCAGAGATTGTTGATGATGACATCACCATCGGCAAGCCTATTGCCAATACTCAAATCTACATCCTCGACAAAGACAATACCCCTCTCCCCATCGGTGTAGCTGGTGAACTTTGTATTGCCGGAGATGGAGTCGGCAAGGGCTACTTAAACCGCCCGGAGCTGACTGCGGAACGTTTCGTCCCTAATCCCTTTGCCACAGAAACAAACCGCCATGGTAAAGTAATGTACCACACCGGAGACCTTGCACGCTGGCGAGCAGATGGGGAGATAGAATACCTTGGGCGAATTGATACACAGGTCAAAATCCGTGGACTTCGTATCGAGCTTGGAGAGATTGAGAGTATCATGAGCAGCATGGAAGGAATCGGGCTGACTGCGGTGGCAGACAAGCGGGATGAGAATAACCGCCAATATCTGGTGGGCTATTACACCGCAGATGTAGAAATTGACGAGAAAATACTTCGTCAGCACCTATCAGCCAAGCTGCCCAAATACATGGTTCCGAATTACTTTAT
Source organism: Lachnospiraceae bacterium (assembly GCA_017467845.1). GTDB lineage: Bacteria > Bacillota > Clostridia > Lachnospirales > Lachnospiraceae > Acetatifactor. Next base: position 28,849 of record JAFUKH010000080.1, on the reverse strand, counting down.
GCGTTTGGATGCTATGCCAATGACACCCAGTGGTAAGACTGACCGGAAGAATCTACCCATGCCGGACTTTACGGTACAGGCAACAGAATATACAGCTCCGGTAACGGAAAGAGAAAAGAAGCTGTGTGATTTGCTGGAAGAGTTATTACATGTGGAGCAAATCGGGACAACGGATGATTTCTTTGAGCTTGGTGGGGACAGTCTGACGGCAATTGAGTATGTGGCAAAAGCACACGGCAGGGGTGTCGATTTTGCTTTGCAGAATGTGTTTGATTATCCCACAGTGCAATCCTTATGTGAGTTTCTGGAAAAGGGAGATGCGTCAAGGTTGCATTATAAGGCTTCTGATTTTGAGAAATATCAGAGCTTGTTTGCAGAAAACGTCATCAATGAAGCATTTGTGCCAAAGAAGAAATCTCTTGGAAATGTCCTTCTGACCGGTGCCACAGGATTTTTGGGTGCCCATGTACTGGAACAGCTTATGCAGGAGGAAGAGGGAAAGATTTACTGTCTGGTGCGAAGTGGCAAAGTGGATGACCGACGTGGAAGACTTCATGCTATTTTACATTATTATTTTGGTGATAAATATGAATCTGAGTTTGGACATAAAATCATTCCCATTGTGGGAGATATTGAGCGAGAAGATTTGGCAGAGTATATGCCAGGAGACGTGCAGACAGTCATTCATACTGCCGCCAGCGTCAAGCACTATGGCTCCTATGATTACTTCCACCGCGTCAATGTAGAAGGAACGGAGCATGTGATTAATTATGCCAAGGCAGTGGGAGCAAAGCTGATACACATTTCTACCTTAAGTGTCAGCGGCAATAGTATGGCAGATGATTTTACCGCTTATCGTTCTGAGGAAGAAAAGCATTTTTATGAGACTTCCCTTTATATTGAGCAGCCACTGGATAATGTATATATCCACAGTAAGTTTAAGGCAGAGAAAGCGGTTTATGACGCCATGCTTGAGGGACTGGACGCAAAAGTAATCCGTGTGGGTAACCTGACTAACCGTGCGTCGGATTATAAGTTCCAGCCTAATTTCACGGAAAATGCCTTCCTCACAAGGGTAAAAGCGGTATTGGAATTTGGCTTGTTCCCGGATTATCTGATACCGTTGTACTCAGAATTTTCGCCCATAGACCTGACCGCTGAAGGAGTTGTCAAAATCGCACAGTATGCAGACAAACAGTGTGTATTTCATTTAAACAGTAACCGTCCGATTTATTTTGACCGTTTCCTGGGAGTGGTGCATGAGCTTGGAATATCCATGAAGGTGGTGGATGGTGTTGCATTTAATAGTGCATTACAACGAACCATCAGAAACAGTGGCACGGAATATATCTTTGAAGCATTCCAGAATGATATGGATGAGCAAGGACGATTGGTATATGACAGCAATATTCGTATTGAGAATGATTTCACCGTATGGTTCTTAAAGAAGGTGGGCTTTGAGTGGAATGAAACGGACATGGAATATATCAAAGGCTATATAGATTATTTCAGAAAGCTGGGCTATATAAAGGTGTAGTGAGTGAAGAATGTACATTGCTAGAAGGTTTATATTAGCGGTGAGGAAAGGAGAGTTACATGAGAAATAGTCCTTATCCATTATATGAGCTTCCTTTTATCCGGGATTTGAAGGATATGCTGGCGCAGAAAGAAAGTCAGATGCCGGAAAGTGTAGCATTTACCTATGCGAAAGGGCATGGTCACATAGAGGAGAAGATTTATCATGCTTTTTTCTGTGAGGTAAATGCCCTTGGTACATGGATGCATTATCAAGGAATCAAAGGGAAGCATGTTGCGATTATTGGCGAGAATTCTTATGAATGGCTACTAGCTTTTTTTGCCATCATAAATGGCGGTAATGTGGCAGTTCCCATTGATAAGGAGCTGCCGAAAGAGGAAGTAACATTTTTACTTCAGAAAGCGGATGTGACCGCTGTATTCTGCTCCAAAGCATATAGGGAGTTGGTGGAGGATTTGGAGCAATTTTCTGTTTTCTCTATGTCTGATATGGCGGATTACATAGAAGAGGGACAACAGCATATTGCTCATGGTAACATGGCATATGTAAACTATGAGATTGACCGGAAGAGAATGTGCTGTATCATGTTCACTTCCGGAACCTCCGGTGCCAGTAAGGGTGTCATGTTAAGCCATGAAAGCATTGCAGAAGATATCAACGGAAGCTGCCGGCTCTTTGTTTTGAAGGGGAATACCATTGCATTACTGCCCTTTCATCATGCCTTTGGTCTAGTAGTAGGTGTATTTATGGTGTTTCATTACGGATATACAATTTACATCAATAAGAGCCTGAAAAACGTTCAAAAAGGTTTACAGATAGCCAAGCCCCAGACCATGTTCCTTGTGCCGCTCTTTGTAGAGACATTTCATCGACAAATATGGGAAAGTGCGAAGAAAGATGGCAGGGATAAAGTATTAAGAAGAATGATGAAGTTCAGTGATATTCTTTTGAGGATTGGAATCGATATACGGGAGAAATGCTTTGCATCAGTTCATAAAGCCCTTGGCGGAGAATTGCAGTACATTATCAGTGGAGGTGCAGGAATCGGTACACAGTATATACAGGAATTTCGTAGCTGGGGCGTGGAAATCTTAAATGGGTACGGAACCACAGAGTGCTCGCCATGCGCAGCAGTGAATCGTAATTTCTATCACAAAGACGGTACTGTCGGTCTGCCCGTTCCCAATGCCAAGGTAAAGATTGCAGAGGACGGAGAAGTGCTCATTCAAGGTTCTATTGTTATGCTTGGTTACTATAAAGATGCAGAAGCAACGGCGGAAGTGCTGAAAGACGGCTGGTATGCCACAGGAGACCTTGGCATGTTGGATGAGGATGGTTTTCTGACACTGACCGGTAGAAAGAAAAATCTGATTATTCTAAGCAATGGAGAGAATGTGTCACCGGAAGAACTGGAGGCGGATTTTCTGAAAGATGAAGCGGTGCAGGAAGTTCTGGTATATGAGAAAGAGGGAATGATTGTTGCGGAGATTTACCCACGGAATGATTTTCCGTGGAATGATATTCCATGGGAAGGTTTACAGAAGGGAAATTGTGCAGACAAGGAAGAGTATTTTCATAATCTGCAGAAACAGATTAATCGTAACCGACCGCTTTATAAGCAGATAGGGAAGGTACTTCTGCGTGATACGGAATTTGCGAAGAATACTAGCAAAAAGATTATCAGATATCAGAAGTAAGAGGAAATGGGATATTTTTATCGTGAAACGGAGGACTGGGAAATGTTAGAGAAAGTAATTGATATACTATCGGAATTTACAATGTTGGGAAAGGATAAGATGTCGGAGCAGTCAAGTTTGGTTATTGATTTGGGATTGAATTCTTTGGATGTCATTAATGTGGTGGTAGCATTTGAAGAGGAATTTAATATTGAAATACCTGACCAAAAGATAAAAGACTTGGCTACTGTAGGGGATATTGTGAGTTATTTGAAAACATATGTATAGGGTATATGTGTTTGGAGAGTTAGAGCGTGTGTCAGAGCACTTTATTCAATCTGCACTTCCCATGTTGCCGGAAGAACGTCGTCGAAAAGCAATGCATTATCGGCAAGCCAATGGTCGGAAGAATTGTGTGATTGCTTATCTGATGTTAAAGATTGGTCTGAAGGAGTGCTTTCAGATAGTTGATTTTACACTGGGCTATGGTGAGCATGGGAAGCCCTATCTTGCAGAATATCCGGATGTCTATTTTAATATCAGTCATTGTGGCTGTGGATGTGCAGTTGCAGTGGCTGATAGTCCCATTGGAGTGGACATTCAGGATGTCCGTCCGTTTAACCGAGAGATTGCCGAGCGGGTGTGCTGCAAAGAGGAACTAGAATTGATGGAGAGGAGTTCCGGTAGGGATAGAGAATTTACACGGATATGGGCGATGAAGGAAAGCTATGTAAAAATGACAGGTCAGGGGATTGGATGCGACTTGACAGCGATTAATGCGTTGAATCATAAATCAATACAAATCAGGGATATTGCAAATGGTGTTATAGCATTATGTATGTAAGTTTCTCACGCAGAGTGTTCTGCGCAGAGAAAAAGTTTTGGAAGAGCATAACATTTGACCAAGCCCATGTGCTTGCAAGAATGCAGGTACATGTTTTTTCTTTTATTGAGGTTATATAGAAAGGATAAGTGTATCAAAGCGGCGGTGCAGTAGTGTTCTTGTTAGTTGTTATAAAAATAGAAAACATTGAAAAATAAAATAATCTATGTTAGTATGAGAAAAAAGATTTGGATTATATAAATGCCTATATACAGGAGGACGAAAATGGAAGCATACAAGCAGGAATTTATTGAGTTTATGGTTGATTGCCAGGTATTAAAGTTCGGAGAGTTCACTTTAAAGAGCGGAAGAAAATCTCCTTTCTTCATGAATGCGGGTGCATATGTGACCGGTTCACAGCTTAAGAAATTAGGTGAGTATTACGCAAAGGCAATTCATGATAATTATGGTGACGATTTTGACGTATTGTTTGGACCTGCTTACAAGGGAATTCCCATCAGTGTAGTTACTGCTATCGCATACAGTGAGTTATACGGCAAAGAAGTTCGTTATTGCTCAGACCGTAAGGAAGAAAAAGACCACGGTGCAGACAAGGGAAGCTTCTTAGGAAGTAAGTTAAAAGATGGTGACAGAGTTGTAATGATTGAAGATGTTACCACTTCCGGAAAATCCATGGAAGAGACCGTACCGAAGGTAAAGGGTGCCGCAGACGTGGAAATCGTAGGACTTATGGTTTCTTTAAACCGTATGGAGAGAGGTCTTTCCAGTGATAAGAGTGCACTTCAAGAGATTAAGGAAAAGTATGGTTTTGACGCACATGCAATCGTAACGATGGATGATGTTATCGAACATCTCTACAATAGACCATATAACGGAGAAGTTCTCATTGATGATGAATTAAAGGCTTCTATTGATGCATACTATGAGCAGTATGGATGTAAATAAAGGAGAGTTTGCTGTGGGAGAAAAAGAGTATAAAACCATGAGTGGTGCAGGGGCATTGAATATTGTACTTGGTGTTGTATCCTTATGTGTAGGCATTGCAAGCGGTGTTTTATTAATCATTAGTGGTGCAAAGTTACTTGCGAGAAAATCACAAATTTTATTTTAAAGAGAAGACAGGCATACTCGAGATAGGGTATGCCTCTTTATATTTAGGAAGGGTTAAGATGGCTCATAGAAAGAATTATAAATTTACCAACAAGAGACATACCGGAAAGAGTGTTATGAGTACGGTGTTTGGTGTAATCAGCCTGGTGTCTCTTATCGTGGTAGTATATCTTGCATATGCGGCAGGGGGTGTGGCTCCCGTGAATTACGGCATTACAGGAGTGTTGGTAACGATATTTGCTATCGTAGGAATTATATTAGCGGCTTTGGCTTTAAATGACAGAGAAACGTATCGGTTCTTTGGCTGGTTGGGAGTGCTGTTAAATGGCTTGTCCCTAGCGGGAATCAGTTTGGTGCTTTATATCGGAGCGAATTTGTAAAGGAGTGGTAGAATGGAAGAGATGATGGAAATCCTTGTTGAGCGTTATGAGCTTGCAATGGAGAGAATGACAGAGATTAAAGAAGAAGAGTTTGCGGACAAAGAGTGGGAGAATTTCTTTCATGATATGGCCAGTTTTTGTCTGATTGTGGATGGATACGGACGCTTTTTGGATGCGGCAAAGGAGGCAAAGCAGCCATTAACTGATTGGCAGAAGTGGAATGCGAGATTGTATCAGGATATTTTACCGGAGAGCTATAAAAGTAGTTATGCCAATCCGGCATATGCCTGCAAAATGCTGGGAGAGGAATATGGTAAGCTGGCAGCAGCTTTATATGCGGAGATGCGTGCTATGATTATTCCCATGGCAGAAGGTAGAAAAGAAGAGGTGGTAATCCGTTTGGAGCTTTTCTCAGAGTTTCATGGGGCATTTACCTGTGAAATGGAGGAGAGCGGAAAGCTTCCTTCCTATGAGCAACTTCGCCAGATGCTTTATTGGTATGTCAGCGACTATTCTGATATCATTACCCGTCAGAAGGTGCAGGAGATGGTTGTGGCAGATGGAAACTTTGGTGCAAAAGTCATTGAAGAATATGCGCCTGAGGATTTAGAGTATTTATATCATTATGGTGAGTATGTATCTGAAAATGAAGTGAAGATGGCACAGTTTATGGCTTCTCTTCCTCAAGAGAAAATCAATACGATGGCAGATACTTACACCGAAGGCTATCGCATGGGATTTGTTCTTGGAAATAAGGATTTATCCAAAAAAGGAACCGTAGAAATCCGTTATGCCCTTGGTTTTGAACGTATGATGAAGAGAGCAGTGGAGAACTTTGTAGCTATGGGCTTAAAGCCGGTGGTAAGAAGAACGCCTGTAGGAATCTTGCAGGGCGGCGGTCTTATAAAACTCGGTGCTATTGGCGGCAATCCAAACAAGCAGTTTGATTATGATCATAAAGATGATATTGCACTGCTTCTGGATAAGGGCTTAGTGAATAGAAAACTGGAAGTGAATCGAACCTCTTTTGAAGAGTTTAAAGCACAGGCATATCTTTATGCAGGTCCGGCAGTACAGGAGACTTTCGGTGAGAAGACCTTTGAACCTGTTAATAAGAAGGAGGCATTATCTTTATCCAAAGAGCAGCAGAAGCTGATGGTAGAGTATCGCTCGAATTTGGGACAAATCCAAAGAGATTATATTATTGAAGAGGAAAGAAGCTTTACCATTATTGCATTCCCTGTACCGGAGATTGGTAAAGACTTTGAAGGAATCTTTGAAGATACCATTAAGATTAACACCTTGGATTATATGAAGTACCGCCAGATTCAGCAGTCGCTGATTGATGCTCTGGATCAGGCAGATTATGTAGAATTGAAGGGTATGAATGGAAACACCACGGATTTGAGGGTTAGCCTTTGGAAGCTGAACAATCCGGAAAAAGAAACAATTTTTGAAAATTGTGTGGCGGATGTAAACATTCCGGTAGGTGAGGTGTTCACATCACCGGTTTTAAAAGGAACAAACGGTGTACTGAATGTTTCCAAGGTATATTTGAATGAATTGGAGTATAAGGATTTAACCATAACCTTCACGGATGGTATGATTACAGCTTATACTTGTAAGAATTTTGAAGTAGAGGCGGAGAATAAGAAGTATATCAAAGAAAATCTCTTATTCCACAGGGAGACACTTCCCCTTGGAGAATTCGCCATTGGAACCAATACGACCGCGTATGTTACTGCCAGAAAATGGGGAATCGAGGATAAGCTTCCCATTTTAATTGCAGAGAAGACCGGACCTCACTTTGCGGTAGGGGATACCTGCTATTCTCATGCGGAGGATGTGAAGGTGTACAATCCGGACGGTAAGGAAATCGTAGCCCGTGAAAATGAGATTGTAGCAAAGCGTAAAGAGAATCCTGCAGAAAGCTATTTTGATTGTCATACGGATATTACCATTCCTTACGATGAGTTGGGCGAATTGACAGCCGTGCAGGCAGACGGAAGCCGAATTCCAATCATTGAAAAGGGAAGATTTGTTCTGCCTGGTGCTTTGGCACTAAACAAACCATTGGATGGGGAAGACTTCTAAAAATCTTTCTGGAAAAAGACTTGCAAGGTAGAATTAAGTTTAGTACACTCTAAGTAACAATGGATAATTTGGGGTACTTTGGTTACGAATATACAAAATATAGGAGGAACTTACCATGGCACAGGTTGGTATTGTAATGGGCAGCGATTCAGATATGCCTATTATGGCGAAAGCCGCTGAAATTTTAGAGGAGCTTGGAATCTCATATGAGATGACGATTATCTCCGCACACAGAGAACCGGACGTGTTCTTTGAATATGCCACTACAGCAGAAGAAAAGGGATTTAAAGTAATCATTGCAGGTGCAGGAATGGCAGCGCATCTTCCGGGTATGTGCGCGGCAATTTTCCCGATGCCGGTTATCGGTATTCCTATGCATACCACATCTCTCGGTGGAAGAGATTCTCTTTATTCCATCGTACAGATGCCATCCGGTATTCCGGTTGCAACTGTGGCAATTAACGGTGGTGCCAATGCAGGTCTTCTGGCAGCGAAGATACTTGCAACCTCAGACAGCGAGCTCCTCGGAAAGCTAAAAGCATACAGCAAGAGCTTAAAGGAGCAGGTACAGGCCAAGGATGCCAAGTTACAGGAAATCGGATATAAAGCATATCTTAACAAATAATAGAGCGAAAGATAAGGAGATAAATATTATGGATTACAAGACAGCTGGAGTTGATATTGAAGCCGGTTACAAGTCGGTAGAGCTTATGAAGAAGCATGTAAAGGAAACCATGAGACCTGAAGTATTAGGTGGTCTTGGCGGATTCTCCGGTGCGTTCTCTTTAAAGGCAATTAAGGATATGGAGGACCCGGTACTTCTATCCGGTACTGACGGATGCGGTACCAAGGTTAAGCTTGCATTCCTTATGGACAAGCATGACACTATCGGTATTGATGCGGTTGCGATGTGTGTAAATGACGTTGCATGTGCAGGCGGTGAGCCATTATTCTTCCTTGATTATATTGCATGTGGTAAGAATTATCCGGAAAAGATTGCTACCATCGTCAGCGGTGTGGCAGAAGGCTGTAAGCAGGCCGGTGCAGCTCTCGTAGGTGGTGAGACAGCAGAGCATCCGGGACTTATGCCTGAGGATGATTATGATTTAGCTGGTTTTGCAGTTGGTGTTGTAGACCGTAAGGATTTAATCACCGGTGAAAATATTAAGCCCGGCGATGTACTTATCGGTATGGCTTCCTCCGGTGTACACAGTAACGGTTTCTCTTTGGTTCGTAAGGTATTTGAGATGACCAAGGAGAGTCTTGATACTTACTACGATGAATTAGGAAAGACCCTTGGAGAGGCATTAATTGCTCCTACCAGGATTTATGTTAAGGCTTTAAAGGCTGTAAAAGAAGCTGGCGTTACCATTAAGGGTTGTAGCCATATTACCGGTGGCGGATTCCAGGAGAACATCCCAAGAATGCTTCCGGAAGGAATCAATGCGCATGTACAGCTTGACAGCTATGAAGTTCCTGCAATCTTCAAGTTATTACAGAAGACCGGTAATATTGCAGATGAAATGATGTACAATACCTTCAACATGGGTATGGGTATGGTTCTTGCAGTGGATCCTGCAGACGTAGATGCTACCTTAAAGGCACTTGAGAGTGCCGGCGAGACCGCATGGATTGTAGGTAAGTGTGAGGCAGGAGAAAAGGGAGTTACCTTATGCTAAGAGTACTTGTATTAGTGTCCGGTGGAGGTACCAATCTGCAGGCAATTATTGATGCAAAAAACGAAGGTAAAATTACCGGCGTAGAGCTGGTAGGTGTTATCAGTAACAATAAAACCGTAAAGAGTCTGGAGAGAGCCAGAAATGCAGGAATTCCGGCTGTTTCCGTATCTCCCAAGGACTATGAGAACAGAGCGCTGTTCAATGAAGCTTTCTTAGAGGAAGTAAACAAGTTTACGCCGGACTTAATTGTTCTTGCCGGATTCCTTGTGGCGATTCCACCTAAGATGGTTTCTCAGTATTCGAATCGTATTATTAACATTCATCCGTCCTTGATTCCCTCCTTCTGTGGAGTGGGCTATTATGGCCTGAAGGTTCATGAGAAGGCTCTGGAAAGAGGCGTGAAGGTGACCGGTGCAACTGTGCACTTTGTAACGGAGGGTATGGACGAAGGTCCTATCATTGCTCAGAAGGCTGTTGTGGTAGAGGATAATGATACCCCGGAGGTACTGCAGCGTAGAGTAATGGAGCAGGCGGAATGGCTGATTTTACCACAGGCAATTGATGATATTGCCAATGGACGTATTGCAGTAGAAGGACACCGAGTAATTAAGAAATAAAAGAGGAAAACAATGAAAGTATTAATTGTAGGAAGTGGCGGAAGAGAGCATGCAATCGCAGCAAGTGTTGCAAAGAGCTCTAAGGTTTCAAAGATTTATTGTGCTCCGGGTAATGCAGGCATCGGTCAGATTGCCGAGTGTGTGAATATCGGAGCTATGGAATTTGACAAGCTTGTAGCTTTTTCTATGGAAAATGCTATTGATTTTGTAATCGTAGGTATGGATGATCCGTTGGTTGGTGGTCTTGTGGATGAGTTAGAGGCAGCCGGTATCAGAACCTTCGGACCAAGAAAGAATGCAGCAATCTTAGAAGGAAGTAAGGCTTTTTCTAAAGATTTAATGAAGAAGTACAATATTCCTACCGCCGCATATGAGAACTTTGATGATGCGGACGCTGCAATCGCTTATTTAGAGAACAGCACTTATCCTATCGTACTTAAGGCTGATGGTCTTGCACTTGGTAAGGGCGTGTTAATCTGTAACACCAAGGAAGAAGCTATTGCAGGTGTTAAGGAAATCATGACCGACAAGAAGTTTGGTAGTGCCGGCAACAGAATGGTTATTGAAGAATTTATGACCGGTAGAGAAGTATCTGTTCTTTCCTTCGTAGATGGTAAGACCATTAAAATCATGACTTCTGCACAGGATCATAAGAGAGCAAAGGATAATGACGAAGGTTTAAATACCGGTGGTATGGGAACTTTCTCCCCTAGTCCGTTCTATACTGCGGAAGTAGATGAGTTCTGTAAGAAGTATATCTATCAGGCTACCGTAGATGCTATGGCTGCTGAGGGTAGAGAGTTTAAGGGAATTATTTTCTTCGGACTGATGCTTACGCCAAACGGTCCGAGAGTACTGGAATACAATGCAAGATTCGGTGATCCGGAAACACAGGTAGTTCTTCCTCGTATGAAGAATGACATTATCGAAGTGATGGAAGCTTGTGTGGATGGCAGATTAGATGAAATCGATCTTCAGTTTGAGGATAATGCTGCTGTGTGTGTAGTACTTGCAAGTGAAGGATATCCGGTAAGCTATGAGAAGGGCTTTGTAATCGAAGGATTGGATGCTTTTGAAGATAAGGATGGTTACTACTGTTTCCATGCAGGAACCAAGCTTACTGAGAATGGCATCGTGACCAATGGTGGTCGTGTACTTGGTATTACTGCCAAGGGAGCAGACCTTAAGGAAGCAAGAGCCAATGCATACAAGGCAACAGAGTGGGTACAGTTTGAGAACAAGTATATGCGTCATGATATTGGAAAGGCAATTGATGAGGCATAACTAAAGGAGTGGTGAGTATATGAGAAAAGCGTATGATTGGGGTAAAGTCAGAGGGATGATGCTTTCTGTATTTGCAGTGGCATTTATGCTCTTTGCAGTATCCTTCGAGTGTTTTGCAGCCGAAGGAACCATAACCGCACCATCTGCGAAGATACGAGAGAGTGCCAGTACATCCAGCGCACATGTTGGTAGTGCATTAAATGGTGAGAAATACACCATTACCGGACAGGAATCCGGAGCAGATGGTTATACCTGGTATAAAGTAACCTTCGAAGAAACGAAAAGCGGATATATTCGTGCAGATTTAATTTCTGTCGCCGGAGAAGTTCCGGCAGTGGTAGAGCAACCGGCTACCTATAATCCAACAGTGACCGTAACCGAGCTTACACCGGTAACTGCAACTGTAACAGGTTCTTCGGTAAGAGTAAGACCGGACGCAGCAGCAAGTGGCGGAGTGGTAACTTCTGTTGTTCGTGATACCGTGATTACCATTGATGGTATGGCCACCGGTAGTGATGGAAAGATATGGTATCGTATAAACTGCACTGTAGGAGGTCAGGCAATTCTGGGCTTTGTTCGTGAGGATTTTGTGTCTCTTCAGGGGGAGGTAACACCTCCTTCAACGGAAGTGATTCCTGCTGACCCTGTTACACCGGATACACCTCAGGAGGTAGTTCCGGAAGAACCGGTAGCAACACCGGAGCCGAAGGCATACGATACTGTTTATGAGGATGACAAGTGGTATCTGTTAAACAATGAGTCTAATGAAAAATATGTCATCGATGATGTGTTTGCAGCAGTGAATACCAATAGAGACCTTGCGGTAAAATATGAAAAGACTGCAAAGTCCCAGAAAGGCTTTATTTGGACCCTTTCCATTCTTTTGGTACTTTCTCTCGGCGCAGTAGCATTCCTTGTATGGAAGCTGAAGGATATGCTGGATGAGGCGTATTTTAAACAGGTGGAGAAGAAAACCCTGCGTGATAGAGAGAGTGCGCCCAAGAAGGTAATGCATACTGTGGGTCAGGAGCGTGGCACTGGTCAGCAGACCAGAAGACCAGCTCAGGGTCAGGGACAGAGAACTGCCCAGGGACAGCAGCAGAGAAACGGCCAGCGTCCGGTGGGAGAAGGTGTGAGAAGACCTGCAGGCCAGACACGTCCAAACGGTGAAGCAGTGCGTAAGCCTGTAAATCGTCAGGAAGGTGCGCCTATTGCAAACAGACCTGTGCAGCAGCGTCCGGAAGGCGAGGCAGTAAAGAAGCAGACCCCGGCAGGTCAGCAACCGACGCAGCCCGTGAAGCAACCACAGCAGAGCAACGCAGCCCCTGCCAAGGAGCAGCGTCCACAGCAGGCACCTGCAAAACCACAGGGCTTCCAGCCAAAGAATTTTATGGCGGATGACGATGAATTTGAATTCGAGTTTTTAAATTGGGACGGAGAGGAAGAAGAGTAGTTCACGTAATTTTATGAAAAAAGTATGAACTATGTAAAATCATATTGACTTTTGGCGAATTATCGTGTATAAATAAATAGATGTGTCCGTCCTAGACACACATATGTATTTTGAATAGAACAAGTGCAGTGGGCAAAGGAGCCGGCTGCACTGTTTTTGTTTGCAGAGAAATATTTTAGTGTGATAACGTGGTAGAGCTTTAATAGGACAAAAGGGTGATATGAAAAAAGGTTTTTTAAAAGATTATGTTCTTGATCCGGATAATCCGGGAGGTTATAAGTATGTAGGTTCATATTATTTTTGTACTGTTTCGGATAAAAACAGAAGGAAAAACGGAATACTACAGCTTATAGGAGGTATCCTTGAACTACTCTTTGTATTATTGGCTGTGTCCATTAAGTGTTTGGGCAATTTTAAGATTGCAGTAGTGATTCCGGTAGAGTGTATTCTGATTTGTATTGTGCTATACATGACCGGTTCCTACGCATATATGACAAGCCAGGACAAGATGGAGAAGAGCATTTATGAAAAAGCTTTTTTGAGAACGGTGCAGTCTACGGCAGTGGGACTTGTTCTAAATGCCTTTGCACTTGTAGCACAGATTGTGGTAATCATCCGGAATCTCAGTGGTCTGGAGGGTTATGGAGACTACGTTCTGCTTGGAATGCTGGCAATCCTGTTTGTCTGCAATATTGCAACGCTAAAATATCACAGAGGTCTGTATCAGCAGACCGGAATTATTTCGGTAGAGGGGGATGTTGCGGGAGACCGCGATTAGCCCTTTATATATATTTATAAGTCACATAAAGACTTTTCTCAGAAGGAGGATAATATTATGAGAAAGAAATTACTTTCTGTTCTCTTAGCAAGTACGATGTCCGTTAGCTTGTTAGCTGGCTGTGGCGGTAGTAACGAAGCTGTAGAGAGCAGCGAAACTCCTGCTAGCTCTGAAGTAGTAGAGAGCAGTGAAGCACCTACAGAAGCACCGGCTTCCAGCGAAGCTGTTGTGGAAGACACTAATGCTGACACTCCGTTAGTAGTTGGTTATGCACCTTTCAGTAGCAAGTTCTCTCCATTCTTTGCAGAGACCGGCTATGACCAGGATGCACAGTCTATGACCCAGGTGGCATTACTTGGCAATGACCGTCAGGGTGCCATGATTTACAATGGTATCGAAGGTGAGACCATCAGCTACAATGGTACCGATTATACCTACTATGGTATTGCTGACTGTACTGTAACTGAAAACGCAGACGGTACTGTTTACTATGATTTCAAGTTACGTGAAGATGTTAAGTTCTCTGATGGAGAAGCATTAACTGCTGATGACGTAATTTTCAGTTATTATGTTCTTGCTGACCCAACCTATGACGGAAGCTCTTCTTTCTACGCTCAGCCTGTAGAAGGTATGGAAGCATATCGTTCAGGTATGGACACTTTATTCAACTTATTAGTAACAGCTGGTCCTGAAAATACAGATTACACCTATTGGGATGAGGCTACTCAGACCGCATTCTGGGCTGATTTAAATCAGGCTGGTGCAGCATTTGCACAGGAAATCGTTGACTATTGTATCGCAGCCGGTTACGGCGACAGCGTTGCAACAGCAGCTGCAGCTTGGGCATTTGATGGACTTCCAGCAGAAGCAACTGCAGAAGATTTCTTTGCTATGATGTGTGAAGCTTATGCTTGGGATTTAGCTACCCTTTCAAGCACTGAGTCAGCAGGTTCTTCTTTATTTGATTTAATGGAAGGCTATAGCAACTATACCATCGGTATTCAGACCGGTGATTCAGCTCCTAGCATTACCGGTATTCAGAAGATTGATGATTACAACGTTCGTATCGTTATGACCGAGGTTGACGCAACTTCTATTTACCAGTTAGCTATTCAGGTAGCTCCTATGCATTACTATGGTGATGCTTCTTTATTTGATTATGACAATAACTCCTTCGGTTTTACCAAGGGTGATTTAAGCACTGTTCGTTCTAAGACAACTCAGCCTATGGGTGCTGGTCCTTACAAGTTCGTTAAGTTCGAGAACGGTGTAATTAACTTCGAAGCTAATGAGAATTACTACTTAGGTGCTCCTAAGACCAAGTACATCAACTTCCTTGAGACTCAGGAAGCTGATAAGCTTAACGGTGTTGTAACCGGTACTGTAGATATTACCGATCCTTCTTACAACAAGGATGCTGTAGCAGCTATCCAGAAGGCTAACGGTGGTGAGACCAACGGTGATGTAATTACTGTTTCTACCGTAGATAACTTAGGTTATGGTTACATTGGTATGTGTGCAGAAGTTATGAAGGTTGGCGATGACAAGGCTTCTGATGCTTCTAAGAACCTTCGTAAGGCATTCGGTACTATCTTCTCTGTATATCGTGATGTAGCTATCGATTCTTACTATGGTGAGTTAGCAACTGTTATTAACTATCCTATTTCTAATACCTCATGGGCGGCTCCTCAGTCAACCGATGATGGTTACGAAATTGCATTCTCTAAGGATGTAAACGGAAATCCTATTTACACCTCTACCATGACTGCAGAAGAGAAGTACGAAGCTGCTAAGCAGGCTGCTCTTGGATATTTCGAGGCTGCCGGTTACACTGTAACTGATGGTAAGTTAACTGCTGCTCCTGAAGGTGCTGAACTTGAATATGAATTATTAATCCCTGGTGATGGTGCCGGTGACCATCCTTCATTCATGATCTGTACTCTTGCTTCTGAAGCATTAGCAGAGATTGGTATGAACTTAATCGTTACTGACCTTACCAACTCTTCAGACCTTTGGACTGCACTTTCTGCACAGACCTGTGCTATCTGGTGTGCAGCTTGGGGCGCAACCATTGACCCTGATATGTTCCAGATTTATCATCCGGACGGAGGTTCTAACTATCAGTACGCAATCAACGATGACGAGTTATCTCAGTTAATCATGGATGCACGTGCAACTACCGACCAGACCTTTAGAAAGGCTATGTACAAGGCTTGTCTTGACATCATCATCGACTGGGCTGTAGAAATTCCTGTATACCAGAGACAGAACGCTATTATCTTCTCTACCGAGAGAGTTAATATGTCAACTGTAACTCCTGATATTACTACTTTCTATGGTTGGATGGCTGAAGTTCAGAACATCGAATTAAACTAATTTAGTGTGTTTTAGGTAGCAATACTGGTACCCAGGTTGCCCTACGCAGCGTTTGCGTAGGGCAACCTACTGCGTACCTGGCAACGGCTTCAAAGTTGTTGTGCTATAAGTGTTTTTTATGGTACAATAAATTATTGGTTTAGCTGTGGAACCGCTGCTTGATACGCAGTACGCACAATAATGAATTTTGGAGGGAATAAACGTGAAAGATAATCAGTTATTGAAGTATATCTTGAAAAGAATAGGTATTTCTATTGTAATTCTTTTCTTCGTAGCTTTAATCATCTATACCTTAATGCGTTGTCTGCCTACATCTTACATCGAGGCAGTAGCGCTTCAGAAGTCCATGCAGCCAAACAGTAAGAGCTTCGAAGAGTGGATGGAACAGTTAACAAAGATGTATAACATGGACAAGGGAATTGTAGAAGGATATTTTGCTTGGCTTGGTAATGTATTCCGTGGAGAATTTGGTGACAGCTGGAAGTGGACCATGCCTGTTACTGAGAAGTTCAACAATGTAGTATGGGTTTCCTTCGTAATGGGTGCTATTGCACTTTTCTTCGAAGTAATTATCGCAATTCCTCTTGGTGTTATTGCCGCAACAAAGCAGTACAGCAAGGCTGACTACACCATTTCTATCGTGGCTTTGGCAGGTATTTCTTTGCCTACTTTCTTCTTTGCCTCTCTTATGAAGTTAGTATTCGCTGTAAAGCTTGGATGGTTTGATTTATATGGTCTTGTTGGACGTGATTATGAGTATTTAAGTCCTGCAGGACAGTTACTTGATAAGGCTAACCACCTTGTGCTTCCGATCATTGTACTTGTAGTAATCAGTATGGGTTCTCTCATGCGTCATACCCGTACCAATATGCTGGAAGTATTAAATGCAGATTATATCAGAACTGCCCGTGCTAAGGGTCTGAGCGAGAGAACAGTTATCTATAAGCATGCATTCCGTAATACTTTGATTCCGCTGGTTACCATTCTTGGTGGTTCCCTGCCGGGACTTTTCTCCGGTGCACTTATTACCGAGACCTTATTCAGTATTCCGGGTATCGGCTACACCTCATATCATTCCATGGTATCCGGTGATATTCCGTTCTCTATGTTCTATTTAGTATTTATGGCAGCAATGACCTTACTTGGTAACTTGATTACCGATATCCTTTATGCGGTAGTTGACCCCAGGGTAAGAGTATCATAAGAAGGAGGAGTTACAATGAGCGAAGAATTAAAGAACGTAAATGAACAGGAAAACTCCTCAAGCGAGCAGTATTCTTTAAATGATGACCGTCGTGTAAAGGTGCTTTCACCGGGTGCGATGGTAGCAAAGAGATTTTTCCGTAACCGTCTTGCTGTAACAGGACTTGTTATTTTAGTATTCATGTTTGTTTTCTCTTTTATAGGTGGAATGATTTCTCCATATGAAGAGGATCAGGTATTCTATCGTTTGGACATGCAGTTTAAAGAGTATGCCGCAGTTACTAAGAATGAGGAATATCGTTTTGCCAATGCAGGCAAAGAGGTAGCTTATGACAGTATTCTTCAGGCACAGACGATTCTGGCGCTTACTAAGAAGGCTGATTCCTTCACTTGGAAGGATGTAGAGTATGGTGTAACCCAGGAAGGTGAGAATTTCTACAGCATTTCTCATAACGGAGAAGTAATCGGTATGGCTTTCAAGGATATCGTTTCTTCTACCATTGAGGGTGTGGAGTTATCCTTTGATCAGAGATTTGCAATGCTGAAGGCATTTACCAACGGCGAAACCAGCTTTAGCTTAGACGGAGTAGATTATACTGTAACAGAAGACGGTGGTGTTACTACCGCTGACGGAGAAGTTGCATTTGTAAGCAGCTATGTAATTCAGTCTATTCATTCCGATGTATTCCTTACCCGTGCATTTAAGGAAGAGGTTGTAGCAGCTATTGAAGCAGGTGAAGAAGTATTCCCATTTACCAATGAAGCAGGTGAAAGTTGTGAATATAAGCTTTCCTTTGATGTAACCAAGAATATGTGGTCTATTCAGGAAGAGAAGGGTGTAAAAGTATTTGATACCTATTCTTATCCTTCTAAGGAGCACTGGCTTGGTACCGATAAAAATGGTATGGACATGCTTACCCGTATTATGTATGGTGGTCGAGTATCCCTTATCATCGGTTTTATCGTAGTAGTTATTTCTACCGTTTTAGGTGTTATTTTAGGTGGTATGTCCGGTTTCTTCGGAGGCTGGGTAGATATGCTTATCATGCGTATCGTAGATATTTTCTACTGTATTCCTTCCATGCCGATTATCATAATTCTCGGTGCGGTAATGGATGGTATGCGTGTGGATCCTACCCTTCGTATGTTATACCTGATGTTAATCTTAGGTTTCCTTGGATGGCCTAGTATTGCACGTCTTGTTCGTGGACAGATTCTTTCTCTTCGTGAGCAGGAGTTTATGGTTGCGGCAGAGGCTACCGGTATTAAGATTCATAACAGAATTTTCAAGCACTTAATTCCTAACGTTATCCCACAGCTCATCGTTGTATGTACCATGAGCCTTGGTTCTACCATTATTACCGAAGCAACCCTTTCCTTCTTAGGTCTGGGTGTTAAGTTCCCATTTGCTTCATGGGGTAACATTATCAACGACGTAAACGATACCTTCGTTCTTACAACTTATTGGTTTATCTGGATTCCTGCAGGTATCTGTTTGTTATTAACCGTATTGGCATTTAATATCTTGGGTGATGGTCTTCGTGATGCATTTGACCCTAAGATGAAGAGATAGGAGGGAGATTACAAATGGCAAAGAAAAAAGCAGAAGGTTATCTCTCCGCAAAGGAGTCTCGTAGAATCTCACGAGAGAACCGTAAGATTACCAATGAATTTGAAAAGAAACGTAAGAGAAAAAATGTTCCGGAATCTGAGTATGTTACTAAGATGAGGGATGAGAAGAACGTTCTTGAGATTGACAATCTTCATACTTACTTCTTCACAGATGCAGGTACTGTTAAGAGTGTTAATGGTGTGAGTTTTGAAGTGCCTATTGGTAAGACAGTAGGTGTTGTAGGTGAGTCAGGTTGCGGTAAGTCCGTAACCAGCTTATCCATTATGCAGCTTGTACAGCGTCCTCAGGGTCAGACCGTAGATGGAGAAATCCGTTTAAATATGGGCGAGGGAAAAGCGTATAATATTGTAAATACTCCCAATAATAAAATGCAGGGAATCCGTGGTAACTATGTTTCCATGATTTTCCAGGAGCCCATGACCTCCTTAAATCCTGTATTCCGTATCGGTGATCAGGTAGATGAGGTAATTGAACTTCACAATTCTGAGATGACCAAGGAGCAGGTGAAGGCTAAAACCATCGAGATGCTGGAGCTGGTTGGCATTGCCAACAGTGAGGGTGTATACAGAATGTTCCCTCACGAGCTTTCCGGTGGTATGCGTCAGCGTGTTATGATTGCAATGGGTCTTGCATGTAATCCTCGTCTGATTATTGCAGATGAGCCTACGACTGCACTGGATGTTACCATTCAGGCGCAGATTCTTGACCTTTTACGTGACTTAAAGGATAAGATTAACAGCTCCATCATGCTGATTACTCATGACCTTGGTGTAATTGCAGAGATGGCAGACTATGTAGTAGTTATGTATGCAGGTCGTGTGGTAGAAAAGGGTACTGCAGCAGAGATTTTCAAGAATCCTTGCCATCCTTATACCATCGGCCTTATGAATTCAAAGCCGGTTGTAGGTAAGAAGATTGACAGACTTTACAGTATTCCGGGTAAGGTTCCTAATCCGGTAGATATGCCCAACTACTGCTATTTCAAAGATCGTTGTGAAATGTGCGTAGAAGGCTGCGACGGTGCATACCCATGTGAAGTAAAGGTTTCCGATACTCACTATGTAAGCTGCTACAGACACTATGAGAATGCGAAGAAGGAGGACAAGTAAGATGGCAGAACAGATGAAAAAAGATGACATCATTTTAGAAGTAAACCACCTGAAAAAGTACTTCCCTATCAAAGGCACTCTCGGTAGCAAGAAAGGTGCCGTAAAGGCAGTTGATGATGTAAGCTTTGTAATCAAGAAGGGTACTACCATGGGTCTGGTAGGTGAGTCCGGTTGTGGTAAGTCGACTACAGGACGTACCATTTTAAGACTTATTGAGAAGACTGACGGAGAAGTAATCTTTAACGGTCAGGATATTGATAAGCTTTCCAAGAAGGAATTACGTGCCCTTCGTACCAAGATGCAGATTATTTTCCAGGATCCGTATTCTTCTTTATCTCCGAGACTCCCTATCGGTGAAATCATCGGAGAGGCGGTAAGAGAGCACGGACTTGTTCCCAAGGATCAGTTAGATGATTATGTAACCAAGATTATGCTTTCCTGTGGACTTCAGCCTTATCATAAGGATCGATATCCTCATGAGTTCTCCGGTGGACAGAGACAGAGAATCTGTATCGCCAGAGCAATCGCACTTAATCCTGACTTCATCGTATGTGATGATCCGGTCTCCGCGTGGGACGTATCTATTCAGGCACAGGTTATTAACTTATTAAAGGATTTACAGGATGAACTTGGTTTGACATACCTCTTCATCTCCCATGACCTTTCTGTAGTAGAGCATATTTCAGATACTGTTGGTGTTATGTATTTAGGTGGTCTTGTAGAGACCGGCGAGACAGACGATATTTTCAAGAATCCGCTTCATCCTTACACAAAGGCACTATTTAGTGCGATTCCTATGCCGGATCCTGACCTTAAGACAGACCGTATCATTCTGGAAGGAAGTATTCCTTCACCGGCAAATCCACCAAGTGGATGTAAGTTCCACACCAGATGTGCTGAGTGTATGGAAATCTGTAAGACACAGGTTCCTGTGGAGAAGGATATGGGCAACGGCCATATGGTAAGGTGTCATTTATATGCAGACAAATAAGAGATCAGGTTTTAATATTTTTCATGCACAGGATAGATATGTTGACGAAATATTAGCAGCGCAGGAAAGACAGTTAGAAGACCTTCAGAAAGATCCTGAGACCCGTGCGCAGGAAGAATTAATGGAAAAGCGTAAGGAAATGTTAAATCAGGAGTTATCTGCCGGTGAAAGGTGGAGTATGGTGGGAGGTGCCGTAGCAGCAGGACTTGTTGTGGCAGGCATTTTCGTACTGGTTTTCTTCCTATTTCTTTTGTTTTGCACCAAAGTTTTGTTTGTATAAATAAAGATAAGGGCTGCCACAGTTAGTGTGTCAGCCCTTTTAACTTATACACATTCTTTTATATAATAAAAATATATTGGAGGAACCGAAAATGAAAACAGAATGGGCATTAGAACCGATTTATAAAGGAATCGATGATCCTTCGTATCAGGGGGATATGAAGGGCTTGGAAGAGCTTGTAGAGGCTTATGGTAAGGCAGTGGGCGAGGCCACAGACCCTGAAGTAGCGGCAGAGAAGCTTCTGTTAATGGAAGAGGAAATGACCTTTAAAATGTATAAGCTGGACTTATACTTAAGTCTTCGTCAGTCTGTAAATACTGAAGATGGTGATGCGATTGCACAGGAGAATAAGTTGATGAAGATATGGTCTTCGGCAGCTCCATCCCTTGCAGCATCAGAAAAGCTTTTGGCACAGATTTCTGATGTAGATGCGCTTGCCAAGGAGAGCGAAATCGTAAAGGCATATTCATTCAAATTAAAGGAAATGAAGGAAAGTGCTACTCATCTTTTAGGAGATGATGTGGAAGAGATGATTTCCGCAATGGATATGACCGGTGGTAGTGCATGGGCAAGATTACAGTCATTTTTAACTTCTGTAGTAAAGGTGGATTTTGACGGTGAAGTAGTGACTTTATCTGAAATCCGTAACATGGCGTACAGCCCGGATGTGAATATTCGTAAGGCTGCATATGAGGCAGAATTGGCATGTTATGAAAAGATTGAGGATTCACTTGCCTTTGCCATGAATAATATTAAGAATCAGGTAACTATGTTATCTACAAAGCGTGGCTATGAGTCACCTCTTGCCATGACATTAAAGCAGTCCAAAATGTCCAGAGAAACTTTGGATGCCATGATGGAGGCAATTAAAGAATATTTACCTAAGTTCCGGGAGTATTTACGCAAGAAGGCGCAGCTCCTTGGACATGAAGCAGGGCTTCCGTGGTATGAGCTCTTTGCACCTCTTGGAAAGTCCGATAAGAAATATACTGTGGAAGAGGCAAGAGATTATCTTCTTACTTGTTTCGAGAAATTTACCCCGGAAATGTCTGATATGATGAAGGAAGCATTTGACAATCAATGGATTGATTTCTTCCCTCGAAAGGGTAAGAGAGGCGGTGCTTTCTGCGCAGGTGTACCGGGAATGAATCAGAGCCGTATTCTAACCAACTATGACGGATATTTTGGCTCTATCAGTACCCTGGCTCATGAACTTGGTCACGCATTCCATAATAAGCAGACCGAAAATAACCGGTTCTTAAATCAGGATTATCCGATGCCGGTAGCAGAGACTGCATCTACCTTTAACGAGACACATCTGGGACACAATGCTTTGGCAAATGCAACCGGGGAGGAACGTCTTAGTTTATTAGAGAATGATTTGATGGAGAAGACTCAGTGTATCGTTGACATTTATTCTCGTTATTTATTTGAGACTGCAGTATTTGAGCAGTGTCAGGATAAGTTCCTTATGGCTTCTGATTTGAAAGAAATCATGTTAAATGCCCAGAAGGAAGCTTATGGTGATGGCTTGGATGAGAAAAGCATGCATCCATATATGTGGGCATGTAAGGGACATTACTACAGCTCAGGACTAAGCTTTTACAATTTCCCGTATGCCTTCGGTAATCTGTTCGCAGTGGGCTTGTACGGCATGTTCTTAAAAGAAGGGGAGAGCTTTGTGGGTAAATACAAAGAGATGTTAAAAAATACTCCGAGCTGTACAATTGAGCAGGCAGGTGCTATGATGGGAGTAGATTTGACTAAGAAGGATTTCTGGATGGAGAGCTTAGCCACCATCGCAGAGACTATCGAAGCGTTTTGCCAAGAGTAATTTAATTTTGGAGGTATGTAAATGCAGCCTGAATTTACAAATAAGGCACAGACCGCATTAAAGCTTGCGGAGAAATGTGCAAAGCAATTGAAACAGGGCTATGTGGGAACCGAGCATATTTTGCTGGGATTAATCAAGGAGGAGACCGGTGTTGCTGCCAAGGTACTTCATGACAATGGAGTTGCCTTTGAGCGGGCCGTGGAATTGATTCGTGATTTGATTGCCTTTGAGGGAGGCGTAACCATAAAGGAAAGAGAGGGCTATTCCCCCAGAGCACTTAAGGTTCTGGAGGAGGCTGCTGCGCAAGCAAAGCGGTTCCGCTTAAAAAAGGTGGGAACCGAGCATATCCTGATGGCTCTTATCAAAGAAGGGGAAAATGTGGCAGTACGTCTGATTTCTACCATGGGCGTATCACCTCAGAAAATCTATGTAGATGTGCTTCTGGCAATGGGAGCAGATCCTAACCTTTATAAAGAAGATTTGGCGAAGAATAAACCAGGGGCAAAGGGAAAGCCGTCTACTTTAGCTCAGTATAGCCGTGATTTGACGGCACTTGCCAGGGAAGGGAAGCTGGATCCGGTAATCGGAAGAGAAGACGAAATCAGCCGTGTGATTCAGATTCTCAGCAGACGTACCAAGAATAATCCTTGTCTGATAGGTGAGCCCGGCGTGGGTAAAACTGCGGTTGTAGAGGGGCTTGCCCTTCGTATCGTGCAGGGAAAGGTACCTTTTACGGTACAGAATAAACGTGTGCTTACTTTGGATTTGTCAGGAATGGTAGCGGGCAGCAAGTATCGTGGTGAATTCGAAGAGCGTATCAAGAAGCTGATTAAGGAAGTGATTTCCGATGGTAATGTGATTCTTTTCTTAGATGAGCTGCATACCATTATCGGAGCAGGTGGCGCAGAGGGTGCCATCGATGCGTCCAATATTTTAAAGCCCTCACTGGCACGTGGAGAGATTCAGTTAATTGGTGCCACTACCATTTCAGAGTATCGGAAGCATATTGAGAAGGATGCGGCATTGGAGAGACGTTTCCAGCCGGTAAGTGTGAACGAGCCTACAGTAGAAGAAGCTATCGGTATCTTAGAGGGCATCAAGGGCGGCTATGAGAAGCATCATAATGTAGAGATTACCTCTCAGGCAGTGGAGACAGCAGTGCTTCTGTCAGAAAGATATATTAATGACCGTAACTTGCCGGATAAGGCAATCGATTTAATCGATGAGGCCGCTTCTGCAGCACGCCTTAGAATGACCACGGCAGGGGATAAGAGATTGGCACTTGAGGAGCAGATTGGAGAGCTGAACAAGCGCATGGAGGATGCGCTCATTGCTCAGGATATGAATCTTGCCGGCCAGTATAAGAGAGAGCAGGATGAGCTTTATAAGAAATTAAATCGTCTGGAAAAGCAGGCATCCAAGAATAAAGGCGATGGTATGATTACCATAGGGGAAGAGGATATTGCGGCAGTAGTGTCCATGTGGACCAAGATTCCGGTACAAAAGCTGGCAGAGAAGGAGAGCGAGAGATTACTTAAATTGGAAAGCATCCTTCATAAGCGTGTGATTGGTCAGGAGGAAGCAGTAACTGCTGTGGCTAAGGCTATGAGAAGAGGCCGTGTGGGCTTAAAAGATCCTAACAGACCAATCGGTTCCTTCCTTTTCCTGGGTCCCACCGGTGTGGGTAAGACGGAGCTGAGTAAGGCTCTGGCAGAGGCGATGTTCGGAACGGAAAATGCAATTATCCGTGTGGATATGTCCGAGTACATGGAGGGCCACTCCGTGTCTAAGATGATTGGTTCTCCACCGGGATATGTGGGCTTTGATGACGGCGGTCAGCTCAGTGAAAAGGTGCGTAGAAATCCTTATTCTGTGGTACTTTTTGATGAGATTGAAAAGGCACATCCCGATGTGTTTAATATTCTTCTTCAGGTATTGGATGATGGACACATTACCGATTCTAAGGGAAGAAAGGTAAGCTTTAAGAATACCATTATTATCATGACCTCCAATGCAGGTGCACAGAGGATTATCGACCCGAAGAATCTGGGCTTTGCATCGGAAAAGAGTGAGAAAAAAGATTATGAGCTGATGAAAAACGGTGTAATGGAGGAAGTAAAGCGTTCCTTCAAGCCGGAGTTTATCAACCGAATTGACGATATTATCGTCTTCCATCAGCTGAATGACAGTAATATGAAGGAAATTATAACTCTTCTTGCAAAGGGATTATGTAAGAGATGTAAGGATCAGATGGATATTACTCTTACCATTAGTCTTTCGCTGAAAGAGCACCTGGTTTCCAAGTATTCTGATGCAAAGATGGGAGCAAGACCTCTTAAGAGAGCGTTACAGTCTGTGGTAGAGGATTCTCTTGCAGAGGAGATTTTAAAACAAAATGTAAAGGTAGGAGATATCGTTACTGCCGGCTATCAGACGGATAAGAAGACCGGAGAGGGTAAGGTAGTCTTTAAAACAAAAGAAGTAAAATAAATTCTTAGGAGTATAGTAAATGGCAAAGGGAAAAAGCAGTACGATTTTTTATTGCCAGCGCTGTGGACACGAATCCACCAAATGGATGGGACAGTGTCCCGGCTGTAAAGAGTGGAATACTTTTGTTGAGGAAGTGGTGAATACCGCTTCCTTAAAAAATATGGGGAAAAATAAATCTGGAGTACAGAAGGCAGTTCCTACGGCACTGAATGATATCGAGATTACGGATGAGGATAAGTTGCAGGTGGGTATTGCGGAACTGGACAGAGTCCTAGGCGGCGGTATCGTGCAGGGCTCCCTTACCTTAGTGGGAGGAGACCCGGGCATTGGTAAGTCCACACTCCTTTTACAGACCTGCAAGCTACTGGCAGATCAGGGCAATAAGGTGCTTTACATTTCCGGAGAGGAATCTCCGGCTCAGATTAAGATGCGTGCACAGAGAATCGGGGATTTCAGTGCCCAGATGCTTCTTTTATGCGAGACCAATCTGGATAGTATTGCAGAGGCCATTCGTAAGGAGATGCCCAAGGTAGTGGTAATTGACTCTATCCAGACCATGTATAATGAGAATGTATCCGCAGCACCGGGGAGTGTATCCCAGGTGCGTGAGGCTACGGCTACTCTTTTGCAGCTGGCAAAGGGATTAAATGTGTCCATTATGATTGTTGGCCATGTGACCAAAGAGGGAACTGTGGCTGGCCCCAGAGTATTGGAGCATATGGTGGATACTGTGCTCTATTTTGAGGGAGACAGACATGCTTCTTATCGAATACTGCGAGGGGTAAAGAATCGTTTCGGTTCCACCAATGAAATTGGCGTTTTTGAGATGCGACAGGAAGGCTTAGTGGAGGTGCAGAACCCTTCAGAGTATATGCTGGAGGGTAGACCTGAGAATGCCAGCGGAAGTGTGGTGGTGTGCTCTATGGAAGGAACCAGACCTATCCTGATTGAAATTCAGGCATTGGTGTGTCACAGTAATTTCGGAATCCCAAGGCGACAGACTACCGGTACCGATTTTAACCGTGTAAATCTTCTTATGGCGGTTTTAGAGAAGCGGTCCGGCGTGCAGCTTTCCGGCTGTGATGCCTATGTCAATATTACCGGTGGAATGAAGCTTCAGGAACCGGCCATTGATCTTGGAATTGTGCTGGCAGTGCTTTCCAGCTTCCGTAATAAACCACTTAGTCCCAAGCTGATTGCCTTTGGTGAAGTGGGTCTTAGCGGAGAAGTAAGAAGTGTCAGCATGGCTGCCCATAGAGTGGCAGAGGCCAAGAAGCTTGGCTTTGACACCTGCATCTTACCGGCAGTATGCATGAAGGGGCTAAAGAGCGATAAGGATATGAAGCTGATTGGGGTAAGTAGCGTACAGGATGCTATGGATGCCATATTTTAGGAAAAAAGAGAATATGATAATAACGAGCATGATTATTTAGAGGTCGGAAATGGTTCCCGACGTACTCTGTAAAGAGTACCTGAGATGATGGATACACCGACCATCCTAGATGATTGTGCTTTTTATTTTTCCTCGTTTTAATGTGTCCACCTTATAGGGTACATTTTATTTTGAGCAAAAAATGGCTTTCAAAACAGCAAGCCCAAAACACCAAAAAACCTAGGAATATCAGCGTTTTCAGCCATTTTCCTAGGTTTTTCATTTAGCAGAGGAAGAGGGAATCGAACCCCCTACACCATTTAAAAACACTGTAAAATAAGGAGGTTTGAGCACATCATCACAAAGTGTAAACAAAAGTGTAAACAAAATATTTGGACACCTACATAAGTCGTTATCAGTCGTAGTATTGCGATTGCTGACGGCTTATTTTAGTGGCTGAATTTATTCGATTAAGAAATTCACATTAATAGCACTAATGTGTCTATATGAGCTGTACAGAGCGTTTTTGCAAGCCATATAGACCATTCTTTAAAAGAGCAATTCTATTGACAAAGTAAGAACAGAAAGGAAGAAAAATGCAATTTATATTAAATGAAAATCAAGAGTTAATTGAAATTCCAAAGGAGAAATGTGTGCCTGTAGAATATCCGATTAAGTATAAACTGAAGAATGCTTTTGAAGTGTTTGTACGTGTAGACGGAACTGAAAATTATTGGATTAGTAATTATGGGCGATGCGTAAATAATCTGAAGAGTAAGGATGGCACAAAGTTTTATGCTCATAAAGAAGGTAAGTGTCATTTCACTATTTATGACATAGAGAGACATGCTGTAAAGGTAAGAGGTAAATTGACAGGGGAAGTTCAAGTAAATAAGTATAAGCGTGAGACATCCCCAGAAGATTTAGTTGTGGATACTTTCTTGGTAAAGTATAAGGGCAGATTTAAGGTATGGCATAAGGACGGAGATGAATCAAATAATTGGTACAAAAATCTCCTAACAGTATCGACGAAAGATTATGCAGATTTAAAGGCAGGCAAGATTACATGGCAAGAATTGAATCTTGAACAGGAGTATATCGAATATGAGAATAAGGCAAGTGCTGAAGCGTATAAGGTTTATGATGGTATCAAAGCACGATGCGGAGACACTGTAGATAATGACAATATTGGTTCTTGCTATGATAAGTCGGTTATGTGGCAAGGATGGTTAGATGACCCTAGAGCATTTGTGAAGTGGTATTTGGAACATTATTACGAGTGTGATGGTGAGTCGATGGCAGTGGATAAAGATTTATTTGGAGATGGGTCTGGTATTTATCATCCTAATTTTTGCTGCATATTACCACAAGGGTTGAATAATTTGCTTGTAAATAGTAAAAAGCATTATAAAGAGGGTGAAACGCCAGAGAATGTATTACCGCTTGGAGTGAGATATAATGACAAGAAGGGCAAGTTTTATGCAGAAATGCAATTTACTGGTACTGAAAGAACAATTCCGTTATCTGAGTGGGATACCCCGGAAGAAGCATTTGCAGAGTATAAGATGATGAAACAAGCGGATATTTGTTTGGTGGTAGCTAAGTATAAGGAGAATATTCCAGATTATATTTATGACAGGTTTTTGAAGGTTGAAGTTAAACCATATTAAATAAAGAGTCAGTATATGTTATAATCTTAATAGCAATAAAAAAAGGACGGTGCGAGCATGACTAATTTGCTGTGGTGTAGTATTGTTATATTAGTTTTTATAATTGTGATATTGATGTTTTATATCAAGAAATCCAAAGAAAAATATCGAATATTAGAAATGTATAATGAACAACTTTTAGAAGGTTGTAGAGAACAAAATAAAGAATATATAAAGATGGAAAATGAAATCCCCCAATTTAAGTATTTTGCTACATCTTTAAGAACTTTTAAGGACTATAAGGCTATTAACATTTTAGAGAACAAAAAAGGGCATTGGTATATTGTGATGGAAATGTATTCGGATGACTCTTTAGAATTTTGGCTGTCAGGGAAAAGACATAAAGCAATTAGTGATTGTCCTAGATTGTTTTCTACAATTAGAAATACACATATATGGA
>JAFUKH010000009.1 GCA_017467845.1 Lachnospiraceae bacterium | reverse complement strand
CGTTGCCACTGCCAAAAGTGCGATACTAATCAGGTAAAATAGATTCCCTTTTTTCCAGGTAAGCCCTAACCTTCCAAACGAATAATAGAAATAGTAAAGACTTCCTGCCACGAAAAAAGGGTAGGTAATTCCTGACTTATTTTGATACATACAAAATACATACAATACAGCGTACAAGAACGTAGCCGCGCCAAATACCCCAAACTTCTCTTTCATTATCGGAATCTTTTCTTCCTTTATCTCAATCGTAGTTTCTTGTCTAACCTCACTCATTTCAACACCCCTATCCTTTCATAGTTCGCAAACTTTGACCCGTAGGTGCAAAGTTGCCTGTGAAAAATCTTGCATTTATGGATTTTTCACCTGTTCTTCTCCTCGTCTTCTACATATTCCAAAATATCCCCCGGCTGGCAGTTAAGTGCTTTGCAGATTGCATCCAACGTGGAAAAGCGCACCGCTTTCGCCTTATTATTCTTTAGTATGGACAGATTCGCCAAAGTGATATCTATTTCGCCGGCCAGCTCTGTCAGACCCTTTTTGCGCTTTGCCATCATCACATCCAAATTAATTCTTATCGCCATGGAAACCTCCTAAATCGTCAAATCATTTTCTTCTTTGTAATTGATGGCTTCCTCAAATACCCGGGATAATACTTCGCTGAAAAGTCCCGCGATGACAAATACCAGCACCACCACCATCATGGCGATTGTCAGATACACTGCACTGCGGATAATTGCCAGAATCACTATCAAAAAACTGATTTTCGCCATTTTATGTAAGCTTTTCACATTCTCCATCACGAAGGGCTTCTGCTGTAAAACTGTTTTAAACATCTTGCGCAGCTCCCATATGATGAGAATCGCCGCAATTCCCAGGAAGAAATAAATCACCACCGCCTCCACGTAGTGCTGGCCGATTCCTTCACTAAGATATCCAAAGGGCGAATCCTTTCCGTTGCCGGAAACCCAATCAATCAAAAAGCGTACACTGGCCGGCAATGACAATGTCACCACAATCCCCGCGTAAAACATAAAGTCTAAAAGCAATTTCGTAATCTTAGTCAAACTATCTTTTTTCATAGCCACCTCCGTAAGTTTATCGTTTTTCGATAAGCACACTCTATAACAGTACGCATCGAAAGTCAATATGTTTTTATCGAAATTCAATAAATCTTAATAATCGGCCTACCCCTTTGTCGTATTGCTACAATATCCGGAAAATGCTATAATGTGAACTGCCTGCGAAGCAGGATAATAAGCACAACGTGCGCTTTTACGAGTAAAAATATGGAGGATTGATGATGTTTGGTTCTGCACTAGGAAATCTTCTGGGATTCCTTTATTTTTTCTATTTTCAGATTGCCGGTATCTTACTGGCAGGTTATTTCCTAAAAAAGGAAAATCCTATGATAAAGATTTTATTGGGCAGTTGTGTGGGTTCCCTCACATTGCAGTGGCTTCCCATATTATTCTCCTTTTTCTTTGATTTCACCCTGCTTTCCCATATTTTAGCCATGGTAGTACTTCTGCCGGCTTATATTCCGGCGATTAAGGGAGGCGTAAAGGCTGACAAAGGACTTCTATGTCTCGGCTCACAGCTTCGGGAGCATAAGTGGTTCGTTCTCGCTTTTGTAGGTACCATGATTTTATGGATATATCTGCTGCACACACATACCATCCCCATGGGAGCCGATGGCTCTATGTATGCCGGACAGTGTACCTATGGTGATATGAATATGCATCTTGGCTTTATCACCAGTATTGCAAATCAGGGCTCGTTCCCACCGGATTACTCTTTATTTCCCGGTACCAGACTGTCCTATCCCTTTTTGTCAGACAGTATTTCTTCCAGCATTTATCTGATGGGGGCATCCCTCAGAGTAGCTTATATCCTTCCCATGCTGGCTGCATTCGCTCAGATTATGGGCAGTGTATATTTGCTGGCAATTACTATCTTAGAGTCACGTGCCAAAGCATTTCTGACTTATATTCTTTACTTTTTTAATGGAGGACTTGGATTTTTATATTTTATTGATTGGGCGAGAGAAAGAGAATTTGAATTTGCAGATATTTTTACCGGATTTTACACCACGCCTACCAATCTGGTAGACCACAATATCCGCTGGGTAAATATCATTGCGGATATGTTCCTGCCTCAGAGAGCGACCTTGTTTGGATACGCCTTACTCTTCCCGGGAATCTGGCTGCTTCATCAAGCAGTGTTTAAAGAGAAAAAACAGTATTTTCTGTATGCCGGAATATTTATCAGTGCACTCCCCATGATTCACACCCACTCCTTCTTAAGCGCGGGACTCATCAGTGCAGCATGGTTGCTTACTTATTTATATCGCAGAGTTATAACCGGAAAAGAGAAAAATTGGCATGGTGGACTTATTCTTTTGGGCTTTGTAATTATGATGTGCCTGTTCCAGAAACTGGTAAACGCCGGCTCCATAGCTTCTGAGAAGCTGCTCCTGGTTGGAATCTTGGGTATCGGTTTCTGTGTATTATATGGAATTTATCTTCTGATTGGGCATTTACGTAAGCATGGTTACAGAGAACTTTTGAGCACCTGGGGCGTTTATCTTCTCTGTGTACTGGTTCTCGCAATTCCCCAGCTTCTTTTCTGGACCTTCGGACAGGTGGCAGAAGGAGGGTTCCTCAGAGGTCATTTTAACTGGGGCAATCTGGGTGATTTTTACCCATGGTTTTACTTAAAGAATCTTGGACTGCCACTCATACTGATTATTGGCGGAGTCTGCGCAGGGTACAAAAAAACCAGACACCTGTTGCTTCCGGCACTTGTTATCTGGTTCCTTGCAGAATTTATTGTATTTACCCCTAACGTATACGACAACAATAAGCTGCTCTATGCAGCCTACCTGCTATTATGCATTGTCGCTGCCGACTATGCAGTAGAATTGTATCGTCAGCTTCGAGGAATTGGAGGAATCCGTTTTATCAGCTTCTGTGTTGTCTTTGCTTCCACCTTTTCCGGAATCCTGACATTGCAGCGCGAAATGGTATCCGGCTACCAGCTTTATCCTGCAAGCCATGTGCAGCTTGCAGAGTACATTGAGGAAAACACTCCGGCAAACGCCGTATTCCTAACCAGTACCCACCACAATAATGCACTGCCCTCTCTTACCGGACGAAATGTTGTATGCGGTGCCGATACCTTCTTATATTTCCATGGTATCGATACCTCAGAGCGCAAGCAGCATGTGAAGCTTATGTTGGAAGCACCCTTGGAGAACCTGGACCTGTATGAATATTACAATGTCTCCTACGTGGTTATTTCCTCCTATGAACGCTCAAATTACACCATTGATGAGAATGCCTTCGCAGAGAACTTTACACTAGTCTTCTCCTGTGGGGATGTGAAGCTCTATCAGGTGGATTAATTATATAGATACCTCAAAACCAGAAAATCGGTATCCACATAGCATTTTTCCCTATAGGAAAAACTGACGCTCAACGCTTGATTTTCGAACAAACATTCGATATAATATTTTTAGGTGCTACCATAACGGTAGGCGGTTAGTCTTCTTCCAGAGGACTGTGACCTCTGTTTACATAGAAATCCACTTGTGGAAATCTTAGAATGGAGGAGTTGCTTATGTTAACCATCGAAAGCTTGATTGCTGTCATTAGCTTATGCTTGACTTGTTTCAGTCTTGGCTATTCGCTTGGTAAGAATAGTAAGACACAAAAATAACCGCCCTGTCCTGAGAAAACTTGGCGGTTATTTTTAATCGTTATATACTCGGGCTAACCGTCTATCGGTAGCACCTTTTCTATTATTATAATATCATCTTCCCACTATCATGTCAAATATCTGTTCGATTTTCATCCAAAGAGTGTAGATACTCAGCCCTTTTTATATCCTACTCTCTTACAAACACATAGTAATCTGTGGGGAATCCTCCCCAACGATAATCACCACTTTTCCACTCCATAATCAAATACTCTCTGTCATCCACTGTGTAAATCTCATAGGCGCAGGCACAACTATTCCACTTTCTAAGCAAATATCCCTTTGTCCAGGCCTGTTTTTCATCTCCGGTAATCAATTCTTCCCCATACACACTATCACAACTTCCTCCCGGAAAAAATTCAATACTCTTAAAGAAAATTGGGGGCTCTCCACTTCCCTCCGGTGAGAATTCTTCTTTGGAATTTATAAAATCAAACGCTCTCCATTTCCCCAGGATCCTATCATCCTCCACAAATGGCATATCAATATTATCCTTTTTAGCAAGTTCCTTAGCAGAGTACCTTTTCTTGTCCATCTGGCGCAAAACCAAAATCTTCGGCACACCACCTCTGCAATAATCATAGGACTTATAAGAAACAAACATATAATTCTCTTCCCCTACCATCTGCACCTCATAATCGTTTACAAAAGAAGTATCTCCTGTTTCGATAAGGAGCTTTCCCTTGGTCCACCCAAAGCACCAATAACGCTCTCCTTCCGGAAGAAAATAGAGAATTCTGGGATATTCATAATACCAATTCGTCCGACATTCTTTCTCTTCGAAAAATTCTTCCTTCGATACATATTCACCTACAGCCTCCCATTTACCGATTACGTGCTCATCATCTTCAAAACTAAGCTGTGTATTTTCCTGTAGTTTTTCTGCCTGTTTCTTCAATTTTATAACCTGACAAATAATTTCTGTTTTGTCATCCGAGATTTTTGATATCCTCTGAAAATCCTGTTTCCAAAGCTCCTGCTCTATCTCTTCACACAGTATTTCAAGACTTGCTTCTCCTCGCTTTAAATATTTTGCAAAAATACCTTCTTTTCTTTCTTCAAAGACCAAATTATTCATATGATTTACTCCTATCATAAGCCTTTCTGCACTCTCTAGATTATGAAGAAGTATCTTAATCTCTGCTCTTTTCTTTTCAAAGATATATAGCACATCACCATCACTACTTATCTCTTTTAGTAAGTTACGAATTTCACTCAAAGAAAATCCGGCCTGTTTTAATGCAGTAATCCGAAAGAAAACCGAAATCTGCTCCCCTGAATAATGTCTGTATCCTGTAAGCTGATCCGTATATACCGGTTTTAACAAATTGTGCTTATCATAATGACGCAGTACAGATATTCTTGTATTGCAAATTTTAGCAAATTCTCCTATCCTCATAATCTCATTCTCCTTGTCACATATAAGGTACCTTATGAAGGTAGCATAAACCTTAACTTAGGTTGAGAGTCAACACCTTTTTCTTCGTCACCATAGCAAAAGGAGTGTCGCATGAAGCAATCATGCAACACTCCTTCATTATTTATGCTTTTTTCTTCTTAAAACGTTCAAATATATTGGTTCCCTTATGGAACAACTGGTTCTTATAAACCTTTCCCGCGAGCAGAACCAGCGCGATCGTGAATGCAAAGAGTACCAACATATAGACGATGCCAAGTCCCACGTTTACATTTCCTACCAAAATATCTCCCGGAAGCAGATATGCACTGGAAACCGGAACAATTCTAAGAAGGGTATTGGCCCATTCAATATCCTGCAGTGGAAGTATATATGCTCCAAAAAAGCCTGCGATAACCGCCAACTGGTAATATGCCATACATTGGGCAAGCTCCTCTGCCTTGCTTGCAAAGGAAGCGATGGTGCCGGACAAGACGCAATAGAACAACAATCCGATACACATGCAAAGGATACATAATACAACTGCACCTACGGAAAATGCTGTGCTTCCATCCTGCAAACTTAATAGCTCAAATACCTGTAAGATGTAGTTCGTATAGTCGGGATAGATTACTGTTTTGGCGATAATATCACCGCCAAAGAAGCCACCCACAAAGCACACAATCCATAGTCCCAGCTGCAAAAGCGCAAGCACCACTGTGGAAGCAATCTTACCAAACAAAAGTGCATAGGGCTGGGTCATGGTCAGCACCATCTCCATCAGCTTGGAGGATTTCTCCACGCTGACAATATTTCCAATACTCTGACCATAGATTAAAGTCATCATATACATTGCAAAAATAACAATCATAGGAAGGAGCTGAGATACCAGCTGCTCGCCAATACTCTTTTCTTCCTCTCCTGCCTCATACATATCATAAGACACACCGCTCATGGCAAGGGCAAGCTTTTCGGCCGGAATTCCGGAAGATAAGAGCTTACTCTGTTCCATACAAATCATAAAATCATCCAGAAAATCCTCTGCATCAGATTCCGAAATTTCACTTTCATTTGGAAGAATAGCAGACAGTAAATAACCTTCCTCCGCTTTGGTGATTTTTAATTCCAACGCATATTCCTCTGCATTTTTCTCAAATGAGATGTGAGGGTATTTATCACCATTAGCCTCTTTAAAACCATCTAGGTATAGGACTGCAAGCCCGCTTTCGTCCGTCACAGATACCACCCCAATAGGAGATACCTCGCTGTCAGATTTCTTCTGTACAAAAGCCATAATAGTACTAATCGCTAAGCCTGCCACAAGAAAAAGAAGCGCGATTCCAACAGTGGCTCCCTTAAATCCTTTTCCATTCACCGCCTGCTTCCAGGTAAAGGCAAACACGTCCTGCCATCCGGCAAAAGCATTCTTTTTCATATTATTTGCCCCCCTTTCCACTGCGTACTCCCGAAATAGTTAAGATATCCTTCAACTTAAGTACCTTACCATTGTAGAAAATCATAGATTCATATACACGTGCTGCAAAAATGTAAAGGAGCACCGTAAGCAACGTCAGAAGGACAAAACCGATCAATGCAACCATCACTGTCATCCTTCCCGTAAGGAGCATAGCTGGTACAATAAATGGTGTGGAAATCGGAATCAATCCACAAATATTGATGATTAAAGGATTTACTCCTCCCATCATCTCCATTATACAGATACCGATACCAATATAGGAACCGATTACCTGCACCATCTGGTACACCTTCATACCCTCCGCAAGCTCTTCCATCTTGCTGACAGAGGCTCCTGCCAGACCAGCCAAGATGCTGAAGAACAAAATGCCCATCAAAATAATCAAGATGCAGAGAATGATATTCACCACATTTAATCCTTGGAATGCCTGCAACGCAGACATAGAATCCATGGTCGCATCAATCTGTTCCTGAGAAAACAGTGCCTTCTGAATCACAGTAGATATCAGATAGGACACACCCATTACACCAAACTGAATTAATGTGAGGCAAATGCAGGAAAGAATCTTACCTACAATCAGTGCCATAGGTCTGACATTAATCATCAGATACTCTACCACTCTGGTAGATTTCTCGGTAACAATAGCATTGGCAACACTACTGCCGTTTAAAGTGATAATCATAAGGCACACCATGATTCCGCCCAAAAGGATAAAGTACTCATCCATGGAGATACCCTCTGCGGCCTCTTCTTCCTCAATGATGGCTCCGCTTTCGTCGGTAAAAAGTACCTCTGTATTCACAGCCTGGTTGATAAATGCCATCTGCTCCTCTGTAACATCAATAGCCTTTCGTTTTGCCTCCTCAAAGAACGTCACAAAAGTA
Source organism: Lachnospiraceae bacterium (assembly GCA_017467845.1). GTDB lineage: Bacteria > Bacillota > Clostridia > Lachnospirales > Lachnospiraceae > Acetatifactor. The sequence goes on along the minus strand of JAFUKH010000009.1, from coordinate 29,740 downwards.
TCAATGACCATATCACATTCCTCATCCGACAAATCTGCCTTTGCAGGACGAACAAAGTTCAGCTGGAAGTAACCCAAATCCTCATAGCCAATCTGTACACCCAAGTCCTTGGTATCTTCCAATTCTTCTATGTTAGTTTTATACTCCTCATATGTAATATCTGACCTTACTTCCACATCGACGTCCGACAAATCCGTTCCCTCAAACGCATTTTCGTAATCAATTGCCAGATTTACTTCATCAAAAATGTATAACTTCTGGACAGTTACCTTAGTTTCCTCCGGCTCCTTTCCGGATTGGAAAAAAGTAAGTGCAATGGGACCCAATATCAGAAGCACACACATAAAGATTAGAAAACCGGTAAAGGACTTCTGCTTCACGCCCTGCATAAAGGAAAAGCGGAACACCTCCTGCCAGCCTCTATAATCATTCTTCTTCATGCTGGGCACCTGCTTTCTCTACAAAGATTTCATGTAAGGAAGGCTCACGAAGCTCGAAACGCACTACCGTCTTGTCTGCTGCAAGAAGGTCCTTCAAGAAATGCTTTGCCTGCTCTTCACCTGTCACCTTCAACTGCTTTCCATCCGGTGTGTCGTTTAATACTTCCAGACCATGCTTAGCAATCACATCATCAAACTCTTCGTCACACTTGATAAACAGATTTACACGGCCATAGCTCTTCTTAATCTCATTCAAATCACCCTGTAATACCACCTTACCACGATTCAGAATGGTGATGTCCTTACAGAACTCCTCAATGGTAGCCATCTGATGGGATGACATAATCAAGTATTTTCCTTTTGCAATTTCCTCACGGATAATTTCCTTGAAAAGGTCGGTATTAACCGGGTCAAGACCGCTGAGCGGCTCATCCAAAATCAAGATCTCCGGCTCAGAAATCAGTGCAGCCATCAGCTGAATCTTCTGCTGATTACCCTTTGACAATTGGTCAGCCATTTTGGGCTTCTCTTTCTTCTTGCCCTTTGTCTGCTTCGGGTATAAATACTCCTCTACCTCCAGACGCTTCGCCCAATAAGCAATACGTTCCTTGGCAACGTCCTTGGCTACCCCCTTCAGCTTTGCAAAATAGAGGAGCTGATCCATCAGCTCATACTTGGGATAAAGGCCTCTCTCCTCGGCCAGATACCCGATGTTCATGTTCATGGAATCCATTGGCTTTCCCTTCCAAAGCACTTCTCCGGAATCCTTAGCGAGCATCCCCAAAATCATGCGGATGGATGTGGTCTTACCGGCACCGTTGGTACCTAAGAGCGCATACACACCCGGCTCCTTCAGAGAAAAAGAAAGATGGTCTACAACCGTCTTGTCTCCGTAGCTCTTAACTAACTCTTTTACTTCTAATGACATATACTTCCTCCTACTTCCCTCATGATTCTACAGTTCACGTCACGCCATTCGCAAAGGCGGTTCTGACGTGTAAACTGTTTCATTTGTATTGCCATGTTTAGTATAGTACTACGCTAAAGTGTTGTCTACCATCATTTATGAATCTTTATATATTCTTAATGTATTAAAAACTGCACGAATTTATTTCAACTTTGTATACAGTCTATGGGCATTGGCCTTACAAATCTCCTTAACCTCTTCTACGGAAAGCCCCTTAATCTCAGCAATTGCTGCCACAACATAATGTAAATTCCGGGAGTCGTTACGCTTGCCACGGTTAGGAACGGGAGATAAATAAGGAGAATCCGTCTCCGTCAAAATGCGATCCATGGGAAGGTACTCCACAACCTCCTTCAGCTTCTTTCCGTTCTGGAAAGTTACTACCCCGCCTACTCCGAAGTAAAAGCCCATATCCAAAAAGTCCCTAGCTGATTCCTTGCTATAAGAGTAACAATGAATCACGCCGCCTATCTCCCGAGCATAATGTTCCTTCATCATGGTAATGGTATCCTGAGCTGCATCTCTGGAATGAATCACCATAGGAAGCTGCACCTCTTTTGCCAGCTCCATCTGACGGGCAAACCACTTTTTCTGAATCTCCCTGTCCGGCTCATCCCAGTAGTAGTCCAGACCGATTTCACCCACAGCTACAATTTTCTTCAATGCACACTTCTCCTTAATCCACTGTATATCCTCCTCTGTCAACTCCTCACAGTCACAGGGATGAATACCCAAAGTACCGTAGATAAAATCGTACTTCTCCGTCAGCTCCAGGGTACGCTTGCAGGCAGCCAGACTGGAACCACTGTTAATCACCCTGCTGATTTCCTTTCCCTGCAAATCTGCCAGCACCGCTTCTCTATCCTCATCAAAAACCTTATCATCATAATGGGCATGTGTATCAATAATCATGAAACTAATCCTCCAAATCTTCTACGCCTAATGCAAACAGCGTAGGTAAAAACATAAAATTCAAACCCTCACACTCGGGAGTATGAATAAAGTGACTCTCCGGGTCCACTGCGAGCCACTCTTCAATGACCTCGGACTCCTTAGCAGAATTCTTAATATTAACCATAGTTTTCGGCTCTTCAAAATATGAGAACAACACATTTTCATGAAGAGCGATAGACTGATATTTGTCCCCCTTAAGGAGCCCCTCATCCACGATGGCTTTGTGATAGTAGACATAGCTAAAGAGCTTTTCTTCATATAATAAAGCAATTCGCCCCCGGCGCAGCTCCGGCTTTGCAGCCCGCTTCCAGCCTTTCACAGATTCCGGAACGGAATGATAATAAATATGGTACATCTTCACCCAGATACGGCTTTCCGTTGTCCCGGGCCACTCCCATAAAAAGGCATTTATGGGCTCCAGCAATTCTTCCGGGGAAGCTACATTATCCTCGCCCACACCTTCATAATAGAAAAAAAGTGTCTCGCTAATATCCGCGGTATCAGCAAAATATAATGCTGCTGTGAGCACCTGACCGGATTTCTGGGCACTGCGGATCATTTCCTGACATTTCACAAGCTCGCTCTTAAATGCCTCTTTATCATAATCATTCTTCAATTTCGCCCTGTAATGCAAACGCTGTATTTTCATTTTCGGATTCCTTTATACTTTGTTTATTTCTTTTAGAACTTTTTCACTTTACGTCCATAATTTCGCCACATTTTACTGTTATGATAAATGTATCATATGATTCAGGGAAAAACATCCCTGATACCGAATGGAGCTAGCGGATTTTGATAATAATGTATTGGGGACCGATTAGCTTCGACAAACAATTATCCTTTTATTGGGTTTTCATACATTCTCCTTACATAGCCCGGCTGTGCCCACAGCCGGGCTACTTTCTTTTCATGGTTCGAAGAATCTCCTTCGCCTCATCGGTGACACGATAAGACTCTATCATTTTCTGAATGGACTTGTTATATGTCCAATCATCCAGCTCATTATGTAACATAAATGCATGGGTTTCCTTCGGAAACTTGGCATAAGCAGTAGCTACGCACCATGCCACACCCATCTTGGTATAATATCCCGGATTTTTCAGACGATTCATACAGTCCAGAATTCCATCAATGTACTCCGGCACCAGCAGATGGCTCATTAAAATCACCGCCACCACTCTCTGGTGGTATTCATCATCTATCTGCACCATCTCCATGAGCCACTGATAAACACGCTCCGGATACTTTCTGGCAATGGTAAAATTCTGGCACAGGGCATCGCTGACACTCCAATCGTGAAGCTTTGGGATAAAGTTTTGGCATTGTACAATAGCTTCTTCAATGTCCATCTTGGCATAACCAATAACAAATGCCTTTAAGGTCTCATACTCCCAGTACTCCTCCGGCCCATTATCCAGAAAGTCCCGAAAATCCCCCTTAGCAATCTCTTTTGCAATCTTACGAAGCTCCGGCACCCGCACACCCAGACTCGGCTTGCTGCCCGGCGTCACCTTACTAACATATATCTGCCCACCGGTGGTGGAAAGGCGAAGTAGCCTTTCATGAAGTGCCTTATAATCCATGTTCTTCCTCCACGGGTAAATCCACTATAATCGGTTTGTGATGCACCGCATCTAAGAATTTCCCCATCACATCCGCCACATGAAGCTTTAAGCTGGCAGTGCTGACGCAAGGGTGGCAGCCCATGTACTCTGCTTCAATCACCGGCTTGTCTATCAGAAGCTGCACTCGATTTTCCTTGTCATTCATCAGTCCCATGACGGACACAGCCCCTGGTCTTATATGTAGGAACTCTTCCATGTACTCCGGGTCCGCAAAGGATAGTCTTGCACAATCAATCTGCTTTGTCAGATATTTGGTCTTGAACGGTTTATCCGCAGGCATCATCAACAGATAGAACTGGGTTTTCTGACGATTGCAGAGAAATAAGTTTTTGCAGATAAGAGCATCCAATACCTTGTCAATCTCTGCGCATGCCTCCATGGTATTAGCCTCTTCATGGTCTATTCGCTGGTAGCTGATGCCTAGGCTATCCAGCAAATCATATACCGCGATTTCACGCTCTAACCGCCCCTCTGTATTTTCCGGTCTACCTTTTACTAATTCCATTTTATTTGTCCTCCATTTATTTCACCTATTTAAATCGTATTATAGATATCTTTTCCTCACTTCACACATCCGTAATAACATTGTTGCACCTCCACTAACACATCTTGATAGGAAACCTACTTGCAAAAGTGAATTTTTCGTGCCCTGGGGTATATATAAACTTTTGGGGGTTCGCTGCCCCGCATACAAAGCATTTTCCTGGATCTGCTATTCCATGAAACCTTGTAAATGCCTTCGTAAAAACTCTCTGGTGTTTCATAACCATACTTCAGCGCAATGTCTGTTATTTTAGCATTGGTTTCTACAATTTCTCTACCTGCTAAAGACAACCTGCGGTTGTGAATATAGGCATTGGCAGTCATCCCTGTAAGAAAGCTAAATGCCCTATGAAACTCATAGCTCGCTCAATTAGTATTTATATAAATCCTCTGTTTTTTGCTTCTTCCATCAATAAAGGTTGAATCAAAGGGTATGTCCAATTTTCTACTAATGTATCAGTAATCAATATTTTTTCGATTTCACTATGTAATTCTTCAAAAGAAAAAACTTCCGCTATGAACAACATACCAAAACTTTCGTCTTCAACATTTTCATTTACTCTTGTTTTTCCTTTAACAGAATACACACATATTGGTTTAATATCAAATTCAACAGCGCCAGTTTCTTCTGCAAGTTCTCTTTTTGCAGTATCAACTATAGTTTCACCTAGCTCCCTATGACCACCAGGCACTTCATAAGTTTCTCGTTCCTTGTGTTTGCAAAATATCCACTTACCATTTGTTTTTGAAATAATAACGGCAAATTTCAAAAGTTCATCTGCTACATTGTCATAAAATTTAACTTCTAACATTTTATCAACATCCTCATAAATCCAAATTTGTTTCATAGATGTCTACGGCATCCGGAGCATAATACATCCCTACTTCAAACAAAGCTCCCTCCGTCTCTATTTGGACATATAAATATCATTCCGCTTCACATATCCAACGACGCCGATTGCTTTGGACGCCTTGCCGTATTAGCACATCCTATGTCCGAGAAATTCCTTATCTCTGGACAGCCCCGTTTTGTAGACACCCTCATGTCCAATAATCCACAACTTCTTGAACACCATAATTATAAACTCATATCCTATCTCCAAAAACACAATTCTCTGCGGACATATTTCTCTTTCACGTCGCAGTATGTCCAAACAAGCAGCATTTATGTAATAGTATCCTCTGCTTGCACTCCAATGCCCCGAAAATCAGCCACACGAATTCAAATTCCCAACCTCTCTCATACTACCACAGCTCTTCAATTCCGAAAAGGTCGACAGTAACAAAATAAATCATTTCTTGTTTGTCTCTATGCTAAAAAATTTGTTCCAAAGATACTATTTAGGTTTCAAAATGCTGAAAAAAAGCTCCGAAAGTTTCCCAGTAAATTTTTCTTATGCCCAGATACCATATCAATACAATTTGGGGTATCCCAGCGTACCTTTTTTTCACATAGATACAAAACACCCACCAGATTCCCTCATTTAGGACATTTTCCGTATCTCACAAACACAAAAATTGCTATAGATACTTTTCTACAGAGCAAAACACGCGTTGCGAATCTCGCTCTGATTAGCAGTCGTCACCATAACACAAAAGGCCGCTACGCCACCAGATTATTCATCTGTTGCCGTAACAGCCTTTACATATTTCACTATTTACATATCAAATATTACTGCTTATACAGATAGAAATCATCCATGGTTCCCCAGCCCTTTGCCTGGCACTTTACATGTACACCTACGATGACATCTTCTCCATTAACCACTACATCACGAACCTCCGGATTCTGCCATACAGTCCAGCCGGAAAGCTTTACAAGATCTGACTGATATACGGTATCGCCAACCTTCACGTAAGCGTAGATTTCAGCATCTCCTACATCGCCACCCTGAAGAGCTGCGGTAAAGGTATAGCTTCCTTCACTAAGACCGGAGATGGTCTGCTCGATATTGAAATCCTGCTCAGACTCTGACCAGAAATGGAAGCTTACGTCACCTGTCATAGCATCTGCACTCTTGGTCTGGAAGTCTGTAGGATTGGTATCGCCTACATAGGTTACGTTCCACATAGTAGTATTCTTCTCTTCAAAGCTTGGGTTCTGCACGTAATTTACCTTTGCAATGGTTAAATCACAGGTTACCTGAGTGCCGTCTTCCAGCTCACCTCTTACCACATGGTCTGCCATTACAGAAGTGTCAATCTTCGCGATATCCTCTTCGTTCCAAGTAACTGCTACCGGTCCGGATAACTCTCTGTTATTGAATACTACATTCACGGTCTCCGGAAGTACCACAGCTTCATTTACATTAAGTTCTGCAGAAACTCCATCTACATAATCAACCTTTGGTTCGCACTCTGTACCGTAGTTCACATACTTAAATACATCTAAAGAAGGTAATTTCTTACCCTCAAAGTCAAACATTGCCTGATTATCCCAAGAGCTTCCGCCATAGTACTGGCCTGCATCATCAGGATCGTACTTTTTCGCAGTGCTGGATGCCCATCCGCTACCATACTGCTCCCAGATAGCAGAATTGTCAGCGGTTGCCGGTCCTACCGGAAGCCATGCACCTTCCCAGTAGAATACACCCAGAGCAGAATCCCCTGCTGCCGCAGTAGCTGCCATGACATCTCGGATATTGGTTGCCTGACTCTGTACGGTTGCTGCATAACCTTCAATTAAATCTACCTCAGAAACACTGTTGGCGAAGCCGTCACCATCCTCTAAGGTATATGCATAAGAAGTCTCCATAACACAGGTCTGCTTACCAAAACGAGTATTTAACTCGGTCAGAACATCGGTCAGATTCTCCATGGTTCCGTGCCAGAAGCTGTAGTAGGACACACCGAAAATATCATAATCAAGTCCTGCATCCTCTAAGGTCTGTGCCACGTTCATGATACCGTTTTTGTTATCAATATTGGTGAAATGCACTGCAATAGGAATCTCTCTTCCCTGCTCTGCGCTGACATCACGGATGGCCTTGCTTGCCTGACCGAGTAGCTCGGTGATACGGGTCCAATCGGTCTCACCGGACATACCATTATTAATCTCGTTACCAATCTGAATCATTCCGATATCACTACCGGATGCTAAAATAGCATTTACACTTTCTACTGTCCAATCGTACATTGCCTGTACTTTATTGTCATAGGTCATATGAGCCCAGTCCTTAGGTGCCTTCTGCTTTGCAGGGTCTGCCCAGAAATCAGAATAATGGAAATCCACTAAAAGCTTCATACCACACTCTGCTGCACGTCTACCGATTTCTGCAGCCTTTTCTACATCACAGTTACCGCCGCCGTAGCCCACGCCCTTTGAATCATAAGGATCATTCCATACACGCACACGGATATAGTTCACACCGGAGTCTGCCAGAATCTGGAATAAATCCTGCTCCTGACCCTCTGCATTGTAGTACTTCACACCACTTTGCTCCAGTGCGATTACCGAAGAAATATCCATACCTTTGATGAAATCCTCAGATAAACCTTCGATTGGCTCCACGTAGATTTCTGCCTGCTCTATTCCGGTAGGAAGAGTCGGCATGTAATTCTGCTCTGCCACCTGATAAATTACAGGCTCTGCATTTTCCACAGGCTCAGACTCTGCCGGTGCGGAAGTCTCTACTACATCCTGCACAACACTATCTGATGCCACTGGTTCCTGCGCTTCTCCGCCGCATCCGGTCAGAGAACCCAGTGCTAATCCGGCTACTAACAGGCTAGCCACACCTTTGTTTTTAAGTAATTTAGAAAATTTCAATTTGCACCTCCTGAATATCTCTCATGCATTCATCTTCTATTGTAAAGCGAAGGGTATATTCTCCTGTCTCCGCTTTGCTTGTATCCCAAACCAGCTGTAATGTATCCGTGTCAAACTGTAAGCCATTCTCCACGCTTTCCAAATTGACTTTACATTTCCGCTGATATCCCGGTACTACATAGTCCCTGACGCGGGCTTCATTATAAATCATACCGTCATTTTCTTTTATGGTTGCCTGTGCGATAGGGTCACGAAGCACCAGGGTCTTCGCCAATATCTGCCCCTTTTGCACCTTAATACACTTATCCACCCGTAAAAATGGTCGGAACACCGTAGCCGGCAATGGGTAATCCTCTGTAGCAACCTTAAAACTGTAACCATTCTCCGGTATGGGCACCGTAGGATATGTATACAAATCATCCCGAGGCGTCCCCGGCGCAGGGGCCATCAAGGTAATCTCCTGTACATCCTCCATACAGATGGAATCCTCTTTTTCATTGATAAACCAAAGGTTCGTTACCTTGGTTTCAAAGTAAGGTTCACCCGGCAAGCACTCATGATTGGTCGCTCTGGTATAAGGATTGCACACGGTTACCAGCTTGGCCACTCCTTCTTTTGCCTCCGCCTGTACATCCTCCATATGTATATCTGACGCATCTGTCAGAACTACTGCATGACGCTCATCCTCTGTCAGCGTATGCATTTCCACATTCTTACAGGTAAGTCCTGTCACATGCCTTGCATACAATCCGTAGGCCGGTAAGATTCCCCAGTTGCTTGGCTCCGGATACACATAGGGAAGCTCCGGTACATTGTAGGGGTCATCCTTCCAACAACTGTTTTCCCCGTTCCAGCTCACTCTGGGAAGAAGTCCCTCATTCTTTAAAAAGAAGGTATTTACCAGCCAGGGAAGAGACTGCACAGAGCTTGCTGTTCCGTACTGCTCGTACTCCCAATTAGTATTGAGCTGTCGCTGTTCTATGGCATGCTCCATAGTCATACCACCACGGAAGGTTACATTAATATTCTCCAGCACTACATTTTCAATGGGGCTGTCCACCAGACCCATGATTAACATGGGGTATCGTGGATCCGCATTGGTAATCGTCACGTTACGGATTTCTATATCCGACACCTTAGCCATACACGGGCTGCCGTTTGCATTGGCGTAGTAGTATTCCTGCCCTTTGGCTAAAGGCTCGGCACTACCTTTCACATAATATTGGCCATCCCGAAGCTCTATATTGGCCATGTTCAGCACTGCAGGTTCCTTCTCATCCACAATTGGGAACTCACTGTGTCCATCCACCGTTACCATCTTGTTCTTGCGGTAGGATGGTGTATATCGTAACGGTGGATATTTCTGATATTTGTCCGTACAAGGAAGTACCCAATTACGATTATCCACCCGTACATTGCTCTCAGAGGCCACCAAAAGCACCTCTGCACTGTTACCTGTCACCGGATATCTGCCGCGCTCTCCCGCCCGGATAAATATTGGTGAACTGCTGATATTGTCCATCACACAGTCCTCAAACAAGATATCATGTAAATCCGCACCATCCACAGCCTCTAAGGCAAAGCCTCTGGAACGGTCAAACTTCACCCTGCGAATGGTCACGGTATTGTAACCGCAAGTGGACTCCGTACCCAGCTTCACACGTCCCGTAGGGCCACATCTATCCGTGGCAATCAGCTTATCCCTGCTGTAAACTCCCGCATATACACTTCCTGCGTCGTAGCCACTGACAATACAATCCTCCACCAGCACATTCCGAGTGGGCATGAATATCCCCGCACCGTAGGATGCTTTGAGCACCAGTGCATCGTCAGTCAATGAATTAAAGGTACAATCACGCACCGTCACATCCTGACAACAATCCACATCCAGCGCGTCTCTGGTGGTATCCACCAAAAGTCCCTCCAGCAGCATATTGGTAACACCCTCTGCAATAATGGCAAAGTGTCCGCCGATGACCAGATTAAAATCCTTCAGCACCACATTCTTACACCGCAAAAGGGAAATACATTTATTACCGAACCATTCTCCCCGGTGCCCATTCTGATTACGATATTCCGGTTCGATTGGGTCACCACCAAGAAGCACATACTCCCTCTTCCCGGTCTCCTGGTCGATTTGGCTTCCGTCAATTAAGCCCTCGCCATATATCATAATGTTCTCTAAATCTGCACCATAGAACATACTATTGGCAAAGTAAGTATGCCCATGATCTTGCAATCCTGCATAAATCTCTACTTCCGGCTCATCGTAGTTGCCACCCTCACCCTGCTGGGTTACATAGGAATGGCGAATGTCCGTCTTTGCCGCTCTAAGGACAGCTCCCTTTTCCAGCTTAATGTTAACATTGCTTTGCAGGCGCACAGTATATACTTTGAACTCACCCTCCGGCACCAGCACACAACCGCCCACTTTAGACGCCTGCTCTATGGCTTCGTTAACCGCCCGTGTATTGGCTACGGGGTCACCTCCGGACACTGCGCCGAACACCTCAATATTCAGATAACATCTCTTCTCCAGGTCTGCCGCCGTAACAGTTGCACCTGTTGCTAATCTCACTGCCATGCCGATTTCCTCTAGTCCTTTTTATCTATATTTATTTTCTAACATAAAGTTGATGCCGTCAAGGTTGATTTGTGATATAGTTAAGTGGAAATGTTAGATTTCAGTTCACCCGTCCTCGTGGAAGGACAACTCATATGCTCGCATAATGAGGTGTTCTTCTATGAGGACGGAGGGAGCGCCGAGTAATGAGCAAAGTTAGCTGCGAAGCAGCGGGAAAGCGGCGGAGCCGCCTTTGCGAATGGCGCCAGTGAACTGAAAACCAGCACAGAAACAACACAAAGCGGCGGAGCCGCCTTTGCGAATGGCGCGCGTGAACTGAAAAATGATTTCACAAAGAAAGGAACCCCTTATGGAAAAGATTGCAAGTTTTACAATAGACCACATTAAGCTCCAGCCGGGCGTATATGTTTCTCGAAAAGATACGGTAGGAAACAGCGTGATTACCACCTTTGACCTGCGCATGACCAGTCCTAACGAAGAACCTGTCATGAACACTGCGGAAATGCACACCATCGAGCATCTGGCAGCCACCTATCTTCGTAACCATCCGGTATACAAGGATCAGACCATCTACTTCGGTCCCATGGGCTGTCGTACCGGCTTCTACCTGCTTCTTGCAGGAGACCTTACCTCCAAGGATATTGTTCCTTTGATGGTAGAAATGTGGGAGTTTATCAGAGATTTTGAAGGAGACGTGCCGGGGGCATCCGCCAAGGACTGCGGCAACTATCTCGATATGAATTTAGGTATGGCGAAATACCTTGCAAAAAAATATTTGGACAATGTATTATACGGAATCGGTGAAGACCGATTAAATTACCCAAGTTAAAAATCCATAAATGCAAGATTTTAACTGGTAAATTTGTTCCTGCGGCCAAAGTTTGCAGGTTTATGAAAGGCGAAAGAACATGAGTAAAATCGGAATTATCGGAGCAATGGAGCTGGAGGTAGAAACCTTAAAGGCTCAGATGAAAGTAGAAAAAAAGACCGTAAAAGCAGGTATGGAATTCTTTGAAGGAACCTTGGATGCCGCTAACGTGGTTGTGGTAAGATGCGGTATCGGCAAGGTGAATGCAGGTATCTGCGTACAGATTTTAGTGGATTTGTTTGATGTTACTCACATCATCAACACCGGCGTAGCAGGTTCCCTGAACCCCAAACTGGACATCGGTGAAATCATCGTTTCCAAGGATGTGATTCATCACGATGTAGATGTACGCGTATTCGGCTACCCTCTGGGCGAGGTACCTCAGCTGGGCTGTAGAGAATTTATCGCAGATGAAAAGATGGTAGAGCTGGCTTTAGAAGCCTGCAAGGAAGTGAATCCTGACCTTCCTACCACTACCGGTCGCATCGTTTCCGGCGACCAATTTATCTCCAGCAATGATGTAAAGAATTACTTAATTGAGAATTTTGCTGCGGACTGTGCGGAAATGGAGGGTGCTTCCATCGCCCACGCCGCATACCTCAATAAAGTACCTTTTGTAGTAATCCGCGCCATCTCCGACAAAGCAGACGGAAGTGCAGAAATGGACTACCCAACCTTCGAGAGAGAGGCTGCACATCACTGTGCAGAGATTACCAAGTGCTTTGTGCAGAAGCTGTAATATAAATATATGGGACATGAATGGCAACATTCATGTCTTTTTTTATAAATATGCCTCTGAGTGAAGTGTCATTCTTCCGGATAACATTGACCTTTTGGTTACATTCTAACTACTCTACGTGCTATAAATCCACCGCTTACACCACCACGCCCCACTTTCATCACTGTATCGGGCCGTAGGTTCCCTTATCCTTCCAAATACAGCACATTTACCTGCTTCAAAACACATAAAAACATCAAAAATTAGCTATCTACATAGAAAAACAGGGCATAACCATTCTATTTTCTGGTATACGCCCTGTCGCTATCAATTTTACACATTTATAGAGGATATGCAAGCATCTCAAAACTCACTTTTCTTTCTCTTACACGCTCTTCGTCAACGTCTTCAAAGCCATCTGAATATGCTCCGGGAGAAAGGGCTTAGTAATATACATATCCGCCCCATAAGAAATGGCAATATTCTTTGATTTCTCCGTATCATCTGCTGTCAGCATGATTACCTTTACCTCCGGATACTCTTTCTTAATCTCTTTCAGAATATCCAATCCGTTTACATCCGGAAGACCGATATCCAAGAATATTCCGTAGGGCATTTTCTCCTCTATCATCTCCATAAGCACTGTACCCTTATTGGCAGTTCTGGTATTATGGAAGCCTTCCTTTTCCAGAATATCCTTCATACATCTCAAGATAATCGGCGCATCATCACATACAATATACTCCTGCTTTTTCGTTCTTCCCAGCAGCTCATCGGTAGTAACCTGATAAAAATCTGCCAGCTGACACAGCATTATAATGTCCGGAAGCGCTTTGTCATTTTCCCACTTAGACACAGCCGCCACAGAAACTCCCATCTCGAACGCCAATGCCTCCTGTGTGATTGCATTCTTCTTTCTCAGTTCATACAAGTTTTTTCCTATATTCATATTTTCCCTCTCTACAGTATATTTACACCAGCTGCTGTATAAGTATATTATAGTTCATCGTTTCTATAAAGGGTATCGATTCCTATTCCACCTATCTTAACTATAAAGAAAGTCTCACCACACTTTACGTATGATGAGACTTTCTTTTTACTCCGCAGAAGTACTCTCTTCTGCTTCTTCAATTAAATCTTCCAGTCCGTAATTAAAGCAGGTTACATTTTCGCCGCCTACCACGTATACGGTGTTGTCAATATCATTACCCCAATAGTAAACAGATGAAGTACTGTTGTAATCACCGATAAAGAAGGTATAAGTAGTATCCGCTGTGGAAAAGGTTACTTTTCTTGCACCTTCTCCAAGACCATACTGCTCCTTGTCCGTAGCATCGGAAATTGTCAGGTCAGCCTGAATTTCCGCCATTCTCTCCGCCATGGTCTCTACGGTGCTCTGCACGATTGCCAGAGTGGTGTCACTTTCACTCACCCAGGTCTCCCCATCCTTCACAAGGGAGATGGTTTCACCTTCATATTCGTAGCTGATTTTATTGATACTTCCCTCTTCTAATTGGGTAACATAAATCACCTGACTCTGAGCTTGTTCTGTCTTCTTCTGCTCGTTCCATTCATTGTACTTTACCAGACCAAGATAGCCTCCTACCAGGACCACCAGAAGTGCAACCATCAGAAGTAATTGTTTTTTTTGTTTATTCATGAGCCACCTACTTTCTTCTGCGCTTAAACCAGATGACAAAGCCTATCACAAGGCAAGCCACAGGAAGTAAAATAGTGGTCACAAAAGTGAGAAGTACGATATCCGATTGGCTTAAGGTCAGATAAGATACCTCAAAGCTCTTCACAGGAATGGATACGTTTACTTCATGACCTGCAAAACTGCTGATAACATTCACAATTAACTGCTGATTAGAACCACCTACCATCTCACTGGCGCTATCGGTAAATATCTGGCTGCATGAGAATGCCACTAAGGTAGCCTCTCCCTCTTCCAAGGTCTTCACTGCCTGCACACCGATAGAGAATGGTCCTTCCGCATCTCCCTCTTCCTTTTCATAGGACTCGCTGGTATATGGCTTCGCATATGCTGAGTCGGAGGTTGTTAAGATGCTTTCATAGGTGATGGTCTCACTATCTTCCGGTACAATCAAACCATTTGCATATGGTGCAAAAACATAATAGTTGCCATAGATTCCGTTACTATAGGAATGAGATTCTACCTCCGGAAGCAAATAGAACGGTACCTGATAATAATGGTCTGCACTATCCTCCACCACAAATCCGTCGGTCATGGTCAGATTCATATATGCAAGAATTTCTTCGCAATTTGTTAAAGGAGTCTCCGTGCCGCCACCAACAAAGATAACACTTCCGCCCTGATCAAGATAAGAAATAATTTTGTCCTTGTCATCACTGCTAAAATCGTTCTGTGGAGCATGGATTACCACACATGCCGCATCCTCAGGAACCGCTTCCACATCCATAAGATTCAGTTCCGCAGTCTCCACATTGCCTTTTTCCAGGGTACCGTTCAAGGTGTACGAAAAGGAACTTTCTCCATGCCCCTGGGTCAGATATACCTTGGGAATATCATCACTAGTCACATAATCCAGCGCACTGGTAATCTGACCTTCCCCGTCATATCCGGTGGTAGTGGACTGATAGGTGGTATAATCATAGCTGGATTCATAGATATCTGCATAGCTTACAACCTTACTTCTCTGCTCGGAAACAACAATAATACTGTTACTGTACACCGAGCTGTTGGTATACTGACTTGCAAACTTGGGATTCAAAACCGGGTCCACATAGGTTACGGTGATATGGTCACTGTAATCGTCGTATCTCTCCAAAGTCTGACCCAGCGTCATATCCTGCTCTTCTTCATTTACCAGCACATAGAGAGAAATGTCCTCATCCAAGGTATCCAAGAACTGCTTGGTCTGATCCGTAATGGAATAGAGCTGATTGCTGGTTACATCAATAGAAGTAATGGTGGCCGGAAGCTGTCCTACAATCATATTTACCACAACAACTGCTGCCACAAAAATTCCGATAGTTACGGTACTGTAAGCGCCCACACTAAAGTGCTTTACTGACACACTGTAACGTCTCTTTTGGATTACCTGGGTTGCCAGGAAAAGTGCAATGGCAATCAGGGAAATAAAGTATACTACGGACGCCAGATCCAAGGTTCCGTTTAAGAGCATTGCAAAGGGCGTATACATATCATATAAACCGAGAATATCGGTAAGCACATTTCCGGTAGAGGAGATGATGCTACAGATTGACGACATCATATACCCAAGAAAAAGTGCCCCAAAGGTAAGAACTGCTGCAATTACCTGACTTTCCGTCATTGCAGAAACCAATACACCAATGGCAAGGCAGGCTGCACCATACAGGAAGTAACCCAGTATAGCAAGATAGCATTCCGTCAACGGTACAGAACCAAAGCGGCTTAAAATCAGCGGATACACTGAAATAATTACCGTAGGAATCGCGAAGATCGTAAGAAGTGCTAAGTACTTACCAAGAACAATCTTTCCTACGGAAACCGGTGCTGTCAAAATCAACTGGTCGGTTTTATTGTGCCGCTCCTCCGCCAGTATTCGCATAGTCAGTACCGGCACAGAAATCAAAAATACAAATATTACAGACGAAATTGCGTAGGAGAAGTATGGGGAACCATATGTTACGTTATATACGGTAAAATACAAACCTACGAAAAATAAACTGACTCCAATAAACAAAAGTCCGATAAAGGAGTGAAAATAGGATTTTAACTCTCTCTTATAAATCGCCGGCATTGTCCTGTTCCTCCTCTACTACTACTTCTGTTTCAGCCTCCTGAGCCACTTCTGCAGACTGTTCTTCGGTAAGCTCAAGGAAGATATCCTCCAATGATTTCTGAGACAGGCTCATGGATAAAATCGGCATCTTTTTCTCTGCAAGCTTAAAGAAGACTGCTTCGCGGATATCTGCGTCCCTTTCTACGGTTACAAGAGCGTCCACTTCCTCCCCGCGAATAGCTCTAATCTCCACTGCCGAAACACCTTCCATAGGAATCAGTGCTCCCTTAACCTCATTTTCATCACCCTTAACGGTAATGGAAAGCTCATCTCCACCACTCATCAGCTTAGACAGATTCTCTGTGGTTTCGCTGGCTACCAGCTTGCCCTTGGAAATGATCATAATGTGGTCACATACCGCGCTTACTTCTGACAAGATATGTGAGCTTAAGATGACTGTATGATTTTCTCCCAGCTTCTTTATCAGCTCACGCATCTCAATAATCTGTTTCGGGTCCAGACCTACGCTGGGCTCATCCAAAATGATTACCTTAGGATAACCGATAATGGCCTGAGCAAGCCCCACTCTCTGCTTATAACCCTTTGACAGATTGCGAATCAGACGATTTTTCATATCCGTGATGCCGGTCATCTCCATGATTTCTGCAATCTGCTCCTTGCGGGCAGACTTCTCTACCTTTTTCAGTTCTGCAACAAACTGCAGATACTCATAGACGGTCATCTCCATGTAAAGAGGCGGAAGCTCCGGCAGATAACCGATACATTTCTTTGCCTCCTCCGGCTCCTTTAATACATCATGCCCGTCAATCAGTACGGTTCCCTCACTGGCTGCAAGATACCCTGTAATAATATTCATGGTAGTACTCTTACCTGCTCCGTTCGGTCCCAAAAAGCCATAAATCTGTCCCTCTTCTACCTTGAAGGAAAGATTGTCCACAGCTTTATGATTTCCATATTTTTTCGTCAAACCACTTACTTCAATCATATGGATCCTCCCTAAATCAATTCTTTTTCGATTATCTATTTTGCCATGGAAATGTGTTTAAACTGTGGGAAAAATGTGTTCATTTTGTGAAAAACGGCCCCCGAGGAGCAATGTCATTTAGTTTAGAAATTATGCCGGGAGGAAATGATGTGTTTTATGAAGACCGCCCAAAAACGTCAGTACTTAGCGAGGTATTTTCGAGCTTAGTACTGCTACGTTTTACATCGAGTGAAAGCGTGTCAGAATAAAACACATCGTTTTTGACCAGAGTAATTTCTAAACTAAATGACATTGTGGCCGAGGAGCCGTTTTTTATTCATAGAGTTCGCCGTCTACGATACGTACAATACGTTTTGCAGATTGGGCTACATTTAAGTCGTGGGTAATCATTACGATAGTGTTGCCCATCTCATTCAATTCCCGGAAGAGCTTCAGTACATCTTTACCACTGTTCTGGTCAAGGGCTCCCGTGGGTTCATCCGCAAGAAGGATGGAGGGCTTTCCGACCAGAGCCCGGGCAATGGAAACTCGCTGCTTCTGACCACCGGACAACTCGCTGGGTCTGTGCTCCAGACGATGGTCCAGCCCCAAAAGCTTAATGGTCTCCATACAGGCCTCTTCCGCCTCCTTATGGTGCATCCCCCGCATAATCAGGGGCATGGTAATATTCTGCATTACATTATAGGTGGGAATCAGCTGGTAGTTCTGGAAGATAAATCCGATTTTCTGATTTCTCACCTCGGTTAAATCCTCTTCCGGTGTAGAATGAATCGCCATCCCATCCAGAAAATACTCCCCGCTGTCCATCACATCCATACAACCGATAATGTTCATCAGAGTAGTTTTTCCGGAGCCGGAGGGTCCAAGGATGGCAACATACTCTCCTTCCTTTACAGAGAAATTGATATTCTTTAAAATAGGCAATTTCTCCTCACCCAGCATATATCCCTTATTGATATCCTTCATTCGAATCATAAAATATTGCCTCCTAACCGATAATATAAACTGCCATGATTACCTGCTCATCACCCTGACCATCTACCACCAGTGCAACATAATCACCTGCTGCCAGTCTGGAGAAGGTTGTCTCAGTACCAAGCTTAGTAGTCACCACGGTTCCCACCGGAATATAAGTGGTAAAGCTTTCTTCCCCCATCTTGTAGAGTACACCATCATAGGTGATGCCATCCTCTGCAGCGACGGCTGCCATGTTCTCGCCACGGCCACCTTGCCCTTCTCCGCGGTTCTGACCCTGAGTACCGGTCCGGGATTGTTCTCCGCCTTGTCCTCTTCCCTGGCCTCTGCCCTGCGACATATCACTCATATCGGGCATCTCCATTTCCTCGGGCATACTTCCCATATCAGGCATTTCCATTCCCTCAGGCATACTTCCCATATCAGGCATTTCCATTCCCTCAGGTATACTTCCCATGTCGGGCATTTCCATTCCCTCAGGCATACTTCCCATGTCGGGCATTTCCATTCCCTCGGGTACGCTTCCCATGTCAGGCATTTCACCACCCTCCGGTGCTTCGCCACGCTCCGGTCTTTCACCGCTACGCCCCGGATTCTGCTGACTTTCTTCACCTACTACATAGGTGATTTCATTCCCGTTAATCTGGGAAATCTTTGCAATCACAATCTCCTGTCCGGCCTGGGTCACTACCTCCACCGTAGCCTCCTCCTGCCCGGCCGTTTTGCTTCGCCATAGCAGAAAACCGATTACCACACAGATTACCAAAAGCACCACCAGGAAAATGATTCTTCGAATCTTTTTATGTTTTTTCCTCTTCTTCTCTTTTTCCAGGCGCTCCTGCTCCCGAATCATGGTCTTTTCATCAAATTCCATATCTACATTTGCCATTTCATATTCCTTTCAAACACCTGCAAACTACTCTGCATTTAATGCAACCACCGGTACTAATCGGGACGCCTTGTATGCGGGATAGAAGCCGAAGATACTACCTGTCATGACACCGAATACCAGTGAAAGCACAGCTCCCATCACCGACAGCTCCACTCTTACGGAGAAAAGCTCCACCACCGGAGTAATTCCCAGTGCCAACAGGACGCCGATTACCGCACCTACCAGACTTATGCATGCTGCCTCCAGTAAGAACTCCAGCAGGATATCCTTTCTTGAGCATCCCAATGCTTTCAGGATACCGATTTCGTTGGTACGCTCTTTTACCGATA
The DNA here is from genome assembly GCA_017467845.1 of Lachnospiraceae bacterium. Lineage (GTDB taxonomy): Bacteria > Bacillota > Clostridia > Lachnospirales > Lachnospiraceae > Acetatifactor. Next base: position 10,318 of record JAFUKH010000009.1, on the reverse strand, counting down.
CGAAAAGCACGTTCATAATACCGATACCGCCAACGATAAATACAATCACTGCCATGGCCACAAGGAGCAGCTGCAGGGTATCATTGGATGCATTTGCCGCTTCCATCTTGCTGCCCGCATCAGAAATGGTAAACTCTGTATTGGGATAGCTGTCTGCAAGAACCAGTTCCACATTTTCGATAACACCCGTAATATTATTGACGTCTTCTGCAATAACAGTGATTGTAGGACTAATACTTGTTCCGGTGATATATTTAATACCCGTATCATAAGGAATAAAAATAGCGGTATCCGGACTGATTCCGGAAGCAACGGTTCCCATTTCCTGAAGAACACCGGCCACTGTATACGGTCTGCCGTCTATATAGATTTCCTCCTCCATGGCAGACTGGGCATCTCCAAAAATCTCTGTTGCCACAGACTGTCCCAGTATGCAGACCTTTTCTTTCCCGTCATTATTCTCTTCTGACAAAAAGCTGCCTGCCGCCAATGTCAGATTACTGATTTCCAGATAGTTCTCCTGCACACCGGCAATGGTATAATAGGAGGCAGATTCCAGCTCTCCTCCTTCTACTGATGTAGTGGTAGAGTAAGATATGGTAGTATCACTGACACCGGGCACAAAAATCTCCAAATCTTCTCTATCAGAATCGGTAAGGGTAACGCTTTCCTGATTCATACGGTCATCTCCGCCATCGCCTCTGCCGCCTCCGCCGAAGTCACCAAACATACCGCCGAAGTCAGGCATACCCTCTCCTCCGAAACTCATACTTGGCATCTCTCCGCCCAAATCCATATTCGGCATTCCGCCTCCATAGTCCATACTTGGCATATTACTCATATCCGGTGCACTAAAGCCACCGCCACGTTCAGAGCTGTCTCCTCTGCCACCAAAGCCTACGCTGCCACGATTGCCTCCCTCGAAGCTGATATCAATGGCACCTGCATTCAGGTTCTTAAACTGCTCCGCAACCTCCATCTTACCGCCTGTACCGATTGCAATTACCATCATAATAGTGGCACAGCCCACCACGATACCGATGGAAGTGAGAATTACCTTAAATTTATTCTGGGAAAGGTTTAACCATACTAATCTAAAAATTTCGGATAGTCTCATGATTCACTCACCTTACTTTCTACCAATACGATGTCCCCCTCCTGCAATCCATCGATAATTTCTACAGATACGCCATCCGAGAAACCGGTCACAACCTCTACCTTTTTTACGTTGCCGGAAGCATCTTTCACCTTTACATAGGACTTCTTACCGTCACGGATAATGGCACGGTTAGATACATGGAGTACTTCCTTACTTTCCTTAGTGATAAAGGTAATCTCACCGGTCATTCCCTGGAAAAGACCGGATACATCTCCCTGTAAAGTAACCGTCACATCGTAGGTGGTGGTTCCGGAGGAATCCGTTTCTCCATCGGAAATCTCTGTAATCTCCGCTTTATATACAGTCTCAGGATATGCAGTAAAAGTAATATTGGCCATGCCACCCACTTGAATAGCTGTCATATCCTCCTCTTCCAGAGAAACGGTCATGGACACATCCTCTGCATCATACAGCGTCACCACCGTTGCTCCGGTAGTCAGGCTGTCGCCCTGGGCAAGACCTACACTGGTAATAACACCGTTGTACTTTGCCTGCACTTCATTTCCGGAGATGTGGGAAGAAAATTCCGCCCATTTGCTCTCTGCTTCCTCATATACTTCCTGCTGCGCAAGCAAATCCTCCTCCAGGTATGCCAGAGTAATATCATAGGTTTCCTGAGCATTTTCATATGCAAGCACACGCAGCTCATAGGTATTCTCCGCACTCAGCTGCCCGGAAGCCAGTTCCCTCTTTGCGCTTGCAATCTCCTGCTCATAGCTTTCCACATTACTTTCCGCACGGGAAATATTCTCCTCCAGCTGCTCTACCTTCTGCAACAATGTATCCACTACACTTTGATATTCCTCCGCATCGGTAAAATACTGGGTATATAAATACAGCTCTGTGTCTTTGTTTGTATTATCTCTACTCCATTCAAGAGCTTCCAGTGCAGCTTCTGCCTTTTCTAAATCGCTTTTGGCCTGGGATAAATTCTCCTGATAGGTTGCTAAGGTCTCTTTTGCGGCGGTCAGCAGCTCTTGCTTCTCTGTAACTGCATCCTGTAGCTGCTGTATGGTAAGACTTCTTTCCGTTTCTGCATAGTCTCCGTATTCAGTGCTGATTTCATATGTATACTCTGCAATTTTCTTAGAAAGCTCCTGATCCGCAATCAGAGCATCTAAATCAGTCTTTGCTAAATCCACATTGCCGGAAAGCTCCTGAGTAAGCTCATTTACACCGCTTTCCTCAAGAATATATAGCGTATCCCCTTCCTGTACCTGCTGACCGATTGCCACACATACTTCCCCGATGATCAGCTGGGAATCACTGCTTTCCTGGGTAGCAGAATTGTCGCCCGCCATATTGAAAATCTGGCTGAACATATCCATTCCTGCACCAGCTCCACCACCGGGCGTTCCACCACCCATAGCATTACCCATGTTGCTGCTTCCTGATGAGGAACCATTTTCCGTAGTCACTCTCTGCAGCGCACTCATATCCAGTTCAAAAATCTGATCCACCGTTCCGATGTCCACAGCACCGCTTTCCGTGATGCCTACCACCAGCGTTCCATATTCTACAGCCACCTCTCGGTAGGTGGTCTCTTCTGTTTCAAAGCCCCCAAATATCAGCCCTGCCGTCAGGCATGCTGCTATGGCTACTCCGCCGATTATAATTGTTTTCTTTTTCATCTTAATTTGCTCCACTTACCGAAGTCGCTACATATATGGTATCCTCCGGGGATAAACCTGATAGTATTTCCACGTAGCTTTCATTTTTCAGTCCAATCTCCACCTCTGCCAGCTCTTTTCCGGCAAGACCGCTCTTTTTGTATACATAATACTTACCGTTTTCGGACACCAATGCCTTACGGGATATATACAAGGTATTCTCACTGTTTGCCACCACAAAATTAATCTTGGCGGTCATACCACCGTAAAGCTGGTCCAGATTACCATCTACATCAACGACTACACTGTAGCTGACCGTAGGTGTCTCTGCGGATGTTGCAGTAGTATCAATACTTGCAATCTGCCCTGTGAAAATCTGGTCTTCGTAGGCATTAAAGATAATCTCCACATCATCTCCCACTTCTAAAGCCACTATATCCTCCTGTGTTACATCCACGGAAATGGTCATATCCTCTGCCGTGGTGTAATAGAAAAGCGTTCCCACCTTTTCCAGTGTATCCCCTTCTTCATAAGACACGGAAGTAATCATTCCGCTTTCCGGAGCACGAAGCACGCCGTCCTCGCCCACCAGTTCTTCAAAAGCTGCCAACTTCTCCTCCATCAAAAGCTTCTCTTCTTCCGCTTCCTGTAAGTCACTTTCCAAGCTCTCCAAGGTTGCCTGATATACCAAATCCGCATTTTCACTGTTCATAGTGTCTTCCACATAGGTCTGCTCATTCTCCAGGAGTGCGATATTCTTCACCGCTTTGGCTGCCTTTACCGCCGTTTGAAGACTTTCAATTGCGCTCTCATTATCATCAATACTTTTCTGTGCGGATTCCACTGCAGAAAGAGCTCTCTCATATGTACTCTGGGCATTTAGGAATTCCTGTAATCCCACCATAAAATTGGCTGCATTGTCCGGAGAATAATAGGCTTCATAGGAGGCCTTTACTTCATCATAAGTCTTTTTCGCCTCCCCATAATCCTCCTGAGCCTCTGCCATAGCTTCATTCAAAGCCTCTCTGTTACCGATACGGTCGGTAATCTCCAGCTCCATGGAAGTAATCTCATTTATAATACTCTGCTTACCCTTTGTATAAATTGTCTCTGCATATTTACCGGCGTTTTCCGTGATTTCATTGGTAATCTCTACATCAATCACTGCCAGGTTGTATTCATCCTCTGCATCTGCATAGTCCGACTTGGCAGATGCAAGTGCTGTCTGCAAAAGCTTTCTCACACTTTCCACAGACTCGGATGATAAAGTCAGAAGCTCCTGTCCTGCCTCCACCTGCTGCCCTGCTGCCACATGTATCTCTTCGATTTCCAGATAACGCTGCACCAGCTCCTCTTCATCCTCTTCCTCATCCTCCTCTTCTTCCGCATCCGATACCTGAACGTCCACATCATAAGCAATCTCATGCAAGCCGTATCCCAATGAACCACTTTCTGAAACCCTTACCGTAAGAGTATCCTGATAGATTTCCGTCTCTTCGTATACCAACTCGTCCCGTTCCAGATAAGGCTGAATAAGAGCGGTATAACACGCTGCTACTACCAAAATAAGTGCCAGAAGAACAATAAATATTCGGTTACGTTTTTTCTTAGATAACTTAGCCATTATTCTTCTCCTTTCATCCCAAAGTACACGGTTACTGTCTCATTATTGGATAATGCTTCATAATCTCCGGTCATCACTACCTGTACACTGTAGGTCACACTGCTCTGGCTGGAGGATGTGGAAATCGGATTCACCGACTCTACAACGCCTTCAAACATTCCGTTTTCAGAGCTTACCACCGTCACCGTATCTCCTACTTTTATGGAGGCTACATTATCCTGCTCCACAGATACGGAAACCGTCATCTTCTCCGGATTGGTCATGGTATATATTCTACTGCCCTCGGAAATAGTCTGACCTTTGCGCACATTAAAGCGAAGCAGCTCTCCGTCCCCAGAAGCATAGTAATATCCGGAAGATACCCTTGTGTGAAAGCATTCCAGATTCTCCTTCGCTTCTTCATAGGCATCCTCCAATGCTTCAAAATCCGACTCTGCCTTTTCTAAATCCGTTTCGTAGTTTTTCTCCGCGGCCTCTGCCTTGGCTAAAGTGGTTTCCATGGTCAGCTTCGCCTGCAATACTCTGCTGTCGTAGCTTTCCTGCTGCTCTGCATAGGTCTTTTCCAGGGAAGGAAGACTGAGCTGCAGGGTCTGTAATTCCAACTGACCATTTTGCTCCATATCTTCATAGGCTTCCTTCGCTGCATCCAAATTCTTCAGATTGGACTCCAATACCTTGTATAAATCCGACAGCACTGTCACATATTGGGAGTACACATCGCCGCCACTTACACTACGGCCCATCTGCATTCCACCTCCGCCACCACCGGAAATCACCTGACTCCAGGACACGCCCCATTCTCCCATGCGCTCCTTTAAAAGAGCCAGATTTTCATCGTAGGTAGCCTGCGCCGCCTGCATCTGGTTATAATAATAATTGGTGGAAATCTTTTCTTGATAATCCGCAATCTGCTCCTTGGTTTCCGTCAGTTGTTCCTCAGCCATATCCATGCTCTGTGACAGCCCGGATATAGTCTCCTCGTAAACTGCCTCTGCCTGTTCACCGGCCAAAATCGCACTGTCTTTTTCATACTCCAGATTAATTTTTTCCTGCTCAAACTCAATCAATCCGGCACGATAAGCCAGGGACGCTTCTTTCTCGGTCTGTTCCAATTCCTCTAAAAGCGCATCCAGCGATTCCTGAGTAAATTTCAGCAGCTTCGTATCTGCTGTCACTGCTTCGCCGGAGGTCACATAAGTCTCCTCTACCTCCAAATATGTACTCTGTCCCTGGATGGGGAATTCCTCTTCCAGGGTTCCGATGCTGGTGATTCCGTATGCTGCCGACACGGCACCCATACTTTCCGCCTGCGCATAGAATTCTTCCCCTCCGGTATCCTCCGGCTTGTTTTCTTTTGTCAGGAAAATAAATCTCACTGCTGCCATAGCTATGGCCAAGATAACAATCACTACTATTACAATTATTTTTTTCTTTTTCATTGGCAGTCCTTCCCTAAGTTTTCTAGTGTTTTCCTTAGTCTGCCATAGAATTGTGTTCATTTCGTGGGAAAAATGTGTTCAAATTGTGAAACTTGGGCAAAAAAAAACACCGCCAAAGCGACGATGTCATTTAGTTTAGAAATGTCTCTGTTCAACAACAATATGTCTTATGAAGACACGTTCTCACTCCGTGAAAAACGTAGCAGTACTAAGCTCGAAAATACCTCGCTAAGTACTGACGTTTTTCAAGGGTCTTCATAAGACATATCATTTTCTCACAGAACCATTTCTAAACTAAATGCCATTGGCTCAGGCGGTGTGCCCTAACAAACTTTATTTTTTCTTTTTAAATACAAATAATTTGCTGAGTACATAGTTTGCAATCATAACCAGTACGGAAGAAATGAATATCTTTGCAATCCAGTAGTCCATGTGAATCACATTTACAGCTACTCGCATAATCACAATATCCAAAATTCCCGTAGAGATTCGTCCACCGGCAAAAGAAGTAAATTCCTTTAATATCTCAGGATTGGTACTCTTAAATACCCATTTACGATTTGCAAAGTAGCCAAATACCACACCAGCCACCCAGCCGATAACATTGATGATATCATTCTGCCAACTAATATCCGGATTTAGGAAAAGTTCTGCAACAAAGCATGCTGCCCAAGAAACAATAGTATTCAGCACTCCTACAATCAGATAAATGATAATCTCTTCGTATTTAACAAATAATCCTTTAATCTTTTCGATCATATCCAAACCTTTCTTTATTCATTTATAACGTTCCGGCTTTCCCCTCTCTGGAAAGCCTCGATATTGCGACCTACCTCCTCCACACATCTGGTACGTGCCTCCACACTTGCCCATGCGAGATGCGGAGTGATAATTATTTTGTTGCTGTCCTTTAGTTTACTCAAAGGATTGGATAATTGCAAGGGTTCTTTTTCCACCACGTCAAGCCCCGCTGCCGCAATCTCACCGGAAACAAGCGCTTCATATAAATCCCTGTTATTCACAACTGCACCACGAGCTACATTAATCAGCACTGCGGTCCTCTTCATCTTACGTAAAGCATCCTCATCAATAAAGTTGCGACTAAGGTCACTGAGCGGGCAATGCAGAGATAAAAAGTCACTCTCTTTCAAGAGAGTATCCTTATCCACCTGCAGATAGTCTGTCACAGTACTCTTGCCGGTAACCGAGTGGAAAATAACCTTGCAGCCGAAGGCTGTGGCAATCTGTGCTACCTTCTTACCGATGTTGCCCATGCCTACAATGCCCCAGGTCTTGCCGGATAATTCATAGAAAGGAATATCAAAATTGGAAAAACGATCCTGTCCACTGTACACGCCAGATTTTACATAATTATCATAATAAGAAAGCTTCTCCGACAATGCCAGCGCCAGAGCAAATGTATGCTGTGCCACCATATCCGTACAGTAATCTCTTACATTTGCAACCTTAATACCACGACCGGTACAATACGCAAGGTCTACATTATCAAAACCGGTTGCCAGCTCACAGATAAGCTTTACATTGGGCGCATCCTTCAAGGTCTCTTCATTTAAAGGAGACTTATTGGCTACGATAACGTCCGCATTCTTTACACGCTCTATTACCTCTTCCTTAGTAGATGTATTGCGATAATAGGTACAGTCGCCTAACGCAGAATAATCCACTACAATATCTGTACCTGCACTATGTCTTTCCAAAACTACAATATTCATAAAAACCTCCATTAACATAAAAACGGGTCTGTATTAACACACAGACCCATTATCGCATAGATTTTATTTAATTGAAAGTCTCCATTTTTCACCTAGTGCAATATTAAGAGAATCCTAAGAAAAAGTCAAGAACTCCTTTAAAAGTGCCTCCAGTTCTGCGCTGCTCTCGTTAGAGAAGTGTACAATCTCCGGTCTGCGTTCGCCCAGAGGTATCAGCTCTACGCTCTTTTTCTCAGAAGGCTTCGCCCCTTCAAAATTGCGAATTTCCTCATCCACCCCTTGAATTCTGGAGGACATATGATTCTCCAGATAGTCTATCAGATTGATTTTCAAATTGTTCTTTTTACCCTGCACATCCAGAACGGACGACACCGTAAAATAAAGGTAAACTCCAATCATACAAAACAGGTAAAAGGGAATCACTTCTCCCAGCACGCTTCCCTTTGCCAATTGCTTACAGGTACCAATTCCGGAAAAAACAACGGATAGCAACATGAATTGGCCCGATAGGTGATATACTGTATCAAGAGGTATTTTCCAAAGGGCAAGACGGTTCAAAAACTTATCCACAAAAATCGGTATATTCTGCATTCCATTATTCATTTTGCAGCAGTTTGAAAACTTTAATTTACACTGCTTTAGCATCTTGTGATTGGTTGTAGACATATTCTCCGTTTCCTGAATCATTTCCTGATATACAAATGCCAGAACAAGTCGTACCAAAATGCTAATCAGCAAACATACAAACATTAATACTACGATAATTTTTTCCTTTTCAAAAACCTCAAACATGTACCTTTCCTCCCCATTAAAAGTGTACGTTAAATATTTACAATATTAGTATAATTACGCATTGACGTTTTTTCAATAGTTGTAGAACGCTATGCCGTCGACTTATTCTGCAAACATTCGACATTCGTCTTGGTATTGAAGTAATTTTCACCATGTGCTACAATCATTTCATTAAGATTACATAAGGAAAACGGAGAAATTATTATGAGATATCAGACAAAAGGAACTTGTTCTTCTGCAATTGATGTGGAAGTAAAGGATGGCATTATTGAATCTGTTAGCTTTACCGGTGGCTGCAACGGCAACTTAAAGGGTATTGCTGCACTTGTAAAGGGTATGGAAGTGAAGGACGCGATTTCCAGATTACAGGGCATCACCTGTGGATTTAAGTCTACCTCCTGTCCGGACCAGCTTGCCAAAGCATTAGAAGCATTTTTATAAGAAGGGCGCCCACCTATGAAAAAAATAGTATTAACCGGTGGTGGCACTGCCGGCCATGTGACTCCCAACATCGCTCTGCTTCCTTCCTTAAAGGAAGCCGGGTTTCAGGTGTCTTACATGGGTTCTTACGATGGAATCGAGAAAAAGCTGATCGAAGATTTTAAGATTCCTTACAAGGGAATCTCTACCGGCAAATTCCGTCGTTATTTCGATGTAAAAAATTTTACAGACCCGTTCCGTGTACTAAAGGGTTACAGCGAAGCAAAGAAATACTTAAAGGAAGAAAAGCCTGATGTGGTGTTTTCCAAAGGCGGCTTTGTCAGTGTGCCGGTTGTCCGTGCTGCTGCCTCCTTAGGTATTCCCTGCATCATCCATGAATCAGACATGACGCCGGGGCTTGCCAACAAGCTTTGCTTCCCGGTAGCTACCAAGGTCTGTTGCAACTTTCCTGAGACGTTAAAGATGCTCCCGGAGAATAAGGGAGTCCTTACCGGCTCTCCTATCCGTGCAGAACTAAAGCAGGGAAATAAACTGGCCGGTTTGGAAATGTGCGGATTTACCGCCAACAAGCCGGTTATCATGGTTATCGGCGGCTCCTTAGGTGCAGCCAATGTAAACCGAATCGTGAGAGACGCACTTCCCAAGCTCCTGGAGGATTTTCAGGTGGTACATCTCTGCGGCAAGGACAAAATCGACAATTTGCTCCTTACCACACCCGGTTACAAACAGTTTGAGTATATTAAGAAGGAATTGAAGGACTTGTTTGCCATGGCAGATATCGTTATCTCCCGCGCAGGTGCCAACGCCATCTGCGAGCTTTTGGCACTCCATAAGCCCAACATTTTGATTCCCCTTCCTGCAAGAAGCAGCCGCGGCGACCAGATTCTGAATGCAAAATCCTTCGAGGCACAGGGATTCTCCCTGGTGCTGGATGAAGACGATTTAACCGGCGAAATTCTGGCAGAAAAAGTGAATGAATTATACTTCACCAGACAGTCCTACTACGACACCATGAGTAAAAGCGGACAGCTGGATTCCATTGATACCATTATGGGATTAATTAAAGAAGTGTGTGAAGATTAAGCGTAAAAGAATCCGCTCAACTGATAGTTGAGCGGATTTTCAACGTATGGTTGAGAAAAATCACCCTTACTCAACTGACAATCCATTCTTTTTCATAGTTTGAGATGATATATTTATCATAACTATTCAGAGCCACATGACTCTGAATAGTTCATCAATCGAAGGGAGTATTTCAGTATGGAAAATACATTAGGTAATCGAATTTCACAATTTAGAAAAGAAAAGGGCTTTACTCAAGAGGATCTGGCACAGATGCTGGATGTAAGCCCACAGGCTGTGAGCAAATGGGAGAATGATTTAACATGCCCGGATATCAGTCTGTTGCCCAAATTAGCACAGATTCTTGGCGTGTCTGTAGATACACTACTTTCCGGCAAATCAGAGCCAGTTGCTCAGATTGTCCCGGTAGAGCAGCGTAAGGATTTGAAGGATATGAT
>JAFUKH010000079.1 GCA_017467845.1 Lachnospiraceae bacterium | reverse complement strand
TCTGTGACAACTGCTCGTCCTTCTGTGACAACTGCTCGTCCTTCTGTGACAACTGCTCGTCCTTCTGTGACAACTGCTCGTCCTTCTGTGACAACTGCTCGTCCTTCTGTGACAACTGCTCGTCCTTCTGTGACAATTCCTCTGTCGCTTTCTGAATCTTACTGTCTAACTCTTCAAATTGATCAATCAGTCGATCAATTTCTAAATCTAAAGAATGATCATACATTTTGCAGACTTCCTCCATTTCCGGATACCTTGCATATAGATGCCGCAGTAACTTTTGCGTAAGTTCTAAAAGTATCCGCGAATCATTTAAACTAATATTTCCGGCTTCCAAGTTCATGTTTATACTGTTAAGTATATCACATTCCAAGAGTTTCTGCAATCGCTCAATTGTTTCCGGGGTTCTTGTCTTCGAAAGAAGTTTCCGTAACTTTAATAACTGAAATGGGATTAGAATGATGAGCCTCTTTTGATTCAGGTCCTCAAGAGAGGTTGTAAGAAAATTAAATGTTGACACTTCATAATTAAAGCATCCTTGCTTACCAAACTGTAATTGCAATGTATATTTCTCCGGTATTTCCGTTGAAGAATACAAATAAATAACCTTAGGCTCCGGAAAATTCAGAATATAAGTTCCTCCTTCCGAAACTCGCTCCCTCTTAGCATGTTGAAAACAATAATCGAACACGCGAAAAACAATATCCGTATCATTTTCCATCTGTGCTTCCATGTGATAACAGTTGTTTTCATTTACGGTTATCATGGTATCAGCCAGAAACTTGTCTAGATTATCATTTTCAAACTCAGTCCAATTGTATGTAAGCTTACTATTTTCCGGGTAGTTTGTTCCGAAAAGTCCGTTGATAAGATTTACAACAGCTTTGGTGGAAAGCGTAAGAATACGCTTAAAGATTTTGTCATAAATGAATTGAATTTCTTCGGCCATTATCTCCTTTCCGCAAGGAGTAGACCACAATACTTTCAGATATATAAATATATACCACATCCTGTGGGCCAAGTCAAGTATTTTTTATTGTATGATTAATTGGGCTCACAGCCCAACTAATCATACAATTGATAAAAGCACACATCCGCATCCGCCCCAATCAGCACCTTTCCGGCATCCTCACACATCTGTGCAATGGTGCCTCCTGACGGCACTGCAATATATTTACTATGCAGAGAACCAAAGTTCTCCACAATGTAACTATCATAACAACAACTAATTCCAAATCCTTCCGGTAAGGCATAGAAAATCTGCCAATCCGTAAGCCGGTACTCTTCGCCAACCTTATCGCTAAACACCCAGATTGCCACATTATTGTAGCTTGGTGTATCCATCATATCCAATGAAAGCTTCTCTTCAAAGGTCTCTTCCCAATATGCCAACTGTGCAGTCCGCTCCTCTGAAGCAAATGGCACTTGATAATCATAAGGTTCTGTTGCTTTGATATAGTACAGATATATACACATCGCTCCGATAAACATCGCCTTTTTGTAATACCGGGTCTCCATCAGTGCTACGGCAAAGATCCCTACCGCCATAAAAGTCAGCAGGTGCTTACTACCTTCCTTCATCTTGTACATCAGAAGAAGTGCAATCATCATGGAAAAGAAAGAAAATGCAAGATATCCGTAAGTAAATGCCTGCTTACGACGCTTCTTGACAAACTCCACCACAGCCTGCATGGCAAAAAGGAGCATCATTGCAACATAGCCTGCAAAAATAGCACCTTCGCACAGACCGCTGCGTAGTCCTTCAATCAACAAATTCTTAAAAGTACTCCCGTTATAATATAAACTAACCAGAATTCCCTTGATTCCTTGAAGGAAATGTCCCTCAAAGAAAGGATCCAACCAATCCGTCTTAAATAACGGTGTGAAATACTCTGCACCAAGATAGTGATTGATAGCCCAATAGATTACTGCCACTACACCCAAAATCCCTGCTGAAATCAGACCGCCCTTCCACTTCTTCTCCAGAATCAACGCGCCCAGCGGATATAGCAAAAACAGTATGAGATATGGGCGCATCAGGGTCATCACAGAAGCAAAAACAATAAGCCATACCAGCTTGCTGCGAGTGGGCTTCTCCAGATTACTCACCATCACCGAAAAATAAGTGATGAGCATACTGAAGCAGATCACCTCCGGCATACCACAGAGCATATATCTGACAAAAGGAGTATAGGTACAGAACAAAATAGTCAATATCCCCAACTGCTTCCAGGTAGGCTTTACAATCAGCACAAACGCCACCATGGTAAGCATCATAAGCACAATATTGTAATAAATAGGGCTCATCATGGTCCAGCCAAAGATACTTCCCAATAAAAGCCAAGGCCACACCAGTACCGGACTCCACGCAGCAAAGGACAGCTTTAATGCGTGACTCTCATTAAATCCAAAGTACCCCTGAGGATAACCATGAGAAAGAATGCTCTCCACCTGCTTAAAATAGAACAGTTCATCATTCCACTCAGAATTTGCCAAATACACCTGACCAATGGAATATCCCTCCATGGCACAATGTACTAGGCAGCACACTAAGGGTAACAAGCCCATAAGTGCCGCTTGTAAATATAAAATTCCGTTTTCCTTTAACTCATTCTTCATCCATCTTCTCCGAACCAATATTGACGTGCTCGCGAACCACATACTGAGGCGAATTATTCATACTGATATAGATTCGACCGATATATTCTCCAATCAATCCAAGCATAATCATAATCATTCCACCGAAGAATACCAGTGCGGACATCATAGCACTAAATCCCATAGGCACATCCGGATTAATCAGTCTCTTGATAATCGTATAGATACCATAGATAAACCCTATTCCGGCAGAACCTGCACCTATACAAGTTGCAAGTCTCAGCGGCAATACGGAAAATGCAGTAAATCCGTTAAACCATAAACTAAGGAGCTTTTTCATGGTATAGCCGGATTCACCCACTTCGCGTTCTCTATGATTTACCACCACATTGGTAATATTCTTGGTAGCACGAAGCACCAGACCAATGACATAGGGATAAGAATTCTCATAACGAATCATATCCTCTACCACAAAACGCTTGGTTGCAAAATAGCTGGAGATATAGAGCCAGGAAGGCTTTCCCAGCATCACACGGAGCATGATCTCATTGACCTTGCTTCCCAGGTTACGGAAGGAGGAATGCTGCTTGTGCTCATACTTAGCATAAACCGCATCATATCCCTCTTCCAGCTTCTCCAGAAGCTTATTCACTTCATCTGCCGGTGTCTGTCCATCATCGTCTAAACATACTACATAATCACCCTTACTCTGACGAAGACCTGCCATAAGCCCTGCATGCTGACCGAAATTCTTTGCAAAGGAAATTCCCTTTACATACGGCTTCTCTGCACAAAGACTCTTAATTGTCTCGAAGGTTCCATCCGGAGAGCAGTCATTAATCAGAATAATCTCATATGTATATTTACCTAACTTTTCCATTGCAGCATCAATCTCTGCCACAACTCCCGGAAGTGTCTTTTCCGAGCGATAACAGGGAATGATGAAACTTACCATCTTCATTGTAAAATCTCCTAATACTCTCTATTTAATATTGCCATCAGTACCACATCCCGGTACTGTCCGTCAATACATACATCATCGTGCAAATATGCTTCCTGCACGAAACCTGCCTTCTCATAACTGCCGATTGCCTGCTTATTATCCGCAAAAGCACGTAAAAATAAGCGATGAAGCCTTAACTCTTCAAAGGAATACCGAATCATCAGCTTCGCCGCTGCACTGCCCAGGCCTCTGCCCCTGCAGCCGTCTGCGCCGATAAAGATACCGTACTCTCCTTTATTATGGACCTTATCAATATCCCGCACGAATACAGAGCCAATAGGCCTGTCCCCTTCCGTTTCACAGATAATCATCTGCACCACTTTTCCGGTCTCCACCATGGTACGCATCCAATTCTCGTGTCCCTCTTTCGTAAAAAGGGCCTGATAGATAAAATTCTTGCGTACCGCGTCGGAATTTCTCCAAGCCACAATATTGTCCGTATCCTCATAGGTTATGGGGCGTAAATAGATGCCCGCAGCCTTATCGCAATATTTTTTCATATTCTCTCATTCCCTTAATTCGACGTCAAATTCACAATAATATAATCTTCTAATTCCGCAATATATCCTTCCTGCGGGTACCCCGGCATACCTGACTCAATCATATATTGTTCTGCGTTCTCAATTACCGTCAGATTCTGTTCTATAATAAAATTATCACACCCGAGCATTTTCCAAAACTCGCCCAACTGGGTTGCCGTTCCGTCAAAGGCCGTTACCCCCCATTGCAGAGTGGAATTCAGTGGCGTTTCCGCAATACGAAAGGCTCTGGAATCATTGAATTTATCCTTCACATGCTCTCCCAGCAAATCAGCAATTCTGGTGATTTTATAATATTTCTCAGAACCATATTCCACATAAGCATCTTTGCAGATTTCATACGGCACCATATATGCCCCTCGGAATACAATTGGCTTGGAAGTATCATATTGTGATTCTAAATCATAAGCAATACGACGCATAACATTTTCCGCGTCCTGATACTTTAAATAATCCACATAAAACCACTTATTCATATCCGCACACTGGTTAAAAATTAGTATAAGTGCTCCTGCCACACCTGCCCACTTGACATATTTTGAAGTTTTTCTTTCACAAAGCTCCTTTCCCACCAATAGTAGCGCAAAGGCTCCCACCAAGGGAACGTACTGACTTGCCCTGTAATGAGTAGGATATCCTTCAATAATAACCAAAAGTGCAGGCAGAACTCCCATCGCAAGCGAGCACAACACCATCCAAATATTGCGCTTCCAGACAAGAGCATATAACCCAATAATCAAAAATCCTGCTACAAGTACAGCAATCGGGAAATATGCATAAGCATTGGCCCAATACATGATAATATATTTTTTGAGGGCCATCATCAGCTCTCCCTTATCCTGTCCCAGATTTTCAAAGATACTCCGGTAGCCCACGGTATAGTTCTCCGGAATACTATAACCAAAAATAAACTGCAGCGCATGCAATACAACGCTTCTTAAAAGAATGGAAGCCATCGCAATTCCTGCTACCACGCCCGCCCAGCGAAATGGTTTAGCAATATATTTTTCTTCCTGTCCCTTTGCATCAAGCAAAAGAAACAGTACCATAATTGCCCCAAAAGCAAACACCAGCAAAAAAGATTCATAAAACCCAATGCTCACCAGCAATCCCACAACTGAAATTATTCCGGAACAAATCCGCTTCTTCCATGAAGAAGAAACCACAAATACATCCAGAAGTGCGTGTAATGCCAACGCCACCACCCCATAACCGGTACACAGACCATTGTGGAGATAATAAACATATACCTCACTAATCAAGGGACAACTAACAAATACACAGGCAAACATGCAATACACCGCCCAGGAAACCTTATCTCCCAATATCCTGTAAAACAGCATTGCCCATAAAGTCACAGATACGGCAAAAATCAGGGTGGATACCAACTCCATAAACCATGGTGCAAAGGATGTGATATTTATTACCTTCCCCAGTAAATAAATACACCAACGTCCCATTGCAGGAGCAATACCATCTTCAAAATAAAGTTCGATACAGGTATCATCAATTCCAATGGAATGATGTGTAATAGCAAAACCATAGGAGCCCAGCAGAACTAACCCCAATAGAACCCAATATTTCTTATTGCTTTTAAAAAAATCCCAAGCCCTGTTCACAACCTTCTCCTCCTGTATCTTTTAATAATACATCGCCCCGTTAGCGATTCCATAAAAATAATACAATCCACACACTACATGCCACAGATACGCCAGCCACTGCAGTGCTAGCTTCCACTTCTTACTATCCTTACAAGCGGTCGCCTGCAAAAGCACCACAAGTGCTCCATAGAATGCAAAGAAAATACCATGCATGTAGCCCCAGGAGAAGTTAAAGTCCGGCTGTCTAAAGCCTTTTTCATACAAAAGCAGAGCCATTGCAAGACTCATCCCATAGAGCTGCCAGGAAAATCGAAACGTAACGTTTGTCTTTAACTCCTTCCAGTTCAATATCAGCACCAGAAGTGGAAAGCCTGCTGCCAACCCGATCGCCAGAGGAATATTATCACTATACAGACTCCAGACATCTGCAAAGCCAAAGCCAATACCTCCTTCTGCACCGTCCGTTGGCACAAACACACCACTATATTGATATAATAAATCAATAAATGTGGGTATAAAACACACTCCCAACCATCTGGTGGGCCAGAAGTTTTTGAACCTGCTGCGAATCATACGATACACCATAATAAGTCCTGCTGCACCAACCATTATGATGGTAAAACTGGGCTTCGTCATGGTAGTGAGTAGCAAAAATACGGAAAACAACACATAATCCTTTATTGCCACCTTCTCCGTCTCGTATATAGGCAACAGCTTGATATACCATAAAAAAGCAAGAATTGCAAAGGGTCTGGTTGCCATATACGTTGCATTATGAAACGGATTGGGAGTA
>JAFUKH010000078.1 GCA_017467845.1 Lachnospiraceae bacterium | reverse complement strand
GAGCTAAGCAGTTGGTGGTACAAGAAGCTGCGGAGATAACGGTATCTTCAGGCTTCAAGGTTGTGTGGTTAACATTGTATACGATGGTAGGAAGATCGTTACCTGCGGGAGCAGAGATAACAACTTTCTTAGCACCAGCGGTGATGTGTGCTTCAGCCTTAGCCTTAGAGGTGTAGAAACCGGTACACTCTAATACTACATCTACGTCTAATTCTCCCCAAGGAAGCTCAGCTGCGTTAGCCTTAGCATAGATGGTAATCTTCTTTCCGTTAACAGTGATAGAATCCTCACCGTACTCTACGGTATCAGCATATTTGTATTTACCCTGTGCTGTATCATACTTTAATAAATGAGCAAGCATCTCAGGACTTGTTAAATCGTTGATTGCTACTACTTCATATCCTTCTGCATCGAACATCTGTCTGAATGCAAGACGACCAATACGGCCAAAACCATTAATTGCTACTTTTACTGCCATTTTAGTTTCCTCCTAAAATATGTTTTTTATATTATTTTGACCTTTGTATCCGGCATTCGCACCAGATTGTCAAAATTTTGTCAGCACTAACATTTTACCCAATCTCCCTTAAGAATTCAAGATGTAAATCAAAAATAATTTCAAATTATAACCATTTTTTACACTTTGTTTAGAAATCGGTATGAAAAAGTATATTTTTTATGAAAAAATCATCTAGCGCATTGCAAAAAAACTGTTCTAACCTATATACTAAGAGCAAATAGAAAACGGAGGTTTCTTATATGGCCATTTTATCTGATTGTCATTTACACTCTTCCCATTCCGGGGACAGTGATACACCTATGGAGCAAATGATTCTGACAGGTATCTCTAAAGGACTTCATACCATGTGTTTTACCGAACACAATGATTTTGATTTCCCGATTACGGATTTGGACCCTGCAGGCAAGTTTGAATGTAACATCGATTCTTATCTTTACGATTTAATCAGTTTTCGTGAAAAATACAAGGACAAAATCCGAATTCTCTTCGGTCTGGAGCTTGGCATGCAGCCCCAGTTGATGCGCAGACATGCGGTTCTGATTAAAAATTATGATTTCGACTTTGTTATTGCATCCTCTCATATCTGTAACGGCAAAGACCCTTACTATCCTGCCTTCTATGAAGGACGCAGCGAAGAAGAAGCTTACAGCGAATACTTCCAATCCATTATTGATAACATTAAGAAATTCAAAAATTTCGATGTATACGGTCACTTGGACTATGTGGTTCGTTACGGTCCAAATAAAGATGAGAATTACACCTACGCAAAGTATCAAGACCTTCTGGATGTTATCTTAAAACTCCTTATTGAAGAGGGCAAAGGTATCGAAATCAATACCGGCGGAATCAAAAAAGGACTGAAAGACCTTCATCCTTGTACCGATATCGTAAAGCGTTACAAGGAGCTTGGAGGCGAAATTATCACCATCGGTTCCGATGCCCACGATACCGAGAATATTGCTTACGGCTTTGACCGTGCCGAAGCACTTTTAAAGGAATGCGGATTTAAGTATTATACTATTTTTGAAAATAGGCTTCCGGAATTCAAAAAACTCGTGTAGCAACCGCTACACGAGTTTTTTATTTAACGATAGTTCCACCGCCCAGCACATATTCACCATCATAAAATACCACTGCCTGTCCCGGCGAGGATGCACGCACAGGTACTTCAAAGCTGCATTTTACCCTACCATCTTCCATTTTCTCAATGGTACAATAATCCCCCTTGTGATTATAGCGGATTTTCGCCAGAACTCTTCTGGGCTCCGTCAAATCCACAATAGACATAAAGTTCACCCTGTCACAAATTACCTCATCCGTAAACACATCCTCATTCTCCCCAATAACCACTTCATTGGTCTCCGGACGAAGCTCCGTTACGAACACCGGATGCCCCATGGCAATTCCCAGCCCTTTTCGCTGACCGATGGTGTAATTGGTTACTCCTTTGTGCTTTCCCAGCACTTTCCCTTCTTTGTCGATAAAGTTGCCTTCTCCCGGCATCCTTTCAGGCACTCTGCGGTTTAAAAAGCCAACATAATCATCATCCGGAATAAAGCAGATATCCTGACTGTCAGACTTCTCTGCCACCGGAATTCCTGCTTCTGAAGCAATACTACGAATCTCATCCTTAGTATATGCTCCCACCGGCATCATGGTAAAGCTAAGCTGCTCCTGCGTCAGATTATAAAGGGCATAGGTCTGGTCCTTCATAGCAGTAACAGAATTTCGGATGGCATATCGGCCGTTTTCCAACTTATCAATCCGAGCGTAATGACCGGTTGCAATATAGTCTGCCCCCATCTCCTTTGCCCAGTCAAGCAGCGCCTCCCATTTTACATAACGATTACATACCACGCATGGATTAGGGGTCCGTCCCCTCAGATACTCCTCTACAAAATAGTCCATCACATGACACTTAAACTCTGCTTTGAAATCTGCCACATAATGAGGAATCCCCAAATGTTCCGCTACTCGCTTTGCATCCGCAATTGCCGCCTGGCTCCCGGCTTTCCAGCCATCTTCCCCGGGCAACTCCTGACAGGTATCCATGGTCACACCAATGACCACATAGCCTTCCTTTTTTAACAGATAGGCTGCCACGGAAGAGTCCACCCCTCCGGATAAGCCCACTACTACTTTTTTATTCATAAAAATCTCCAATCAATTTCTCAGTTCCTGAATTTTAGTCTAGCACAAATTATATCCTTTTACCACTATCAAGAAATTCTAATTATCCTCTGAAAAGCATAACATAAAATAACTTTCCATAAGGAGGCTTTCTATGCGTTCTGTGCAAAAGCATCCACTTATTTTCGGTACCATCCTACTTACAGGTGCCGGCCTCATTTGTCGTTTTATGGGGTTCTTCTATCGAATTTATCTATCCAGAGTATTTGATGCGGAAGGAATGGGCATTCACAGCCTGATTATGCCTGTTGTAGGACTTACCTTTTCTTTAACGGGAGCCTGCTTCCAAACCTGCATCTCCAAATTTGTAGCCGAGCAAAAAGGAAATGGTAAACAACCCTTCCGCCTTGCACTAAGCCTATGCCTGCCCATTGCCCTGATTACCTCTGTTTTGCTATATAGCTTTGCGGAACAAATTTCTAATCTTTGGCTGTCAGAGCCCCGGTGTAAACCACTACTTCAGGCATTCTCTCTGTCCATTCTACCCTCTGCGCTGAACTGTTGCATCAAGGGCTACTGCTACGGAAAGAAAAGGACCTTTCCCCCCTGTATATGCCAGATTATGGAACAGCTTGTTCGAATCGGCTCCGTATTCCTTCTTGTAGATTTCTTAACCGAAAAGGGAATCACTCCGCCCCTGGTAATCATGGTACTGGGAATGGTATTCGGTGAATTTGCCTCCCTGATTGTTGCACTCCTATTTCATTTTGCAGACAGCGTCCGAACCCGTGTTAATATCATCAGTTCCCATTCTGACATTACATACACTACTTTTTTAAACATGCTTTTCCCTCTACTTTCTAACCGCATTATTATCAATATTTTGCAGAGTATGGAAACTGTAGCAATCCCAACTACCCTGGAAAGATTTGGCTACACACGCTCTGAGGCCCTAAGTCTCTACGGCATTTTCACCGGTATGGTTATGCCCCTTTTATTCTTCCCAACCACCATTACAGGCTCCATCTCCGTACTGTTGCTCCCCTCCGTATCAGAGTACCATGCCCGGGGAGAAAAGGAAAAAATCCAAAATGCGATTCAGAAAAATATATCCTTTTGTGTGCTGCTGGGAATTCTCAGTATCCTGTTCTTTTTTACCTGCGGTCCATATATCGGCAGCAAAATCTACGATAATGAGCTTGCAGGTACCTACATCCGCATAGCCTCCTTTATCAGTCCCTTTCTATACCTAAACTCTACACTCTCCGGCATTTTACAGGGACTTGGGAAAACACCACTGCTTTTTTGCATCAATGTAAGCAGCCTGATATTCCGTCTTTTTTTAATCCATCTGACCATACCGCTTTTCGGAATTCAGGCCTACCTCTATATTCTGCTTTTTACGCAGTTGCTTCAATTTTTACTTTACTACCATTCCCTCCGTTCCTATTTATAAAGACTTGCCATTTCTTTTGCTTTGTGCTACTGTAAGGGATGATTATTATTTTGTGAGTGAAGTAACATATAGATAAGGATGGATAAAAATGAGTTTTGAATTTGTACAAAAACTACCTACTCCGGAAGAAATCCGAAAGGAATATGCCCTTCCTGAGAATCTGGTAGCGTTAAAAAAAGAAAGAGATGAGGAAATTCGTAAAGTATTTACCGGAGAAAGCAATAAGTTTCTGGTTGTCATCGGACCTTGCTCTGCAGACAACGAAGATTCCGTATGCGATTATATTAACCGTCTTGCAAAGGTAAATGAAAAGGTAAAGGATAAATTAATCATCGTTCCTCGTATTTATACCAATAAGCCCCGTACAACAGGTGAGGGCTACAAGGGAATGGTTCATCAACCGGATCCTGAGAAAAAGCCTGACTTCCTTGCTGGTCTTCTGGCAATGAGAAAAATGCACATTCGTGCTATGAGCGAATCCGGTCTTACCGCAGCAGATGAAATGCTTTATCCGGAAAACTGGGGATATGTTTCCGATATTCTCTCCTATGTAGCAATCGGTGCACGTTCCGTTGAAGATCAGCAGCACCGCCTTACCGTAAGCGGTTTTGATGTTCCTGCCGGAATGAAAAATCCTACCAGTGGCGATTTCTCTGTAATGCTGAACTCTGTTTACGCTGCCCAGCATGCACATTCCTTCATTTATCGCGGATATGAGGTAAATACTACCGGTAACCCTCTTGCACATACCGTACTTCGCGGTGCCAACAATAAGCACGGACAGAATATTCCAAACTATCATTACGAGGATTTGAATCGCCTCATCCAGATGTACGGCGAGATGAATCTTGTAAATCCTGCCTGTGTAATTGATGCGAACCACTCCAACTCCAATAAGCAATTTGAACAGCAGATTCGTATTGTTAAAGAAGTAATGCACAGTAGAAAGCTCAGCAATGATATTCACAACCTTGTAAAGGGTGTAATGATTGAAAGCTATATTGAAGAAGGTTGCCAAAAAGTAGGCGGCGGTATCTATGGTAAATCCATCACCGATCCATGCCTTGGCTGGAACGATACAGAAAAACTATTATATGATTTAGCTGATTATAAATAAAGGAAACTATTCAGAGCCATGCGAATTTATGAAACACAGACTGAGCAAGCTCGCTTGTAGAGGGCTGTGTTCATAAATTCATATAGCACGTAAGCACTTGTGAGCAAAAGGGAAGTGGCGACGCCACGATTTTGCGAATAGGGGGCTCTGAAGGGTTATAAAAAAGGCTTACCCTCTCGGGTGAGCCTTTTTATATACTTCCCTTAAATGATTGCCTTTCATATTGGCATAAATCTGGGTGGTAGCAATATCCGAATGTCCCATCATCTCCTGAACGCTGCGTAAATCTGCCCCATTCTCTACCAAATGAGCAGCAAAGCTATGGCGAAGAGTATGAGGTGTAATCTCCGCATCAATTCCTGCCTTTCTGGCATACCCCTTAATCAGCTTCCAAAAGCCCTGTCTGCTCATACTGCTTCCGGAGCAGTTCACAAACAGCACGTCTGACTCATAATCCTCAAGCATCGCCGCTCTTCCATTCTGAATATACTTAGTAAGTGCCCTTTTTGCTTTATTTCCAAACGGAATAGAACGTTCTTTACAATTCAGTACTCCTGCCTTCATATCCACATCATTCAGGCTCAGCGAAACCAACTCTGACACCCTGATTCCGGTGGCATACAAAAGCTCCAACATCGCTCTGTCTCTAAGCTCCTTGGGAGAATCACCGGAAGGTTGCTCTAAAAGACGTATGGTTTCCTCTACGGAAATAATCTCCGGGATTTTTTTCTCAATCTTGGGAGCACGAATATTCTCCGTAATGTCATCATTTACCAGATGCTCTTTGAATAGATAGTGATAAAATGCTTTTAAAGAAGCAATACTTCTGGAAATAGTTGTTGCTTTAAATTGCTGTGCCTCCAAAAATGCCACATAATCCTTCAGC
The DNA here is from genome assembly GCA_017467845.1 of Lachnospiraceae bacterium. Taxonomy (GTDB): domain Bacteria; phylum Bacillota; class Clostridia; order Lachnospirales; family Lachnospiraceae; genus Acetatifactor. The sequence goes on along the minus strand of JAFUKH010000078.1, from coordinate 38,428 downwards.
TGTTCTTCCGTGACAGACTCCGGTGCATGGATTCCCAGTTGCGCCATATAAGCCGCCCATTTATATAAATCCCTGCGATATGACATGGTAGTGTTTTCCGATGTTTTTTTTATGTTTGTTAAATATTCTATAAAGGAGTCAACTACCTGTTCCATACTCTGCCCTTCTCTTCTGCGACATTATTTTGTTAGCGGTAATGCATATTATACTTTTTTCCTTGACCAAAAGCAATGTAATTTTAAAATATTTTTAATATTTTCGCAACAATCAATGGATTTACATAACTTTCTAATAAGCAACCAATAATTGCCATGAAAAACAACACAAAAATTGCAATGAAAAACTGCTTATCATAATGAGTTCTATCCCACAATACGATAATCAAAAAACGTAATATAAAAATATATAACAGCATATGCGGAAATAATCCTGCAAGCACCAATAGAATACCTTTTATCCCGAATTCACCGATTGCCGCCCCCATCCAAACTCCCATCCCCAAGGATAATAGTGCCGGCTGCAGTATTAAAAAGAGCCTGCGCAGTGAAGTTGTAGAAAGTAAAATCACTGCAGTCATATAGGTAAGCCTTGAAAACAACACATGCAGAAAAAAGCCCTTTTTGTTGAAAACTCCGGTGGTAATGCCTGCGATTCCCCCACTTTGGAGCAGGCTCTCACCTAAGTCGCCTACAAGGGCAGAAAGTACAATTCCCACAAATAAAAATATCCACAAAAAAGGAGAAAGGTATCCCCTTTCTCCATTACTTTTACTCATCTGTGCCATATACATTGCCACCTGAAGAAGGATTTACAACAATATATGAAGTCACCGGCACACTTTATACATGAAACTTTCTTGCATAAGCCATGATCGCCGCAACGGTCTTAGAATCGCAGATTTCTCCGGCAAATATCATCTCACAAAGTTCATCCACCGTATAGCTTTCCAGCTCTACGAATTCATTCTCATCCAAATGCTGCCTGGAAGGAATCAAATCCATAGCCACATAAATATCCACCTTTTCACTACAATACGCAGGTGCAGCCAAGGTAGAAATAAGATATTCTGATTTGCCTGCCTTGTACCCGGTCTCCTCTTCCAATTCTCGAAGTGCCGCATCCAGCGTGGGCTCATCCTTGGACTCCAAACCGCCTGCCGGAATCTCCAAAGTCTCTCTTCCCACCGAATTACGATACTGTCTCACCATCAGAATGGTGCCATCAGCCTGCACCGGAACCACCGCAGCAGCTCCCTTATGCTCAATATGATCCCAAACCGCAGTATTACCATTAGGAAACTTCATTGTATCATGAAAATATTCAAATAAATGTCCCTGATAAACAGATTCTCTTTTTAATCTTATTAAATCTTCCATCTCTTAAGCCTCTAAAAGTTTTTCAACACTTACAAGCTTTACACAAAGCACAAAAAGGTCTGTTGCCATTGCCATCTCCTCCGGAGTAGGGAAAGAAGGTGCAATACGAATATTACTGTCCTTAGGATCCTTACCATAAGGGAAGGTTGCACCTGCACCGGTAAGAACCACGCCTGCTTCCTTACACTTTGCAACGATCGCCTTTGCACAGCCATCCATTGCATCGAAGGAAATGAAATATCCGCCGTATGGTTTTGTCCAGGAACCAATACCTAAACCACCAAGCTCTTTTTCAAGAACATCTAAAACAGCCTCAAACTTTGGTCTCATTAAGTCTGCATGCTTTCTCATATGCTCCTTCATACCGTCGATATTCTTAAAATATCTTGCGTGACGAAGCTGATTAATCTTATCGTGACCGATGGTCTGCACCGTCATCTGGCTTTCAATAAAGTCGATATTTTCCAAAGAAGAAGCGATTGCAGATACACCGGAGCCCGGGAAACTAACCTTAGAGGTAGATGAGAAAATATAAACCATATTAGGATTGCCCGCTTTCTCACACTCTTCCAAGATATTCAAAATCTCATCCTGCTTATCATCATATAAATGATGAATGCAATATGCATTATCCCAATAAATGCGGAAATCCTCAGCCGCCGGCTTTAAATTAGCAAAGCGTCTTACTACCTCATCGGAATAAGAAATACCGGTAGGATTAGAGTACTTAGGTACACACCAGATACCCTTTACAGCAGAATCGTTGTTTACATACTGCTCTACCATATCCATATCCGGGCCATCCTCTAAAAGAGGAATATTTATCATCTCAATTCCGAAATACTCCGTAATCTTAAAGTGTCTGTCATATCCCGGAACAGGACATAAAAACTTCACTTTATCAAGCTTACTCCAAGGAGTAGAGCCATTCACACCCTTTGTCATAGAGCGTGAAACTGTATCATACATAATATTCAAGCTGGAATTACCGCAAATGACAACATTATCCTTTTCCACACCCATCATGTTAGCAAGGAGTCTTCTGCACTCGCCGATACCATCTAAGTCACCATAATTACGTGTATCATTGCCAAGAACGGTCTTCATGTCAGACTGACTATTGATGACATCTAACATAGGCATAGAAAGAGTAAGCTGTGAAATTCCCGGCTTACCTCTGGACATGTCTAACTTTAATCCTTTCCCTTTTGCATCTACATATGCTGCATCTAATTGTTCCTTCAATGCTAAAAGTTCTTCTCTTGTTAATTCCTGATATGCTTTCATATTACTAACCAAGCCTTTCTCTGGGATAATTGTATACAATCATACATTTCCAATATAATACTATAAGTTTATCTCTTGCGCAATAGTAAATATAAAAAAATCGAGTAGGAAAAACCTACTCGATTTCATCATTTCTCATAAATACAATGTCGAACTGTTCACGGTATTATTTCGCATAATCAGTTACGCGGGATTCACGGATTACATTTACCTTAATCTGACCCGGATATTCTAACTCAGCTTCAATCTGCTTAGAAATATCACGAGCAAGCAGAACCATATCTGCATCGGATACCTGCTCCGGTAATACCATTACTCGAACTTCACGACCTGCCTGAATAGCAAAAGATTTGTCTACACCTTTGAAATTGTTTGTTATTTCTTCTAATTTTTTAAGTCTGCTAGTATAGGTTTCTAATGTTTCCCTTCTAGCTCCCGGTCTTGCAGCAGAAATTGTATCAGCAGCTTGTACAATACATGCAATCAGGGAAGTAGGTTCCACGTCACCATGATGTGATTCTACTGCATTAACTACAGTAGCATTTTCCTTGTATTTTCTACAAAGCTCTACACCAAGCTGGATATGTGAACCTTCCATCTCATGGTCAACGGATTTACCGATATCATGTAATAAACCGGCACGCTTCGCCAATCTGACATCCAATCCTAACTCAGCGGCAAGTAAGCCGGATAACTGAGCCACTTCAATGGAGTGCTTTAATGCGTTCTGTCCATAGCTGGTTCTGAACTTCATCTTACCAAGTAATCTTACAAGTTCAGGGTGAATACCATGTACACCAACCTCGAGAGTTGCTGCTTCACCCTCTTCTTTAATCATTACTTCAACTTCTTTCTGCGCTTTCTCAACCATCTCTTCAATTCTTGCAGGATGGATACGACCATCTACAATCAGCTTTTCCAGCGCAATTCTTGCAACTTCACGACGGATTGGATCAAATCCTGAAAGGATTACTGCTTCCGGTGTATCATCGATAATTAAATCTACACCTGTCATGGTTTCCAAGGTACGAATGTTTCGACCTTCACGACCAATGATTCTTCCCTTCATCTCATCGTTAGGAAGCTGCACAACGGAAATAGTAGTTTCAGAAACGTGATCTGCTGCACATCTCTGAATAGAAGATACTACATACTCCTTAGCCTTTTTGTCTGCTTCTTCCTTCGCACGACTCTCATACTCTTTAATCATGACAGCCGTTTCATGTTTCACTTCGTCTTCAACAATTTTCAATAAGTAGTCTTTTGCTTGTTCAGAGGTTAATCCGGAAATTCTTTCCAGTTCCTGTACTCTTTGTTCGTTTAGCTTAGAAACCTCTTCTTTCATTTTGTTCAAAGATTCTTCTTTCGCTGCTAAACTAGCTTCTTTCTTCTCAATCGCATCTGCTTTCTTATCGACGTTCTCTTCTTTCTGCTGAACTCTACGCTCATAACGCTGAGCTTCTGCTCTACGTTCTTTCACTTCCTTGTCCAACTCGTTCTTAGTACGAATGGACTCTTCCTTTACTTCAAGTAAAGCTTCACGTTTTTTCGTTTCGGCAGTCTTAAGAGCCTCATCAATGATTTCTCTTGCTTTCTCTTCTGCGTTACCAATGGTAGTAGCAGATGACTTCTTCATATACGCAACAGTTACAAAGTAAGTCGCCACAATAGAAATCACAGCTGCAATCAAGGCAGTAATTACATAATAGCCCATCTTACAGGAGACCTCCTTATTAAATTATCATTGTACAAATATCTAATATAGAATGATAAACATTCTAACAAGCAATTTACAACAGTTAAATTTTATACTGAAACAGCTGTTATGTCAAGAAAAAGTAGTGCAAATTGTCTATATAAAAGCATCATTTTTCATCGACTTATTTATCACATCCATAGAAAAGCCTTTTCGGAGCAGAAAAACAATGATTTTCTGCTTTTCTTTAAAATCCATATCCTCATGATATTTTTTCTTAACCAGCAGCGATTTAATCATCTCCTGCTCGTTACATTTACCGCCCAATTCTTCCCAGATAGAGACTGCTTTGTCGAAAATCTCTCGCCCTATTCCCTTTCCCATAAGGTCCTGCTCCATCTTCTTAAGGGATTTATTACCTTCATGGTATGTAAGATAATCCACTGCATACTGCACATCATCAATGTAATGAAAGGACTTTACATATTCAATAGCCTCTTCCACAACTTCCTCCGGGTAAAATCCGTCCTTCAGTTTTGATGTCAGCTGCGTCTGGGTATAGCTACGCTGCATCAGAAGATTCATGGCACGAAGCTTTGCCCTTTTGGGAAGCACTTCATCCATAATCTCAGCATAGCACTCTTCCTTTATTTCTTTCCCAACAAAAATACCATATGTACGCAATTCGCCTTTGTACAAAACAAAGGCGAATTCATGATCAATATAAACTTTACTGCGTTTTTTTGTTACTTCTACAAGCTCTGTAACTATCATCACTCTTCACCGGGCACTTCCACCATGCCACCTAATCCGTAATGCTCACGAATCTTATTCTCTACTTCGGCAGCCACCTCCGGATGCTCTAACAGGTACTGCTTTGCATTCTCTCTACCCTGTCCAATCTTAGTTCCTTGATATGCATACCAGGCACCGGACTTCACAATTACATCAAGATTTGCAGCAATATCAACTAAATCTCCTACTGCGGAAATTCCCTTACCAAACATAATATCAAATTCTGCCTCTTTGAATGGAGGTGCAATCTTATTCTTTACAACCTTTACACGGGTACGGTTACCGATAACTTCACCACCCTGCTTTAATGATTCAATACGTCTTACATCCAGACGTACGGAAGAATAGAACTTCAGCGCTCTACCACCGGTAGTAGTCTCCGGATTACCAAACATAATACCTACCTTCTCACGAAGCTGGTTGATAAAGATTACTGTACAGTTAGACTTGCTAATAACTGCAGTCAGCTTACGAAGAGCCTGTGACATAAGTCTTGCCTGAAGACCAACATGAGCATCTCCCATATCACCATCGATTTCAGCCTTAGGTACAAGTGCTGCAACGGAGTCCACTACAACAATATCAATAGCACCAGAACGAACCATAGTCTCGGTAATCTCCAACGCCTGCTCACCACAGTCCGGCTGCGAAATATATAAATTATCAATATCTACACCAATATTCTTAGCATATACAGGATCTAATGCATGCTCTGCATCAATAAATCCGGCAATGCCGCCACGCTTCTGTACTTCTGCAATCATATGTAATGTAACGGTGGTCTTACCACTGGACTCCGGTCCATAGATTTCAATAATACGTCCCTTGGGAATACCACCCAAACCAAGGGCAATATCAAGGCTTAAAGAACCGGTAGGAATGGTCTCAACATTCATCTGATTCGCCGGGTCACCCAGCTTCATAACCGCACCCTTACCGTACTGCTTCTCAATCTGGCTAATCGCCGCATCCAATGCTTTTAATTTGTCATCTCTTTCCATATTTAATCTCCTTCACCCGCAAGGAACAAATGTTCTCTTTTGTTCTAGGATAAAACATTTGTTCGGTTTTGTCAACATCTTTTATACTTTTTGCTGATATAATATTTATATCAGACATTTAGTCCCAAAAAACTCTCTCAAAGGCATCCCTCCTCACATCTTTAAATATTCAACTGACTGATGAGTGAAATAACGGGCGAATGCCCAAAAGAAATAAGAGTGCACTTTACAGCACACTCTTATTGTATCATAACTATTTAATTAATACAATCATTATTTAGAAAGGCACTCAATAACAAGCTTCAGCGCTTCCTGTACCGTACATTCCCTGACGCTTTGTCTGTCACCGGTAAAATTATGTTTTCTTACAGTTACCTCATCCCTTACGCAGCACGCCATATATACCAATCCCACCGGTTTTTCCGGTGTGCCGCCTCCCGGTCCGGCAATTCCGGTTACCGCAATACTCACATCCGCTCCTGCAAACGAAATCGCACCACGAGCCATAGCCTCTGCCACCTGACTGCTTACAGCTCCGTATTTCTCAAGCATATCCCCCGGAACCTTCAGAAATCTCTCCTTCGCCGCATTGGCATAGGTAACGATTCCCGCCTCATAAAAATCAGAAATCCCCGATACATTTACCAATCTCCCTGAGATTAAACCTCCGGTGCAGGACTCCGCACAGGTTATTTTCAGATTCTTTTCCTTTAGTAAATTTGCAACCTGCTCTTCAAGAGATAACGCATTTTTCATCATTTCCATCCTGGACCTCCTATTTGGTGTCCTTCATTACATCCTTATTCTTTAACAGATAATCCAGCAAGGAAACTACTGTCAGAATCAGTGCAATCCACATGATAATTGTAGTAACTGCATTTAATGCAGGAATATTGGCAATCATAAGGCATACCATAATCATCTGGAAGGTAGTCTTAAACTTACCCCAATAGCTTGCTGCAATTACCACACCGTTATCCGATGCAACCAAGCGGAAGCCGCTGATAATAAACTCTCTGCTGATAATCACAATAACTACCCAGGAAGGAATACGTCCCAGCTCGATTAAAGCAATTAAAGCAGCACATACAAGCAGCTTATCTGCAAGGGGATCCATAAACTTTCCAAAATTAGTTACCAAATTATTCTTTCTTGCAAGGTAACCATCCAGCCAGTCTGTAAGACTTGCAATGATGAAAATTACAAGTGCAATGTAGTCCACATACTCCAAAATCCCACCGAAAACTGCAGTAAACCAGCCCCACTGATGAAAGCCTCCCAAAAGTAAAATGATAAACGGTACAATTAAAACCATTCGAAAAACAGTTAATTTGTTAGGTAAATTCATATTTTAGACCCTTTCTCTTAATCGTGATATATTTCTCCTACTAAATCATATTCATTAGAATCGGTAACAAGTACTTTTACCAAGTCTCCCGTCATAAGATTCGCTGTGGTGTTTAGAAACAGATAGCCGTCCACATTCGGTGCATCACGATAGGTTCTAGCCACGTATACATCGTCCTCAGCCACCTTTCCTTCAATCATCACGGTCAGAATACTTCCCACCATGTCCTGCGCCTTCTCAAATGCAATCTCCTGCTGAAGCTCCATTAGCTCCTGCTGGCGAAACTCCTTTACTTCCTCCGGAATCTGGTCCTCCATCATAGCGGCCGGAGTATCCTCTTCCTGAGAGTATGTGAAGACTCCAAGACGGTCAAACTCCATCTCGTCTACGAAATTATACAGTTCCTCATGATCCTCCTGGGTCTCTCCGGGGAAACCGGTAATCAACGTGGTACGAAGACAAATCTCCGGAATCTCCTGGCGAAGTTTCTCAATCATATCCCGCAGTTGTTTTTGATTTGTTCTTCTACCCATACGCTTCAAAATAGAATCCGCCCCATGCTGAATAGGGATATCCAGATATTTCACAACCTTCGGTTCATTCTTAATGGTCTGAATCAGCTCGTCCGTAATCTCCTCCGGATAGCAATACAAAATGCGAATCCAGAAAATCCCCGGAATTTTTGCAAGCTCATGCAGAAGCTTATGAAGTGATTTCTCACCATATAAATCTTTACCGTACAAGGTGGTCTCCTGTGCTACTAAAATCAGTTCCTTCACACCCTTGTCCGCAAGCTGCTTTGCTTCCTCTACCAGAGATTCCATGGGAACACTTCTGAAGTTCCCGCGTACCTTAGGAATAATACAATACGTACAATGCTTGTCGCATCCTTCCGCAATCTTCAAATATGCAAAATGACCACCGGTGGTCACCACTCGATTTACTCCGGTTAAAGGCTTTGCATTCAAATCCTCATAATGATTATGCTGCTCTCCTTCAAATACTTCGTCCAAAGCCTCCACAATACTTTCAATGGCAGTGGTTCCGATGATTACATCCACCTCCGGAATCTCCTGCTGAATTTCTTCTTTATAACGCTGTGCAAGGCACCCCGCGGCCACCAGGGCCTTAATCTGTCCACTCTTTTTCAATTCAGCCATCTGAAGAAGTGTATTAATACTTTCCTCTTTAGCATCACCAATAAAGCAACAGGTATTCACTACAATGATATCCGCCTGATTCTCATCATCCGTAAATTCATATCCTTTATCCAGTAGCTTACCAAGCATCATCTCGGTATCTACCAGATTCTTATCGCATCCAAGGGAAACAAACAAAATCTTCATCTAATCTCTCCACATAAATATAAATCATAAAAAAGGGGTAGAAAATCTACCCCTAATTTTTCCTAGTTTTCTTCATCGCTTAAAATCTTGATTTTACCCTGATTAAGCTCTTCTACAGCAAGGGATAAAGGCTTATCAATATTGCCTGCAACCAATGGATCGTCTCCACCAATAATCTGTCTTGCTCTCTTAGCGGTTGCCATAACGATAGAATAACGACTGTTTACAACAGGTGCTTCGCCGGGTTCTACCTCACTATTAACTACCTTCATTAAATCGGAATAAGATGGATGTAACATTATTTTGCTCCTTTCGAGAACTGCTTCAGTTCTTCTCTGATTTCTTTAATAAATTCTGCCCTGCGCTCTACAGTATTGTGCGCATTCTGAACTATGCTGTGAAGCTCCTTCACGCAAGCCTCTAAATCATCATTAATTACTATATAATCATAGGCTTCAATGCCTTCTGATTCCTCTGTTGCTCTGGACAGACGCTTACTTATAACCTCCATGGTCTCTGTACCGCGTCCAACCAGTCTCTTCTCCAGCTCCTTCGCACTTGGCGGAGTGACAAAGAGAAGCAGACAATCCGGACACTGCTGCTTAATCTTAAGTGCACCCTGAATCTCAATCTCTAAAATAACATCCTTACCTGCTGCAAGCTGCTCCTCCACGTACTCTCTGGGAGTTCCGTAATAATTGTCACAGTAGCAGGCATACTCTAAAAGCTGTCCTGCTTCAATTTTCTGCTCAAACTCTTCCCTTGTAGAGAAAAAATATTCTTTCCCATGAGTTTCCCCCGTTCTGGGAGCTCTGGTAGTCATGGAGATGGATAATGCATAATTATCGTAATTCTCCATCAACTTCTTCATCACAGTACCTTTTCCCGCACCGGAAAAGCCTGAAACGACTGTTAATATTCCTTTATTGTTCATGTATCCCTTTATTCAGAGCACCTTCGCAAAATCGGCTCTAACGAGCCTTTCCTTTTGCTCAGATATGGCTGCTCGCCATATAGATTTGTAAAAGCCCACCTTAGCAAGCGAGCTTGCACGTTGTGCTTTCTCAAATCTGCATTGCTCTGAATTTACACTCCTATTCTATGTTTTGAATCTGTTCTCTCACCTTTTCGATTTCGGTCTTAAGCTCGATGGCACAATTGGAAATCTCTAAATCATTGGACTTAGATAAGGTAGTATTGGCTTCACGATTCATCTCCTGAGCTATGAAATCCAACTTTCTGCCGATACTTCCGCCTGCCTCCAAAGTCTTCTTAGTAGTCTCAATGTGGCTGCGAAGTCTTACCAGTTCCTCATCCACACAGGACTTGTCTGCAAAGATGGTAACCTCTGTCAGAAGTCTTGCTTCATCCACCTGTACATCACCAATCATTTCCTGCACCTTCGCTGCCAGTTTCTCACGATACTCCTTGATAATCTGCGGAGAACGCTCTGAAATAAAATCTACCAGCTCCAGCATATGGTCAAGCTTACCGATTAAATCTTCCTTTAAGTTCTCACCTTCCACAATACGGGTCTGTACAAAGCCCTCAGATGCACCCACAATGGCCTTCTGAAGTCCCTTCCAAAGCTCCTCTTCATCCAGCGTCACTTCTTCCATAGTGAGAACCTCAGGATAACGGGACAATGTCGATACACGGATATCATCATCCAACTGGAAATCCTCGGCAATCTGCCTTAAGTACTTCATATACTCACCAGCCACCTCTTTATTGTAGCGGATAGTGGTATTATTCTCAGTGAAGTCTTCATAAGTGATGAACACATCCACCTTACCACGGGAAATGAAGTTCTTCAGTTCATTACGAATGGCTGATTCAAAAAAGTTCAGCTTCTTCGGCATCTTAATATTTACATCCAAATAACGATGGTTAACAGATTTCATCTCCACTGTAAATTTACGATTATTTTCGGTAATTTCGCATCTACCGAAGCCAGTCATACTTTTAATCATATTTTTCCTCTTCCTGCATATCACAAGCATACTTGTGATACTGCACTAATACGTAGGTTGAAAGGTTCTTTCAACCTTTTCTCTCCAAAAGTAATGTTAAACACTCTATCCCTATATGCAAAGCCATAAAACGGCTATCTTAGTTAACTAATACATTATAATCTACACCGGGTTCTTCGTCAAGTTTTAGTTCATCTGCTGTAATCCGGAAATATCCGAATCTATCATCAAAGAATAATTGGTATAGTACACCACAAAGCCCGGTTTTCCGCCACTTGGCTTCTTCACATGCTTTTTCTGGATATAGTCAATTTCTACCTTATCCTGACCTCTTCCTTTAGAATAGTAAGCAGCTAAGCGTCCGGCCTCTTCAAAGGTCTTATCCGGCAGCATATCGGCGCCCTCACTCTTTACAATAACATGTGAACCCGGCATGCCCTTTGCATGGAACCACCAATCATTTCCGGTAGCAAATTTAAAGGTAAGCTCCTCGTTCTGGTAATTGTTTTTTCCCACATAAATATGATATCCATCACTACTGATGTAATGGAAAGGCTTACTGGTAACCTTGGCCTTTTTGCTGCCGCCCTTTCTGCGAATATAACCACTCTCCATAAGCTCTTCTTTGATTTCTACAAGATCTTCTTCCACAAGGGCAATATCCAACGCATTGCTGATGGATTCTAAGTGCTCTATCTCTGCTTTAACTTCCTTTGTCAGCTCCGACAACGCTTCATAGGTTCTCTTTAACTTAGCATATTTATCAAAATACTTTTTGGCATTATCAATAGGAGAAAGGTCCGGATCCAAAGGAATGGTCACATCCTCACCGGTATAATAATTCAGTGCCTCCATAGACTTGCATCCCGGCTCCACGCCATAACCGTAAGCGGTAATCAGTTCCCCATATATACGATACTTCTCCCGCTTCTCCGTATCCTGCATCTGACGCATCTGCAAATCATATTTCTTCACATTACGCTCCAATGCCGTTTGCACGATTCGGCGAAGATCTGAGGATTTCTGGCGGATACGGGTAATGGTATTCTTCTCCGCATAGTAATGTTCCAGCAAGGCAGACATAGACTCATAGTCCTTCGTTTCATCCCCTGCTCCCTGATACATTGTCAATGGAAGTGCCGCAAACTCCGCCGGGTCTCCCTTTGTGTAAGCAATACACGGTACAAATGTCCCCTGCTTTACCTGCTCCATCACCTTGGAAAAGTTCTCATAAACACACTCCTTCTCCTCTACGGAAAGTCCTGCCGTAGACATCTCGCCATCCACACCTGCCCTAAAACAAACCTCCTGAGCTAAGATGGGCGAGATACCGGTATAGCTTAGATAAAGAGCCTTAAATACCGGCTGAGGCTTTGTCATAACCTCTGCCATAAACACATCTTTATCGGGCGTCAGCGGATCAAGTTTATCCTGGGTCTGTGCCACAAAATACTCCCTGCCCGGAAGCACCACACGCACGCTGCTGACAAGACTGGAAACATGCTTGATACTATCTAAAATAATGCCTTCTTCGTTGCAAAAAATAATATTACTGTGCTTTCCCATCAGCTCGATAATCAGTGTCTTCTTGCAAAGGTCCCCCATCTCATCCAGATGCTCGATATCCATACGAATAATACGCTCAAGGCCCGGCTGGCTCACATCCACGATTCTGCCGTTTTGCAGATGCTTACGAAGAAGCATACAAAAGCCCGGTGCCGTCATGGGACTGGGCTTATTATTCTCTGTAAAATAAATCAGCGGAAGAGAGGCTCCCGCTGAAATCAGAAGTCTCTTCTGCCCTTGTGCTCCTTTAATCGTTAACAGTAGCTCATCCGCTTCCGGCTGAGCAATTTTATATAATCTTCCACCGATGCAGTAGTCCTTAAGCTCCTTCACTACCGCAGCGATTGTCACACCATCAAATGCCATGAATATAACTCCGTTCTATCCTAAAGTAGTCTGCATTTTTTGGCTATCCTCACAATAAGATAGCCCTTGGGTATTGCACGAAGCTCACTCTCCGTCATACCCTTAAACAAAATCAGACAGGCAAAATAAACAACAACTGCAACCCCCATTGCAATCAGAAGCGAAAGCACACTAATGCTGCTCAGCGCATACAATCCCTTATACACTAAAAATGCACAGACGCCCATAACTGCAGATGCCAGTAGAGGCTTGATAAAGGTTCTCACCACTTCCTGACGATACCCCAGCGTCTTGCGGATGGATATCTGATTCAACAGACACATAATGCCGGAATAAAGGGTACTTGCCAGCACCAGTCCATACACATCCAGCTCCGTAAACATCAGCACAGGTATCAGCACCACGGTCTGTATCATAAGTGCAATCACTGCATTTACAATCGGTGTATTCACTCTGCCGATTCCCTGCAAAATAGAGTTGGTCAGCGTGGACAACGCATAAAAAATCACTGAAGCAGAAAGTGCCATCAATACCCTAGCTGACAACTCCAAATTACTCGTTGTGGGGAATAAAAGCATAATCACCGGCTCCGCCAGCACAAACAGCCCCACAGCACAAGGAATGGATAACACCATGATGGTCTGCATAGCCTGATGAATCTTCTCACTGGCACCACCCATGTCCCGGCGTGCCACAAGCTCTGAAATGGTAGGGATAATCGCTGCCGCCATGGCAGATGACAGCGCAATGGGGATATTGGATATCTTCATACCCTGACCGCTGAAAATACCATAATTGGCATATACAAGCTGTTCCTCAAGTCCCTTCTGATATATAGAAATATCCGTGTAAAGCTTATTATTAATCGTACTGCTGAGATTATATGCTGCAGAACTTAAAATAAAAGGTACTACTACACGGCCGATAGTCAATGCAATTTCGCCATAAGACTCCGTATAGGTGTTGGGGTCCTTGCGAATTCTCTTATGAATCAGCGGACGATTTAATATATAAATTCCAAACATAAATACAAGCGCCACCAAAACTCCCGCACCGGTACCCATAGCACTACCCATAGCACCATAAACGGCACGCTTCTGCTCCATTGCCGGGTCATCGCTAACGGATAAGGTTCCTACCGTTGCCATAATCAGTCCAATAGCAGCTCCGATACTGACAATACAGTTGGCTATCTGCTCCAGCACCTGACTGACACTGGTCTGCACCATGCTTTTATGAGCCTGAAAATAGCCTCTGAGAACCCCTAGAATGCCATAAAGGAAAATTGTGGGCGCAAAAACACGAAGAACCGGCACGACCGTTTCCTCGACAAATAAACCTGCACCAAAAAATAAGAGTAAGCTGGCAAAAACACCTACTCCTAATACATACCACAGAGAACATATAAACATTTTGTGAGCATTGCGATATTCCTTCAAGGAAAGCTTCTGGGCTATTACCTTGGAAATCGCGGAAGGAATACTGTAGGAGGATATTAACAAAATAATATTGTAGTAATTGTACGCCGATGAATAATATCCAAGTCCTACACTTCCGATAATTGCAGCCACCGGAAATGTGTAAATCATTCCGATAATTCTACTAATAAATCCTGCAGCGGCAAAAATGCCGGCCTGCAGGATAAAATTATTTTTTTTATTAGACATAACTTCCTTCTAACTTTAGATGTCACCTTAGCCAATAAGCCAATCGTACATCTCCTGGTATTTCTTAGCGGAAACGTTCCACGAGAAGTCCGCAGCCATTGCGCGGTCTACAATCTTGTTCCATTCACGCTTCTTATCATAATAAATCTGCTCTGCATAGCGGATTGTACTAAGCATCTCATGAGCATTGTAATTGGTAAAACTAAAGCCGGTACCGGTACTCTCATACTCATTGTAAGGCTGTACGGTATCCTTAAGTCCTCCGGTCTCACGAACAATGGGCACTGTACCATAGCGTAGAGACATAAGCTGGCTGAGTCCGCAAGGCTCAAATAAAGATGGCATCAGGAATGCATCACATGCTGCATAAATCTTGTGAGAAAGCTCTTCGGAATAGTAAATATTGGCAGAAACCTTATCACCATACTTCCAATCAAAGTGACGGAACATATTCTCGTACTTCTCTTCACCGGTTCCGAGTACTACAATCTGCACATCATCCTGACAAAGCTCGTCCATTACATGGGCAATCAAATCAAAGCCCTTCTGATCCGTAAGACGTGATACAATACCAATCATCATCTTTCTATCGTCCTGATTTAAGCCCAAATCCTTCTGAAGTGCTCTCTTATTCTTTACCTTTTCCTTACGGAAATTCACAGCGTTGTACTGCTTTACAATATACTTATCCGTCTCCGGATTAAAATCTTCATAATCAATACCGTTTACGATACCGCGAAGGTCACCGCTTCTGGCCTGAAGCAAACCATTTAAGCCTTCCCCGTAGAAATCGGTCTTAATCTCTTCCGCATAGGTATCACTAACAGTAGTAACGGCGTCTGCATAGACGATACCGCCCTTAAGTAAGTTAGCATCCTTATATGCCTCTAACTTGTCCGGGGTAAAGAAGCTCTCCGAAAGACCCGTAATACTCTGTACGGTCTTAGTATCCCACTTACCCTGGAACTTCAGGTTGTGAATGGTAATTACAGACTTAATTCCGCAGTAAAATAAATCCCCCTGGAAACGCTCCTTCAGATATACAGGTACAAGACCTGTCTGCCAATCATGACAATGAATCACATCCGGTCTGAAATCCAGAAGCTTGAGTGCTGACAAAAGTGCCTTGGAGAAAAAAGCATAACGCTCAATCTCCCACAAAGGATCATCGCTATAGCACTTCATGCCGGAAAAATAGGTCTCATTATCAATAAAATAATACTGAATGCCGTCTACCTTGGCACCTAACACACCTACATACACATTCTGCCAATTGTAGTCCATGTAAAAATGGGTAATATACTCCATCTTTTCCTTCATGTTCTCCTTCATGCAAGCGTATTTCGGCATAATCACTCTTACATCAAAATACTGAGAATCAATACATTTTGGCAGAGAACCAACTACATCTGCCAAACCGCCTGTTTTAATAAAGGGAACACCCTCTGACGCAGCAAATAAAATTTTCTTCACAGCTAACCTCCATTGTATAAAAAGTATACCTAACTCCTCTTAATTATACATCAATGGACAGTTTATTGAAAGCACTTTTAGAAAACATTCTTCCGATATTTTAAACGAATGCGGTCTGCCACCAGTGCAATAAATTCTGAGTTGGTAGGTTTCCCCTTTCCACTGTTCACCGTGTAGCCGAACATCTGATCCAAGGTCTCCATCTTCCCTCTGGACCATGCCACCTCAATGGCATGACGAATGGCACGTTCCACCCTGCTGGGAGTTGTACCATATTCACTGGCAATTCCGGGATACAGCTGCTTAGTAATTGCCCCAATCATGCTTGGGTCATTTACTGCCTTACTGATGGCACATCTGAGATACTGATACCCCTTGATATGAGCAGGCACTCCCAAGTCATGAATCATATCCGTTACATCCTTTTCCAGGTCATGGGATGCCGGCTCCGCTTCCTGGGCAGTAACTTCCACACTCTTCTCTTTATCTTCCTGAAGGACGGTTATCATAATCTGAAAGTTCTTTTTTTCATTCATTAACTCATCAAGAAGCGCATAAACTGATTCTTTATCTTCTGCCACATTAATTACCAGTGGTTCCATATATGTTCCTCCAACAATTCCCTTTTTTCATATTTTAGTATAGTGCAGAGCACGTCCCTACAGCAACTGATTCTCATCGTCAAAAAACTTGAAAAAAATACGAGAAATGAGCTATACTAGAATAGCTTTGACCCTACTCCGTTCTGAGAAAGTATGGTATGTCTTATTCAGGCACACTCTCGTTCCGTGAAAATCGTAACGGTACTAGGCTCGAAAATACCTCGCCAAGGACCGACGTTTTTCAAGGGCCTTCATAAAACATACCATACTTTCCCAGAACTCATATATGAAACAAAACAAGCTATAATAACGAAAGGAAGAACAGACATATGGTAAAGCACGAAATCGCTGAAATAAAAAAATTATTTACACAGAATAAATGCTCCATCACCCGCATCTGCGGATGTTACGTGGATGGGGAAAAGAATAAAAAGACTGAGCTGAAGGAGGCATTTCTTGCTCTTCCTGAAGAGGAAATGTTTAAGTATTTTGAGATTCTGAGAAAAACCTTGTCCGGAAGTCTTGGAAAGAATCTGATTAACTTAGAGTTCCCCTTAAAGGCTGAGGAAGAAGGCGGCACTCAGGAATTTCTGTACCGCTTAAAGGAAAGTAAATTAAAAGATGACGCACTCCTCGAGGAATTCTATGATAAAATCATCGAAAGCTATGAGTACGTAGGAAACTACCTGATTCTGATTATCCATGATGTGTATGACGTACCGGGCAAGACCAGTGACGGTATCGAAATGGACGATGCCTCTGATGAAATCTATGAATACATCATGGTCAGCATCTGTCCGGTAAATCTGTCAAAACCGGGACTTTCCTACAATGCAGTGGAAAACACATTCCAAAACCGCATTCGTGACTGGGTAGTTGCTCCACCGGAAACAGGCTTCTTATTCCCTGCTTTCAATGACAGAAGCACCGACCTACATAGTCTTCTCTACTACACCAAGGATGCCAATAATCTGAAAGAAGACTTCGTAACTCTGATGCTGGACTGTCCGCTTCCACTTGCGGCCGGCAACCAGAAGGAAAGCTTCCAGACCATCATTGAAGAAACCTTGGAAGAGACCTGTACCATCGAAAATGTCATCAGTATCCATGAAAAGCTTACAGAGCTTATCGAGGAACATAAGGAAGACCCTGCACCACTTATCCTGGATAAGGAAGAGGTAAAGGGAGTCTTAGCGAATAGTGGTGTTGCCAATGAAAAGCTGAACAATTTTGACAAGCTCTACGATGCTGCCGCAGGCAGCAACGCACAGATGGTGGTGGAGAATGTGGTAAACACCAGAAGCTTTGAAGTGAAGACGCCGGACGTGGTCATCAAGGTTAGTCCTGACCGCTTAGATTTAATCGAAACAAAGGAAATAAATGGTAGAAAGTGCCTTGTGATTGATTTAGGCTCCAGTGTCGAAGTTAATGGAATTGCAGTAAGAAATCATATTGAGGAAGAATAAAAAGGAATGCCTTTCGCATCAAAATGCGAAGGGCATTCCTTTTTAACAACAAAATATTCCGCCACCACCGCAGCAAACATTGCAAAACATGTTCGCCAAACATATCTTACAACACAAATCGCTTCCGCCGCTGACAGGATAACCGTACATGGACTGTCTCTGCTGATACCATTCTCCGCCACTTTCAAACTGGCGTACCAGATTGTAGTACTCCGAGTTATTCGGCTCCATGGATGCCGCTTTCTTTGCATGCTCCAAACCTGCAATCTTATTCCCCACTCCGGCATGGGCAAGGGCACTGTAATAATACCATCTGGCACTACGTTCCTGCAGCCCCATATTATCCAGCACGGTTCGTGCCTGATTATAATATCCGTTGCGGATATAATTTCCGGCAGCCCTTAAATAGGAGTCCTCCTCGTATCCGGTACTCTGACCGCCTCCCTGACCATAAAAGCCACCGAAGCCGCCAAAGCCGAAGGGATCATAATAGCTTCCACCACCCTGACTCTGTCCATAACCGGAACTGCCATAGGAGTTTCCTCCATAACTGCTGCTATATCCACCGGTTCTTTCCTTCATAATCTGGGTATAAGCTGCCTGAATTTCCTTGAATTTCTCCTCTGCCTGATCCTTATTGGGATTATTCACATTCGCATCCGGATGATATTTTCTACTGAGTGCCTTATATGCCTTTTTAATCTCCTCTTCCGTGGCACTTCGAGGCACACCCAGCACCTGATAAGGATCATTCATCTTTTATTTCTCCATTCATTCCTTTAATTCTTTTCTCTCGTATTGCTTCATATTTACACCACACACCGGAATACAGGATATTTCGTAAGATATCCGCATGGTCAATAATCGGTAGCTTTTCGAATTCCCGGCAACATTCTGCCATCATCATGGTAAGAACCGTTCTACAGCTTTCCTCGAAATCCGGCTGGTCATATTTCTTCTTCAAGGGATTGTATCTTCCCTTCTTGATGTCCTCTTCCACATCCTCATAGGCATCCATCACATAAATGAATTCCCCTAAGTAAAAGCCGAGCTTCTTTAACCCCTCGGTCCATTCATCCTCTCTGCAGGCTACGATTTCTCCCATTACCTGTCCAAACAGGCTGGCCATGGCGTCTACATCGTCCAGATTCTTTTTCTCATTTTCACTAATGGTATGCATCAGCATCTGAATCCTTCGCACCTTGTCCATATACAGCTTCTGACGATCTTTGGTCTTGCCTTCCAGAAGCTTACTGAACATCAGGCGATGAAGCTTTTTATCATCCTCCCAATCGTCCAGACACTTTAAATAGGTTAGCAGCACATTCATATCTGCCACATACTCTCCCATTACGCTGGTACGGTACTGCTGTTTTTCAAAAGGATGTAATACACAATTACACTTTGCACATACCTCTTCCGGCTCATATAATGCTGTCAAAAGCATCAACAAAAAGGTCATATCATAGCTCAGTGTGGCACTGCCCTTTAAGCCGTATTTATCTCTTAGGCAGTGACAAAGTCCGCAATAATAAGAACGGTATACATCATATTCTTTGAACTTTAATTCAGCCTTGTTTACTATAACATATCCAAACATTTAAAACTCCATACCTAGCTCTTTTTGATAAACTCGGTTCCACATTTTCTACAGGAAATGGCGATTTTACCTCTGCCTCTCGGTACACGAATTTTCTGTTTACAGTTGGGACACTTGTAAATGTGATGTGTCTTTAACTGTGAAAGCTCCTTCTTTTTCTTGTTAAGCTTTCCTTTCATCTTATATTCCCACTGTAGATATTTCTGATTCTCAGCAGTTCTTTTATAAATGTCTCTGGAAAACATCCGGTAATAAGCGTAAATCATAATCAGAAGTGCCACCATATAAAAGGCATCTGTGGTAAACCAGGAAAGCACCAGCAGCACCAATGCCAGAATCATAAGCGACTGATTCAATCTGTCGTTACCGTATCTTCCCATCATAAATCTTGCAAATTTTTCTCTCATAGTAATCTCCATCCTGCTTTATTAATTGTTTCCAATAAAGAATACCGACTTCCGCAAGCAAATACAATATTCTGTTTCTAAAAAACTATAAAAAAACAGTAAAATAAAAGGACTGCCATTACTGACAGTCCTTGAATAACCTATTAGTTCTGAGCTACATCCTTCATAGAGAAGCTGATTCTGCCCATCTTGTCCTTTCCAAGACATACAACAGTAACGTTGTCACCTAAGGTAAGAACATCTTCTACATGATTGATTCTTTCCTTAGCAATCTTAGAAATGTGAACCATTCCTTCTTTTCCGGGAGCAAACTCGATGAATGCACCGAATTCCTTAATGCTTACAACCTTACCCTTGAAAATCTGGCCTTCCTCAAACTCAGTAGTGATAATCTTAATCATCTCTACTGCCTTATCCATCATATCCTTGTCGGTTCCGCATACAGATACATTACCATCATCAGTAATGTCAATCTTAACGCCGGTACGAGCGATGATTTCATTAATGGTCTTACCACGCTGACCAACTACCTCACCAATCTTCTCTGGATCAATCTGGATAGATACAATCTTAGGAGCGTAAGGACCTACTTCTGCACGAGGAGCAGCGATCGCAGGCTTCATACAATTATCCATGATGAATAATCTTGCCTCACGACATCTTGCAATAGCACCCTCTACGATAGGTCTGGTTAAACCATGAATCTTAATATCCATCTGGATTGCAGTAATACCATCGGTAGTACCGGTTACCTTGAAGTCCATATCTCCGAAGAAGTCTTCAAGACCCTGGATATCGGTTAATAATACGAAATCTTCATCTGCATCACCGGTAACAAGACCACAGGAAATACCGGCTACCATCTTCTTAATCGGAACACCTGCAGCCATAAGTGACATACAAGATGCACAGGTAGAAGCCATAGAGGTAGAACCGTTAGACTCGAAGGTCTCAGATACGGTACGAATTGCATATGGGAATTCCTCTTCGCTTGGAAGTACAGGAATTAATGCTCTCTCAGCTAATGCACCATGACCGATTTCACGACGTCCCGGACCTCTGGAAGGCTTAGTCTCACCTACAGAGTAGGAAGGGAAGTTGTAATGATGCATATATCTCTTGCTTACTTCATTCTCATCTAAGCCATCGATTTTCTGCTGCTCAGATAAAGGAGCTAACGTACATACGTTACAGATCTGAGTCTGTCCACGAGTGAACATTGCACTACCGTGTACTCTAGGGATTAAATCAACCTCTGCTGCAAGAGGACGAATCTGGGTAATCTCACGACCATCCGGACGCTTGTGATCCTTTAAAATCATCTTACGAACAGTCTTCTTCTCATACTGATAAATTGCTTCGCCAAGAATTGCAAGCCACTCCTCGTTCTCAGCAAATGCCTCTTCTAACTTAGCAGTGATTACGCGGATATTCTCCTCACGTACCTGCTTCTCATCAGTAAATACTGCCTCTTCCATCTCTTCAGGAGTAACGATTTTCTTCATCTCCTCGAATAATTCTGCTGGAATAGCACAGCTGGTATACTCATGTTTCTTCTTACCAACTTCAGCAACAATCTTGTCGATGAACTCGATGATAGTCTGGTTAACGTCATGAGCAAGATAAATTGCTTCAATCATCTTTGCTTCAGGAATCTCGTTAGCACCTGCTTCAATCATGATAACCTTTTCCTTGGTAGAAGCTACGGTAAGATTTAAGTCACCGTTCTTCCACTGCTCCTGGCTAGGATTGATAACGAACTCTCCATCAATCATACCTACCTGGGTCATAGCACAAGGGCCATCAAAAGGAATATCTGAAATACAGGTTGCAATAGAAGCACCAAGCATAGCAACGATTTCAGGACGGCATGCCGGGTCAACACTCATTACCATAGTATTTAAGGTAACATCATTTCTGTAATCCTTCGGGAATAAAGGACGCATCGGTCTGTCGATAACACGGCTGGTAAGAATCGCATTCTCACTTGCCTTTCCTTCTCTCTTATTGAAACCACCCGGGATTTTACCTACTGCATATAATTTCTCCTCATACTCAACGCTGAGAGGGAAGAAATCGATACCTTCTCTTGGCTTCTCTGATGCGGTTGCGGTACAAAGTACGGTAGTATCACCATACTGCATGAATGCACAACCATTTGCCTGTTTACCTACTCTGTTTACATCAACTCTCAGAGTACGGCCTGCAAGTTCCATAGTAAAACTATTGTACATATTGTCTCCATTCTGCCGGGATACCGGCGTATATTTATTCCAAACGGAATGTGTTCTTTCGAAACTACTGAAAAACACACCATATATGCTTTTCAGCGGTCTCGAATTTGCTCCATTCCGAAGGTTGCGTTTTCAACTAAAACAAAGGCGCAAGAAGCCGAATATTCGGTTTCTTCCGCCTTCTTCATTTACTATTATCTTCTGATGCCTAACTTTTCGATAAGTTCACGATACTTATTTAAGTCAGTTCTCTTTAAGTAATCTAAAAGACCACGTCTCTGACCAACCATCATGTACATACCACGACGGCTGTGATGATCCTTAGGATTAGCCTTTAAGTGCTCGGTAAGCTCTGCGATTCTTGCAGATAAAACTGCAATCTGAACCTCTGGTGAACCGGTGTCTCCAGGGAATCTACCGTACTGCTCAATAATAGCTGTCTTCTTCTCTTTAGAAATCATGTGTTAATCCTCCATTTTCTTTAATTATCGCCTGACACTAAGTCATGGGTCGGAGTGTCCCGAGACTGAGCATCGGCTGAACTCATACTGTGGTATAATAACACATTCCAAAGAAAATGTAAATAGAAAAATTTAATTTTATTAAGTTTATTTTAGTCCTGTAATACTCGTACATACTTCACCGGAGTACGGTACTTGTACTGACTGATTTTGATACCGGTTTTCGGGCTGCTGGCGTGAATAACCTGACCACCGCCGATATAAATAGCCACATGATTGATTGTTCCCTTGCTGTTGCCATAGAATACCAAATCACCTGCCTGTAATTCCGATGCACTGATTTTGGTTCCTTCCTTGGCCTGAGTTCCGGAATGATGTGAAAGCTTTACACCGAACTTCTTAAATACAGAAAGAACAAATCCGGAACAGTCTGCACCCTTTGTAAGGCTTGTTCCGCCCCATACATAAGGATTGCCCACAAACTGCTTTGCATATTCACACAATTCTACACGAACATCGGATACGCCTTCTCCGTATAAAAGCTCGGTCATGGTAATCGCAGTATCCAGCTTGGTCTCGACTTCTGAATATTCAGAAGAAACATATCCCTCCTGACCATCAATAGAAATCTTGTACCAGCCTTCCAGAGTCTCAATATATTCCAGTTCCTCCCCCTGTGCAATCTGGGTAATCACCGAACTGTCCACACTAGCCTCTTCCCTCACACGAAGACCGTCTGTAGCTGCCTTAACTACCGTCTTTATCAGTTCGTTGGCGCGTAATTTTGCCTCCGGTCCAACAAGCAAATACTCTGCACTTACATATCCTTCCACGTTACCGGATGAAATATGTGCCCATCCATCTTCGGTAATCTCGATTACTTCACAAGCAGCATCCTTGGGCAACTTACCCACCAACTTCGCATTCTTGGATGAATCGGTACGGATGTTTAAATTGCCGGATGATACATTGGCAATTCCTAAATTAGTATATCCCCAGGAAGCACCCTGTGCAGCTTCGGCAACTTCCATATATTCTTCATTTGTTAATTCCTCTTCCATGAGCGTGGCTACACCCGCCTGACCAAGCACATTACGTACGGACATGGTAGATGCGTTGACCACCATTGGATCCATGAGTAACACTATGGATAATCCCGCCCCCACAAGTCTTAATCCAATTCGTTTCATTCGCTAACCTCATTTGTTACAAATTTATTACAAAAAGATTATAGCAATTTGACATATATATGTCAAGACGAGTGCAACAAAAATACAAATGCCATAGAATATGTCAATTTGGTAAATACTTCGCGCCTTCCAGCTTGTCCAGATGCATCTGCTCCTTTAAAGCCTCTACGCTGTCAAATTTCATCTCCGGTCTTTTAAAAGCATGAAGCAGTATAGTCACTTCTTTTCCATATAAATCCCCCTCATAATCAAAAAGGAAGGATTCCACACCCATTATTTTCTCATCTGTAACAGTAGGCTTGTATCCCACATTACTGATTGCTTTATAAATGACTCCGTTATAAACCACACTGGAATAATATACTCCCTTAGGCGGCAGGAGCTTATCCTCTCCCGGAAGAACATTAATGGTGGGCATACCAATGGTACGTCCCAGCTTCTTGCCGTGAGACACTTCTCCACTGATAGAATAAGGCGTTCCCAAAAACTTCTTCGCCTTTTCCATCTCTCCTGATTCCACCAGTTCCCTGATATAGGAAGAACTGATTTCTCTTCCATCAACAGCAATTTTTGAGATAGTAGTTACTGAAAAATCACAAGTCTCTGCCATCTGATTTAAGAGTGCTGCATTTCCGGTACCCTTGGCACCAAAGGAAACATCTTCCCCTGCCACAATCCACTTTGCACGCAGTCTCTCCACCAGATAATCCTTCACAAAATCCTCCGCGGGAATAGCTGCGGAGGCTGTGCTTAAGGGAAACTCCACCAGTACATCAATTCCCATTTCTTCAAAAATCTTGCGCTTCTCTGCTTTCGTGGTCAGTTCCTTTCCGTCCGACATTCCAAAGAGTACTGCCGGTGAGGGGTCAAAGGTAAAAACACAGGTCATAAGCCCCTCTTCCTTTTTCTCCATCAGAGTCTGCATCAGTTCTCTATGCCCTAAATGAACTCCGTCAAACTTCCCGATTGCCACTGCCGAACGACTATTCAGTTTAAAGTCTAAAGTATCTGAAATAATAATCATTTGGTTTCCTTATTATAAAAACATTTTTACCGGCTTATACCGACGTGTCTCACTGTCATACGCGTAGATTCCGAAGAATCTTTCCTTACCGTATACCCTCACCCATTCTCCTGAAGGGTATGTCTTCTTCTCTTCCATCTGGTTAGGATAAAAAGAATTGCCGTTTTCAAGGAGCCTGATGGTGTCCTCCTTAGCATGAAGAGCCGGACACTCTTCGAAGATACTATCTACCACATAAAGCTTATCACCGATTCTATCCTCATCACGAAGCTTCTCCAGCTCTGCCAAAGTAATGGCATCCTCCAGCTTAAAGATCCCCACTTTCGTTCTCTTTAAACTCTGCATGGTTCCCCCACAGCCTAATTTTTGCCCGATATCATGACACAAGGTTCGAATATAAGTACCCTTAGAACATTCTACACGCATCTTCACCACCGGAAGATTTACTTCCAGAATCTCAATGTCCAGTATTTTCACAGGTCTTGCAGCTCGCTCTACCTCTTTCCCGGCTCTTGCCAGTTCATAAAGCTTCTTACCGTCTACCTTAAGTGCGGAATACATTGGTGGAATCTGCATATAGTCCCCTACAAAGCTCATAATCACCTGACGAACCTCTTCCTCGGTACAGTTTACACTACTTTCCTTCAGCACCTGACCTGTCACATCCTGAGTATCTGTTTCCTTACCCAAAAGCAACTCTGCCACATATTCCTTATCCTTGTCGGTCAGCATATCACAAAGCTTGGTGCCGCTTCCCAGACATACCGGCAATACTCCGGTTGCATCCGGGTCCAAGGTTCCTGTATGTCCGATTTTCTTCTGCTTACAGATACCACGCATCTTGGCTACCACATCATGAGAAGTAAAACCTTTTTCTTTATAAATGTTAATAATACCGTTATACATCCTTATTTTCCTTCATCTGCTTCTCAATATGGAACGAAAGATTATTTACACAATCATGGAAGGTTCCCTTCATGGTACAGCCGGCTGCGCGCATATGTCCTCCACCTCCAAAGTAAGAAGCCACTTCCGCCACGTTCACAAGCTCATCGGAACGCATGCTTACTTTATATTCCAAAACATCCGTCTGGTACATAAAGATAGCGCAGTGAACTCCCTTAATGTTTCTCAGCTGATTTACAATGCCATCCATATCCTTGCTGGTCACATTGTAGAATTCCATTTCCTTCTTATCCACGCAGCTTACAATACAGCTACCATCCATAAAACGAATGCTCTCCATAAGTGCACGTCCCATAATCTGGGTCTGAAGATAAGTTTTCTGATAGAAGGTCTCCTCAATAATCTTGGGAAAATTGAAGCCAAACTGAATTAACTTGGCCCCGATTTCCAAGGTCCTTGGAGAAGTATTGGAATACTGGAATACACCGCAGTCATGGATAATTCCCACATATAAAGCCTCTGCAATCTCTGTATCGATACCCCCCTGTACTAAAAGATCATAAAGAACCTCTGCCGTAGCACTTGCCTCCGGCACTACCAGGCTTATATCACCACACCCCTTGTTACTGATATGATGATCAATATTAATTTTTTTCGCCGCCTTTTCATAGATGGGTTGCGCCCCGCCCAGACGGTCTTCACTACAATCCAGTGCAAAGAACACATCCATGGGTTCCTGCACGTTAAAGTCACTTGAAATTTCCTCAAATCCCACCAAGTTCTTAAAGGTTTCCGGTGGATTCTCTAAAAAGACAGTTACCGCAGCTTCCGGCATCTGCTTTCTTAAAAAGCTGCAAAGAGCAAGGCAGGAGCCTACACAGTCTCCATCCGGTCTGATATGTCCGCTGATACCAATACGCTTTGCACCACTACATTCCTGTAATATGTTCATTCCTTTTCCTCCATTCAAAGGAAAAGCCCCGCATAATGCGAGGCATTTCTTTACTCTTCGTCTTCTAAAGTTCCCTGCTCCGCAATCACATCATTAATCTTCTTAGACATATTTACGCCGTATTCAATGGACTGATCCATGATAAATGTAATACTGGGTGTATTACGAAGATTAATTTTCTTTGCAAGCTGTGACTTGATAAACCCTTCCGCACTTTTAAGTCCCTGATAGGTTTCTTTTCTGGCTTCTTCGCCGCCAAGTACACTGATATATGCCTTGCAGCTCTTCAAATCAGGAGCCACCTCTACAGCCACAACACTGGTGAGAGGACTGATACGCGGGTCTTTAATCTCCCCGCGAATCACTTCTGCAAGAACTTTCTGAACTTCCCCATTTACACGGGTATTCTTAATACTGTTTTTTCGCATTCTAACTCTCCAAATCTTCCACAAGCACAAATTTGCCCAGAGAATCATCTTGCGTCTATGGATGATTCTCTTTTTATCTGGCATATATGGATAATTCGATTTTTACTTTCTGGGAACTTCAACCATGATGTAAGCTTCTACCATATCAAGCTCCTGCATCTGGTCAAATCCTTCAAATACAAGACCACACTCAAATCCGGTCTTAACTTCCTTAACATCATCCTTAAATCTCTTAAGAGACTTCAGCTCACCTTCGTAAATCTGGTTACCTTCTCTGGTAATACGAATCTTACAGCCTCTCTGGAAGATACCGTCCATGACATAAGAACCGGCAATATTACCAATCTGTGAAGCCTTGAAGATCTGACGAACCTCTGCATGACCGATAATCTTCTCCTCATAAACAGGATCCAGCATACCCTTCATAGCAGCCTCAATATCCTCGATTGCCTGATAAATAACTCTATATAATCTTACATCTACGCCTTCACGCTCTGCGGTAGCCTTTGCAGTAGCATCCGGACGAACGTTAAAGCCGATAATAATTGCATTGGATGCACTTGCTAAGGTTACATCGGACTCAGAAATGGCACCAACACCACCGTGGATACACTTAACCACAACTTCCTCGTTGGAAAGCTTGAGTAAGGACTGCTTCACAGCCTCCACACTACCCTGAACGTCTGCCTTAACGATAAGGTTCAGTTCCTTTAAATTGCCTTCCTGAATCTGAGAGAATAAGTCATCCAGAGACATCTTGGACTTGGTCTCTTCCAGCTTCTTCTCCTTATTCTGAGCGGTATATGTCTCAGCGTAAGTTTTTGCAGTCTTATCACTGTCATGAGCAAGGAATACTTCACCTGCACTTGGAACATCGGAAAGACCTAAGATTTCTACAGGAGTAGAAGGCTTTGCCTCTTTCACTCTTCTTCCCTTGTCATCAATCATAGCACGAACCTTACCATGTGCAGCACCTGCAGAAATGAAATCTCCTACATGAAGAGTACCCTTCTGTACAAGTACGGTTGCTACAGGACCACGTCCCTTATCCAGCTCAGCTTCAATTACAAGACCTCTTGCCTTTCTGTTTGGATTCGCCTTAAGCTCTAATACATCCGCAGTAAGAAGAACCATTTCAAGCAAGTTCTCAATACCTTCGCCGGACTTTGCAGATACCGGTGCAAATACGGTACTACCGCCCCAATCCTCTGCAACTAATTCATACTCGGTTAATTCCTGCTTAACCTTCTCCACATTTGCAGCAGGCTTATCAATCTTGTTAACTGCAACAATGATTTCAATCCCTGCAGCCTTCGCATGGTTAATTGCTTCAATTGTCTGAGGCTTAACACCGTCGTCTGCCGCAACTACTAAAATTGCGATATCGGTAGAATTTGCACCACGCATACGCATTGCGGTAAATGCCTCATGACCCGGAGTATCTAAGAAGGTAATCTTCTTACCATTAATCTTAACGGTATAAGCACCGATATGCTGGGTAATACCACCTGCTTCCTTATCGGTAACATTGGTCTTACGAATTGCATCAAGTAAGGATGTCTTACCATGGTCAACATGACCCATTACACAGACTACAGGAGGTCTTTCTTGTAAATCTTCTTCTGCCTCCTCGTTCTCTTTTAACAGTTCTTCAATAACGTCAACCTTAACCTCTTTCTCACAGAGAATTTCATATTCCATGGCAATATTCTCTGCATCCTCGTAAGAGATTTCCTGATTCATGGTCACAATCTTGCCTTCCATGAACAGCTTCTTAATGATTACAGCAGGCTGCATCTTCATCTTTTCAGCCAGCTCTTTGATGGTGATAGTCTCCGGAAGAACAATAACCTTAATGGTCTCTTCCACTACCTCTTCCTTCTTCTTCTCCGGCTTAATGAAGCGTCCCGGCTTATTCTTTAAAGCACTATCATCCTCTTCATAGATGTAGTCCTTCTTATTTCTCTTGTTGTCCTTCTCCTGAGAAATACGTCTCTTTTCTTCCTCACGATGCTTCTCATTACCGGTCATAGGTGCTTCTGCTGCAAAGCTGTTCTTGCCCTGCTGACCGCCTCTGAACTTATCATTCTGTCCCGGTCTGCCGCCTTCACGACCGCCATCCTTATTAAATGGTCTCTGACCATCACGGTTAGGACCGCCGTTACCACGACGCTCACCATTACCGGCAAACTGTCCCGGTCTGCCCTGCATACCGTTTCTGTCTCCCTGTGGTCTCTGACCGTCACGATTAAAGCCGCCCTGTCTCTGGCCCTGACCGTCGCGGTTATATCCCCCCTGTGGTCTCTGACCATCACGGTTATATCCGCCCTGCGGTCTGCGCTCGCCACGATCCTGACGTTCGCCTCTTTCCGGGCGTTCGCTTCTCTCCGGACGCTCTGTTCTCTCAGGACGCTCTGTTCTCTCAGGAGCAGCACTCTTGGGCATTGCCTGCTCTACAGGTGCTTGTGCCGGCTTTGCTTCTGCTACCGGCTGTGCCTTTGGCTTTGCTTCCGGCTTAAAAGGTACCATCTGTACACTTGGTGTAGGAGATGGTGGAGTAAGTGGCTTAATAGGACGTACAGGTGCTGCAGGCTTCTGGTTATTGTTATTATTATAACCATTTGCCGGTCTGTTACCCTGCTGATTATTTCTATTCCCCTGCTGATTGCCGTTATGTGCAGGCTTCTGACCCGGCATCTTTGAATTCTGGGGATTACTTACAAAAATAATTTTTTTCTTTTTCTTAGGAGCCTCTGCCTCCTCTTTCTTTGCCTCCTGTGCTACTACTTCAGGAGCTGTGGTTTTCTTTTCTTCCGTCAACTGTGGTTCTCCTTTTTTTCCAAAAGCTTTGCGCACCATATCTGCTGCATCATCATCTACAGAGCTCTGGGCTGCCTTTGCTTCAATTCCTTTTTCCTGTAAAAAGGTAAGAACCTCTTTACTTGGCTTATCTATTTCTTTTGCTAACTCATGTACTTTAATTTTTGCCATGCCTATTACCTCCATTCCTATGCGCCTGACGTTTCCTGTGAAATTGCCTTTTCCACTGCCTGCGCCAAACCAGCATCGCATACTGCCAACGAAGACCTGAAGTCTTTGCCGATTGCGCGGCCTAACGATTCCTTAGTGCCGAATATATAGACCGGTACTTCATAAAACGAACATTTATCGGTAAATAACTTCTTGGTGTTTGCTGACGCATCCTCCGCCACGATAACAAGCATTGCATCACCTGTCTTCACAGCGTTCTCCGTCTGATATTCACCGCTCACTAAATTATGTCCCCGGTTAGCTAAACCGAGTAATGATAATACCTTACTTCGCATATTCCTCCTCAAATTCTCTGCGGAGGGACTCATATACCTCAGCAGGTATGCTCATCTTAAAGGAGCGCTCCAGACCTTTATTCTTTCCGGCTTTCTCCAGACATTCTTTCTGACTACAAAGATATGCGCCTCTTCCATTTTTCTTGCCTGTTAAATCCAGACAAATCTCTCCTTCTGCAGTTTTTACCACTCGCATCATTTCCTTTTTGCTCTTCATTTCACCGCAGCCGATGCACTGCCTCAAGGGTATTTTCTTCAATGTAGAAACCTCCATCTCTGTATTAAACCAAACTCGAAAAAGCAACAAAACAGTCTCATGAATGGAAGCATTCAACGTCTGTTTTGACCATTTCTGCTTGGTTCATGCTATTACACATTCTCTACTTCTTCATAATCCTCATCTGCGTAGTCTTCATCATCCATGTAATCCTCATAACGGAATCCCGGAGCATCCTTCGCCTGAGTCTCTGACTTAATATCAATCTTGTATCCGGTAAGTCTTGCTGCAAGTCTTGCATTCTGACCTTCCTTACCGATTGCTAATGATAATTGATAATCCGGTACAACAACCTTTGCAGTCTTCTCATCCGGATCAGCAAATACTGCAACAATCTTTGCAGGAGATAATGCATTCTGGATTAAGTTACCAGGGTTCTCATCCCAGTTAACAATATCAATCTTCTCGCCACGAAGCTCTTCTACGATTGCATTAACTCTTGCACCGTTTAAACCTACACAAGCACCAACCGCATCTACGTTAGGATTGTTACTCCATACCGCAATTTTGGTTCTGCTTCCTGCCTCACGGGCAATGCTCATGATTTCTACGGTACCGTCCTTAATCTCGGTAACCTCTGCCTCGAACAATCTCTTAACAAGCTCCGGATGAGTACGGCTTACATTGATACGAGGTCCCTTAGGAGTGTTCTTTACTTCTAAGATGTATACCTTAATTCTCTCGGTGGGCTTGAACTTCTCGCCCTTTACCTGCTCTGCTTCATTCAGCATTGCATCCGCCTTACCTAAGTTTACACTATAGTTCTTACCGATTTCACGCTGAATTACACCGGTAACAACATCCTTTTCTTTCTCAAAGTACTGATTGTAGATTACACTTCTTTCCTCTTCACGAATCTTCTGTAAGATTACGTTCTTCGCATTCTGGGTAGCGATACGTCCGAATTCCTTGGATTTGATTTCTACATTTAAAATATCGCCAACCTTAGCCTTCTTAGATACAGCCTTGGCATCTTCCAGAGTAATCTGTAATAAATCGTCTTCCACCTCTTCTGCGGTCCCTACAACTTCCTTCTCTGCGTAGCAAAGAAAATCGCAGGTCTCACGATTGATTTCCACTCTTACATTGTCTGCCTTACCGAAATGATTCTTACATGCGGTAATTAAAGAGTTCTCGATTGCTTCGAATAAGGTTTCTTTGCTAATCTCCTTCTCTTTTTCCAGGATGTCCAATGCTTCCATTAATTCTTTGTTCATTCTCTCAATTCCTCCATTTGCGCCTTTCGCTGCATCTTAAAAATCAATTGCTAATTTAATAACTGCGATGTCACTTCTTAAAAAGCTCTTTTCTTCTCCATCCATATCGATGGTAATCTTCTCTGCATCAAAGGAAAGAAGGGTACCTTCAAACTCCTTCACCTTGTCCACCGGCTTGTAGAGTTTAATCTCCACATCCTCACCGATACTCTTTTCAAGATGTCTGTCCTTCTTCAGTGTTCTGCCAAGCCCCGGACTGCTTACCTCCAAGATATAAGCATCATCGATAAAATCCTTCTCATCCAGTACATCGGACAGTGCACGACTTACATTCTCGCAATCGATGATGTTCACGCCGCCTTCCTTATCAATATAGGCTCTCAAGTAAAAATCGCTGCCTTCCTTCACATATTCTACGTCGTAAATCTCTACGCCATACTTCTCTGTGATAGGTCCAAGCAGTTCTTCGGTCTTTACTTCATAAGAATCTCTCTTTGACATGCCCTCTTCCTTTCCTTATCCGTAATTAACATGTTTTGCAATAAGAAAGAGTGGAACCCGGTTCCACTCTTTCTAGTTATCATCATTTAGTTCACTACAAGTATAGACCTGTTTTTCCTAAAAGTCAACGATGTTTTTTGATTTTTTAAGGGAAAACTTCTTTTTCCGCTTCGGCGCACTCATCCTCTTCTGCCCCATGCTCCACAAGCAGTGCAAGCAAATCATAAGCACAGACTTCCGCATTATCCATTTCCAAGGTTTCCCAATCGCAAAGATACGGTGTCAGCTTCTTTTGCTCAACCTTTTTCCCGTTTATGTAAGCCCAGCCTTCCAGAGCCATGTAATAATTCCATCTTCGATGCTCTGTCTTGGCCATACTCACCAGGAATTCTCTCTCTCCCCTGACATCATGACCTTCCGAAAGCCAATCTCTAACCACTCTATGAGCATATAACCTACGGTTAGATTCTTTCTTGTAGTAGACCAGTTTATCCCAGTTATCAGCCACATCCGTCTTGATCCTTGCCTTCAAGGCCTTCTCAATATAATCATTCTTATCCCATGGCACAGACTCTACAATCGAATCATACATATGATTAAATTCACGGCATCTCTTTTCCAGCTCCGTATCGCAGATTACGTCCAGACGCAGTACCTCTCTTTCCGAACAAATAGGAACAATGTTGCTATAATATGCATTACTCATCCCAAGCGCCTCAATAATCGGGCTGTTAATCTCCATTCGTGTAGCAACAGGCACATTTTGAGCTTTTTCTCCCTGTCCGTTCAGTAGACACCTCTTAGTTTCTAAAGCACAACGCATGGCAAGCTCTGCACGCTCTATACATACCGCAGCATATGTAAAGGGCATCTCTTTCATCAATCTATTTACAATACATCTGTATTCTATTCCGCAGACATCTGTCTCGTAAAACCGAAGAAGCAACTCCCCATCTGCAGCGTTACCTTTTATGGCAATAGAATCTGCATCTCTTTCCACATATTTTTCACTAAAACAGCTTTCAAAATAGAGCTTACTTTCCGCAATATTCTTTCCCACAATATCAAAAACAATTCTGCTGTCCGGAGAAAGCACCGCCATGTTCAAGGCCTGTGTCAGGAATTTTTCTCCAAGCTTACCAAAGCCCACCAATAGCACATGCACATCATATTTTCGAAAGCTTCCCTCCGGAAGACTTCTATTGTAGGAGTGTAAGACGGTTTTATCATCAGAAAGCAGTTTCCTTACACGCATCTCATACAAATCAAAGAAGAAATAATCTGCACCTGACAGAGATTCCACATTTTTTTCCGCCTCTACAAACAAACTGTCCACGTCCTTATTGGTGCTATACACATGGAACTTGGTTTCCTTCGGTAGCGCCGGCATCTTTTTCAAGGTATAAAACCACTTCACATTTTTAAATGCATCTTCCTCAAAAAGAACAATTCCGGCAGCTCTTTCGATACCAACCTTCTTGGCCCATTTCACAGCCTGCTCTTCATCCGCAGTAAGCACATCTCCTCGATGCAAAAAGATTCCTTCCCCAAGCCATGAGAACATCTGCTTTCTACTGATACTGGCATCTGTTACCAGATGGATTGCGCGCCTCTTACTTTCATTCTTTTTATTCTCTAGAAGAATCTGCACCTTCTCGTTATATCCAAATACAAAAATATGCTCATCCTTTCTGGTAAACAGAGAAGAAAACGACTTACGCACACCAATCAATATCATCTGGAACAACGTAACAATGGCGGCAAACTGAATTGCCAGCACAGCAACACCATATGCATTGGCAACAATCACCTGCATTGCTGAGCTGTTCGCGCCAAGCACTTTCGTTGCGTCCTCAATGGATATTTCCGGAGAAAGCAGACAGAATTTGATAATATTCTGGATAATCATTTCCACATATAAAAATTCATTCGCCATATATGGCACGTAATACCAACAGCTCTCCACTACAGCTATTAATAACGCTACAATTCCGATAATTATTAAAATTAAACTTTTCTTTTTCATTTCCATACCTCTGTCATTATATTTCTGACCGGTAAATAACCTATAAAAAGTATATCTGTTTTCACTTCACATTGCAACCAAACGCCAGTCAAAAAGAAAAGGAGCTGTAAAAGCTCCTTTTCGCACTCTTATTCTTCTTTTAATCCCGGCAGAACATCTCCAAAATCCATATCACTTCCATAGTAGAAGCTTGGATACACCGGCTGATTGTAGCAATTATTCTGCCATGCCACACCACAGCGATACTGTGAATCATGCATGAGTGTAAAGAGCTTATGCTCTGTAATATCCGTATTCATATAGATACGGATGGCACTGCTGTCCTCCGTACGGAGAAGAAGTTCCTCCCGGAAATCTCCAAAAATATCTGCTACAAGTCCCGGATTCCCCTTTGTTCCGTTATTAGTCATTGTCCCTTCCGGCTCTAACATAATACCATGGATATTGTCATTGATAATGCCTCTTTGAACGGTGCCAAGATAAGTAGGACTGTCGGTAATCTGTGTTGTTAAGTCTGCTGCCCAGCGAATACTCATATTAGTACCAAGTATGGGCACGTCCAGTTTATTGCCCTTGCAGTCATACACATCATTTACCCACACCTGCAAGCCCCTGGTTTCCTTATCAATTTTACCAATCATGCATCTTCCCAAATCCTTGGTTGCATACTCTCCAAAGATTACTTCTCCTGTTCCTGCGTCCCTAAGTGCGTAACCATAGGGAACTGCCGCCCCGCCTTCAAATACATTGAATATCTGAAGTCCCGGTCTGTCCGGGTCAATCTTGGCTACATGCATAGCATCACCGTGCCCAAGCTTTGTATACACGCCATCCGGGCGATAATCATGAGTGGAATACAGCACACTTCCGTCATGGTCTATGGTTGCTGCCCCATAGATAATCTCCATACAGCCGTCCCCATCCACATCTGCGGTGGATAAACTATGATTCCCCTGTCCTGCAAGGATGCCATATACCGGATCCGTTCCCTCATCATCATGTATGTAAGTAGCCTTAAAGGGATTGTCCATAGGTACAAATCCACTGTCAATGGAAAAGTATTCTCTAAACCGGTTCTCAAAGAAATCATATGCCACAATAGTTGTTCTGGTATAGTATCCGCGGCAGATAATAAGATACGGTCTCTCTCCATCCAGATAGGCCACACCGGACAAAAATCTGTCCACGCGGTTGCAGGGCTCAATTCTCGCCATAGCATAATCGCCCCACATTAATCCATCGTCCACTCTTCCGTACTTGAAAGGAATGGTTTGTAGCTCCTTGCCGTCTCCTGCAAACATAGTCAGGTATTCCGGACCTTCATAAATAAAGCCTTCAAACTGTCTCAGTTCGTTTTTGGCACTTCTGGAAGGCGCATATTCATCCATAAAGTAATCTGCCAGTGCTTTTGCATCAACCTCGCATAACGGATACTCATACTTCACAGGAATATCGAAGCATTCTTCCAAAGTCTGCGGCCACTGTCCTCTTGCCACCTCCGGATGCTCTCTCCAATTTCTAAAGAGCTTCACTATATAATCATAATAATCCTCCGCAGAGCATACATAATTATCTTCATGGCTTATGCCTGCTGCCACATCCTCCTTAGGCATGGTCACATAAATCTCTTCCCTCACACCTCCGTCACTGTTATAAACAGTCATCTTAGTTCCGGGTGCGGTCTTTACTGCCATTTCAGCTTTGCCGTCCCCGTTAAAGTCATACACCATAAACTGGGTATAGTGTGCACCGGAACGGATATTTACCCCCATATCCAGACGCCACAAAAGCTGACCATCTAACTTATAGCAGTCCAGATAGCACTTACCTGTGTAGCCCTTGTGGGAAACATCATGAGAATTGGAAGGATCCCACTTTACGATATACTCATACTCGCCGTCTCCGTCCACATCACCCACGCTCATATCGTTGGCACTGTATTCATAAACCTGCCCTGCGGGCGTTACTCCGCCCTTTGGCTTCTGAAGGGGAATATCCAGATATCCCCTCTCCCAAACTGCTGCCGGCTGACATTTCTCCTGCGGTTCTCCATTTACCACTGCTGCCACCTGATAGGTGTCCTGCACGGTTCCTTTGGTATCCAGATAGTTGGTAGAATCCGTCACTATCCCAATCTGCTCTCCGTTGCGATACACTGCAAAATCTGCACCGGTAAGTCCTGTCTTACAATAGCCGTCTACTTCCTGCACAAACAATCGCCAGCTAACGAAGATACCATTCTTGGCCGGAATTGCCACAAGACCACGGCCAAGCCTCTCCAGCTGCACTTCACTCATATTAATATTCATTGCTCCAATCCTTTTCTAACATTTCCTAAAGAACCATTCATCAATTCCCTGCACCAGCTTTTCTGCTTCCTCCAAAGTCTCCGGCATCTTGTCACGAATAAACTCCAGTGCCATGATGCTGTTTAAGCAAAACTGCGCCACAAAGTTGGTGGTTACCCATGGAATCTCTTTCAGCACTTTTCTGCCACCCTGATTCTCTAGTTCAATAGTGGCGAAGCCCTCGTTCTGACCTTCCTTCACCATGGTCTGAAGCAGGATTCTCCATGCCCTGTGAGCCTCCACATCACTTTTGTGGTACCATGCGCCATAAGCTGCTATGCCGGATGCAAGAAACGGAAGAGAAAACTCACGATTACCGATAAGACCGTTACTTTCTGCCTGCTGCTCTTCCTTGGGCAGATAATAGAACCTGCCGTAATCTGCCAGCATCCGCTTCCACTCTTCATCCTCAAGTAAGTCCGCCATCTCCAGCCATACCTGTGGAGCTCCCATACAAATCTGCAAATGGGTTCCTCCTGTAGTTCTCTCGCCGATATAATGTAAATGACAACTCTCCGGGTCAAACTCAAAGTCAGGTCCTGACACCAGTTTTAAAGGTGCATTTTTAAGATCCTGTATGCCCACTTCAATCTTCTTACGATAGGTATCATCTAAGTGACGCTCCCACTCTGTCATCCAGTTAGAGCAAAGGGATGACCAATCCGGACCACTGCGGGCATGACTTGGATATGTCATCTTATCCTTATCATAGAAATCTCCTAACGGATCCTTATTTAAGAAGCTCCTCTCATTATCCTTCAGTTCCTCAAAGATATCCTCCAGTCTTCTGTCACCGGTAAGATAATAGAAATACCTGTGGTGGGAAGCCATGGCGATACGGGCCTCCTTACATGGACAGCCCCAATGTCTGACATTATGTCTGGAGCCCAGTCCCTTATATCTGCCCATATGATACACATCCACTTCCGAAGCATGTCTGGAAAGCTTTTCCGCCAAACGGAATACATCCGCTCTACCGGTACGCATAAAATAAAGCCACAGCCAAAGAGTAGGTACCAGTTCCGTATTATCCCATGCATAGCCACCGATATCGTAACGCCAATTGTGACGCTCCTCATCATAGGTATGCATGAAATCGCCATAGTTGAACATTCCATACCAGCCACGCTGCTCTACTTCCTGCTGATAGAAGGTAAATGCCTTTTCCAGCTGGTCCTCCAGCCACTTCTCCATCTCCGTTTCATGGCTTGGAAGAGACCAATATCCAAAGGCCTTTAGTCTATGATACTCCTTTGGCGTTGCCACATATCTCAGCGGATTATTGGTATTCTGGGCAAATACCTCTATCTCCTCATCTCCCGCAATCATATCTGCACCAAATTCCAGAGCACAGGTATTGGTACAGGCAATGCCCACCGGCTCCGCACCTTTATAATCGTAGCCTTCATAACATACCTGATTGTAGCCTCTGTCTGCATAGTGTCTGAAATCCATAGGCGTTGCACTGGGTGACCAAAGCCACATGGTACAATTCACTAAGTCACTGTCCATTCCTGTAACCGTATATCCGGATGGGTATTTCTCCCAGAAATCACAGATGCTCATTTT
>JAFUKH010000077.1 GCA_017467845.1 Lachnospiraceae bacterium | reverse complement strand
TTGCATACGAACTCTCTCTAAGGACAGAAATACCCATTCCCCATGAATAGCCCCCACTATTCAATGCTGTCCTTAATGCCATTAATGCGTATTGTGAAGTACCAACGTTTGCTAAAATCTGAGACATTCGTATATATATTAGCAACGAAACACCTAAATTAAAACCAAAAAAAGTCAGAAGAACCCACTTGGGCAAATTATAATACACATTTCCACTATACTCTATTTCTCTGTTTGTACTCCATATCACACGTATCCTTCCACCTACAAAAAATACCAGAACCGCTCCAATTATTATAAGTATTGTTTGGAACTCTAACTCACGATTCCATCTGTTTGCATTAATAGCAAAGAAAAAACTACTTACAGAGAAAACCACTGCGGTAATAAATGTAGGCGAAGCCACATCCTTTCCCTCAAAATAGTAAATACCATATGTTAAGATAAGAAGCATTCCTAATAAAATCCATTGCATTCTATAATCCTCACTGCTTAGTCACCGTATCTTGGGTTATCACTCCATCATATAACCCTTTAACACAAGCTCTCATTTTCTCAAATCGCTCAGCCTCAAATATTACTGTTTTCAGCATAAACGCAATCGCATGCATAATTGCGCTTATTGTTAACTTTCTATTTTGTTTTTTATATAGATATATCATATTTCTCACAATATAATATTTCCGAAAGGCAGAATGATTGCGCACATATATCTTTATACCAAATAACTCATAGATATCTGTCTGTCCAATCTGGTGTTCCACAACAATATTACTCACTAATATAATCCTGAAATCACTAGTCCTAATTCGCCAACAAAAATCATGATCCACCTCATCAATAAACAGGTATTCATCAAACCCTCCTACCTTCTCCCACACGTCAACAGACGTAAAAGATGCGCTCGTTATACAACGTTCTACCTCTACATACTTCTTTTCATGTTCATCCATGAGCATTCTTTTACTATAACAATCATAAATTCGAGGACATAACACAGAAACATCTCCTACATCAGTGATTGCACCGAGATATCTGCTTACTATCCTTTCTGGAACTATAGTATCTTGATCCAACGTTAATACCCATTCATATTGTTTCTCTTTTGCATATTGAAAAATCTGATTTAGTGCTGCAGCTATCCCCTTATTTTCCCTATTTGTAACTACTGTAACATTGCTAAAAGTCTTGCATACACGTTCAATTTCTTCAATATTTCTTGAACCATTATCTACAACTAAAACCTCGACGCCTTGTTTTGTCGCAGCTTCAATGCATTTATTAAAACGCGCTTCCGGATTATACGTTACAATACCAACTAAAGCACTCATTCCCTAACACCACATCTCTAATAATTCGATAAAATAATCTTAATTCTCTGTTCTAAATCACATATAAACATATTGCTAGTCAACTTCGGATTACTGAACAGCTTTAATCTTTTGGTAAAGGATATTTTATACTCTACTACACTCTGCAAAAAGCCTTTGTTTTCCTCTCTTAAGTGCATCTCACATTTTTCCAGAAGCATTTTGGCCATCTCCAACTTTATATTTTTTCTATGAAAGACGTATTTATACTCGCTTCTGATGCGCTTACTTATTCCCATTCCACCATTAGTAACACTTGTTTTATGCCTACGGTGATAAATATAGGAATTGTTATCTAAAAAAACTTTTCCACATGCAAAAGCACAACTTCCCACAACAAAATCATGGTCTGGCATCGTCGCATCATCAAAATCAAGATTTGAGAATTGTTCTACAATCCTTTTTAGTTGCTCTGGGAATACAAATGTGCACCCTGCTAATCTGCTTCTAGAAAAATAGCTTTCTATTGAATTCGACATATTCGAAATATCTTGCCTTCCGATAACATGCAATTCACCATCTGTCAATATCACACCTGAAGCATACAGTAATGCATTTTCCCTTTCAATACACTGTATTGCATTGATGCTTTTTTGAGACATCCACACATCATCTTGATCCGCAAAACCATAGAATTCCGCATCACCCACAACTTCCAATAGTTTCAGAAAACTTTTTCTGTAACCCACATTTTTTCCTTTAAACAAGCAAATCCTCTGAGGATATTTTGTTTGAAAAAATTCAATTATAGCAATCGTTCCATCCGTTGAGCCATCATCACGTATAAAAAGGCTTGTTTCAACATCCTGTTGATTTAGGATTGACTCTATCTGTTCGCCTAAAAACTTTTCACCATTATATGTTGACATCATTATCGAAATTTTTTTCATGCGCAACTTACCTAACACCTTTACAAACCACAAAACTTCGTGCTTTTAAACGCTTCTCCTAGATTATAATCAAACTCATCTGGTTCAAAAGAACAATATCCACTGGCATTGAAAAAGGTTATTTCTCCAAAAACAATCTTTCCTTCTAAATCATACATATCCACCCTGGCATGTGGAAATTTTGCACTCAGTAATTCCGCATATCCCACCATCTTCTCATAATTCATAGGTTTTTTCGGTTGAATATCAATATTCTTAAAATCGTTCCTTCTCACTGGTAACAAGTTAAAGTCTTTGTCAAAGAAACCCATTTCTCCATTGGCATGGTTAAATGTATAATTTCTCATATGATATAGACAATGCACTTGCCCGCCAAAGCAAAAAAACTTATAATCAGGCAAATCTGCTCCTTCATCCACCATTAACATCTTTTCAATAATAATCCGATGTTTTTTTCCATCATACACCCATTCACGCCCAGGGTGTTTCTTATTAATCGGCTCCGAAACCCATTGTTCCAGTTTGTTCATAACGTCCGTTTTATTCATAGTAGCCTTATCCGTTACAATAATCACGGAATTCCCACCACCACCAAGTGTATCTTTTATAACAAATTGATTAGGAAGTGCGTCAAAATCAATCTCATCGGGTTTTTCATATATTCCATACAAATCATTAAGAATCGACTCTAATCCACATTCCCTCACATAGTCTCTTACCTCATATTTATCTGAACATTTGGCCATAAGAGGGTTCCTATAGTATAATTTATACCACTGCAACTTTTCAGTATATCGTTGTGGATTTTTTAGATTAAGTTTCCTCCCTAATTTGATCCGATACTGTAGTCTCACCATCCATTCATCAGGCACAAAACTGAGTAACTGCATTATTTTAATTCGAATATTTCGATTCTTAATCAGCTTCTTATAATCCATTCCTAACTCTCAATCTCTTCCACATACGCCTCAACCACAAGTTTCCTATCAAACTCTCGCTCCACCTTTTCATGGCCGTTCATTCCAAGCTTTGCACGCTCTTCATTAGGCATATTCATAAACTTTTTCACAGTCTCAATCAACTGCTCCGTATTTCTTTGTTCAAATAAAAATCCTGTAACACCATCATCCACCGTTTCTCTGCATCCTGCACGGTCTGTGGTGATTACAGGTCTTCCGCATGCTGCACTTTCCAGACACACATTAGAGATTCCTTCTGGATAGAAGGATGGGTGTATAGTGCAATGCGCATTCTTTATGTAAGGTTGGGTATCCTGTACCATACCTTCATACTTTATGATTCCCTGTTCTTCATACTCTTTCAGTACATCCTGATACTCCCCGTCACAAGGCCCGAGGATGCAAAATGTACTGTTTGGATATTCACTCTTGATTGCTTTTGCAACCGCTAGAAACTCTTCGATTCCCTTTTCCTTGATGACACGTGCGATAAAGAGGAATTCCACGCCATTCGCATCATCCGGGTACTCCACCAAACTCCACTTCTCCAGATTCACACCGGAGCCCGGGATTAATCGGTAGTTACCATCATACATTTTGTGCTTTTGGAAGAATTCCAGATTCTCCTGATTCTGGAAGAATACACATTTTGCTTTCTTTACAGACCACTTGTATAAGAATATCATCAGCTTCTGTAAAGCACTTTCGTATTCTACTGCCGTACCAAGCCCCGATACGTTGGTAAGATAAGGTATCTTCATCATCCCAGCAAGAATTCCGGAGTATATTACACATTTCGTAGTGTAGCTCAGGATGATGTCCGGCTTCACTTCCTTGAATATCTTGTGATAAGAGTGAATCAGCTTCATATCACGGATGGGATTGGTACCTCGCTTGTCGATTTTCACCGGGATAAACTTACATCCCATTTCCACCATGATATCTACTTTCTCTCCATAGGGCAGACAGATATACACCTCATATCCATCCTTTATCAGTCTTTCAACCAACTCTACACGGAAGTTGTAAAGTACAAAATCACGATTAACTAAAAACAACACTTTCTTCATTACATTTAACTTACCTTCTTCGCCGTCAATTCCTTCATCTCGTCACTCTTCTCCTCCTCAAACCCCTCCGTACTCTCTGGTGTAAACACAGTCCTCACCGTCAGCACTAGAAGCTTCAAATCCTGAATCAGCGACATATTTTCAATATACATTAAATCCAATCTCAGCTTGTCATAAGCCGAGGTATTATATTTACCATAGATCTGGGCATAGCCTGTCAGCCCACCCTTTACGCGCATCCGGTAGGTAAACTCCGGCAGTTCCTTGGTATACTGCTGCACATGCTCGATACGCTCCGGTCTCGGGCCAACGAAGCTCATATCTCCCTTTAAGATATTGAGTATCTGAGGCAGTTCGTCGATACGTGTGGCGCGGATGATTTTACCCACCTTGGTGATACGAGGGTCGCCCTCTTTACATGGCGTTACACCATGCTTCTCTGCATCTACAATCATGCTGCGGAATTTTAGGATATCGAACTCTGCCGCATCCTTGGTACATCGCCTTTGTTTAAAGAATACCGGACCGCCATCTTCGATTTTGATGGCGATAGCAGTAAGTAGCATAATCGGTGAGGTAAGTACTACCAGCACCACAGACAGCACCATGTCCAAGGCTCTCTTCGAGAAGTAGCCGGACTTTTTCATGTAGTTGTACTCATACTTCATCAGCGGTGTATCCAGCAGGTTCTTATTGCTACAGCCTTGCAGTACGATGTCGCCTAGTCTCGGTGTAAAATAGATATTTTTAAATCTACTGATGGCGATTTCAATCAGCTTATATCGCTGATCCATGGACATCTCGTAGCAGATGATATCTTCTACATCCTCCAGTGCCCTCTCCAAAGTCGCCAGATGCTCTGTCTCACAGATATATCCACTGATTTCAAAGAGATGTTCATATTTTTTCAGGAGTCTTTTACAGAAGTTCTCCACCTCAGTCAGTTCTATATGTTTTCCATACGCAAGTAGGGTTTTTTTCGGTTTCATATGGGTCATAAAGTAGCGCTTTGCCACAAGTACGCAAATAGAGGTTCCCACTATTTGCAATGCAGCCGCACCCAGCCCCGGAAATACATTCACATATTCATTGTCAATTAAGCAGCACTCTACGTACAGGATGAGGTCTGCAAATCCAAAGGATAACATTTGAGAAAATACCGTCTCCCCGATAGCACAGGAGGCGATACGGAAGGCCTTATACAGCCTACAGAAAGAAATATATATAATACACCATATTAGAATGGATAAAAGTGCACCACACAACTTATAGGAATCAAAGGTGCGATTGTTGTAAACCATCACCCACACCATGGCAAACAGCATGGTATTCCATGTCGTTATTAAGATTTTCGCCAGATTGGTGACGGGTTTTTGCTGCATTTGTATCTCACTTTCTTTTGTCTGTTTTCTTCTTTACATAGCCCGGGGAACCATACAGTTCCCCGGAGTGATACCACATACCGGATTATGATATTTTCTCAGAACCACACAGATTTTGAGGGAATCTGTTTATTAATTTTACTTACAAGGATGTTTATGTTTCTGATACTTATCATATTTCCAATTAAACCTGCAGGTTTAATTGCTTGCCTGCGCAAGCAAGATTCTCGGGGCTCCTCCCTCGGAATCTTTGTCAGTTTTTTTGAAACGCGATTAAGCGCGTTTTTTTAATAAGCCAGCACCAGCTAAGCTTACCATACCCATAACAGCAACAGCGGTCATAGGATCACCGGTCTTAGGCGCCTTAGATGCATCGATTACGATAGCAACAGGTGAGTAAGAGGTGAGGGTGAAGGTAACGTAGTTGTTACCAACCTTGCTAGGAGTGATCTGCTC
This sequence comes from Lachnospiraceae bacterium, assembly GCA_017467845.1. Lineage (GTDB taxonomy): Bacteria > Bacillota > Clostridia > Lachnospirales > Lachnospiraceae > Acetatifactor. The sequence goes on along the minus strand of JAFUKH010000077.1, from coordinate 16,744 downwards.
CCAAGTTCCATCAGCCTTCTGATGTAAAATGGTTACAGTCTGTCCCTTCCATACATTAGGGCAGCCAAGGGTGAACTCAGCAGCACCTGTTCCGGCAGGAACATTTAACTCTACTACAGATGCAACAAAAGAGTTTTCACCATAAAGCTTGTTAGCCTCAGTTACAGCCGCAGATACAGTATCCATAGACGCCTCAGTAATGGTCGCACCCGCTACAGAAGTAGTTACGGTAGTAGTCTCAGCAAAGTAATCTACTGTAGACTCACCGATTGTCTGAGTACCGGTAGATGCGGTAGGGGTAGTAACAACTACCTGATTTGCAACTACACTTGAGCTTGAAGAGCTGCCAGCAGCTGCAACGCTCATTGTCATGCCCATTACTAATGTTGCAGCAGCAACAAGAGCAAGAATTCTTTTCTTCATCGTTATCTCCTCCTTTCCTTAGTTTGTATGTGATACCATTTTCAGTTGACTCATCAACTGATGTATATGCATTTGTGCTTGCACAATGATGCATATACATCGGTTGATGAAGAACACGCCGCGTTCATGAGCAATCTTAGCTACGCAGTAGCGAGAAAGCACCGCAGGTGCGCTACCCCGAATGGCGTGTGTCAACTGGTACATATTCTAATTAACTTTCACAGGCTCATAGAAAACCTGCAACATCAGTTCCTTTAGCTTATTGTAATCGGGATAAAATTCTTCGAATCGCTCCCCCTGCAGAGTCTCACCTTCCAAAGTGTAGATATCTCCAAAATTGTAATTCATCAATCGGCTCGTCAAATAGACTATTTGCTCTGCAGTAATGTCTGTGGTCATATATTCGCTGACCTTTTGATATAAGGTAACCGGCACTGTAATATCTTCCTTCGTTGCTGAAATCACTTTGTTGATAAACGCGCTCATATATTGCTTTTGACGGGCAAGTCTTCCTCTGGCACTTTCAAACACTGTTACATCCCTCAATCGAACATACTTAAGTGCATCTTCACCTTCCAGATGAAGCTGCGTCCCGATTTCCCAGTCCTCCATCCTGTATGTAAGGTCTGTCAGGCATTCTACATCCACACCGCCTACCGCATCATTGATTATAGGTATTGCATCATAGCCTATCGATACATATCCATTGATGGGAAGACTGTAAAAAAGTGCAGACACTGCTTCCTTTGTATATTCCGCGCTGACTGTACCTCCATCACCGAAGCCAAACTGTGTTGTCAGCTGTGCCTCCACAACAGGTGTCTCTCCATTGACTTCATACCCATAGCAGTAAATGTCCACCATAGTATCCCTATTGATACCTATCAAATCAATCTGCTCTGTATCCGGATTTACCACCACAAGAAACATCGCATCGGATTGTCCGCCATCTGCCGGTTTATCCGTAAGCTCCACTTCTCCATCCTTATCTATTCCCATAAAAAGGAATGTCATAATGTTCTCGTTATAGTCATAAACCACATCACCGTACTGCACCCAATCTGCCTGCCATTCTACAGGCTTTATAGTAGGGGTCTCCTCCGGAACATCATTTAATGGCTGCAAAGCCACATCTACCTCATTCTCCAAGTTTGGAGTATTCCCTTCTGTTCTCTGCTGAAGTTGCTGTCCTCCGCGGCTCGCCATATAGACAGCACCTCCCGCCCCTAGTACTACTATGACAAGAATCACCACCAGCATCCATGATGCAATACGGATAATGATTCTGCGTCTCTTACGTTTCCTCTTTTCCCGTGTTGCAGGACTGGGAAACTTTTCATAATAGTCGTATTCTAAATCTTCCGGATTCATAGACTCTCCTAATAGTTTCCGTAATACTGTCCATAGTACTTGCCATAGTATTTACCATAGTATCCATACTTCCCACTCTTGGACATATTTACCTTGTTAAGCACACAGCCCAGAATTCTGCTTCCTGCCTTATCCAGCTGTTCCTTTACCTTCTGCGCAAACCGATAACTAATCTCACCATTTGCCACAACCAGAATTACTCCATCCACCTGCTTTGCCACGATGGCACTATCGATAACGCTTCCTAGAGGTGGTGTATCGATAATAACTATGTCATATTCTTCTCTTACCTTCTTAACCATCTCTCCAAATCTTTTATTTCCCAGAAGCTCCGCCGGATTGGGTGGTACCGGTCCTGCAAAAATCATAAATAAATTCTTATTACCCGTCTCGCAGATGACCTCATCCAATGGATACTTTCCCACCAAATAGTGTACCAGCCCCAAGCGTACCTTACCCTTTTGATGTCTCTGCAAAAGCACAGACTTACGCAAATCTGCATCAACAAGAAGTACACGCTTTCCTGTCTGTGCGAAGGAGGAAGCCAATTCAAATGACACACTACTTTTTCCTTCATTGGGAGTACAACTGGTTACCGCTATCATCTTTATATCATCTCCCGAGAATTCCACATTCGTACGGAGATTCTTATATGCTTCTCTGGTTCTGTAATCTAAATCTTTCTTCCTAAGTTCAATCTTCTGCATGGATATCTACGCCTCTTCTGTCTCTTCGTTCTCTCCGTTTTGTTCTGCCAAAACCGCTTCGATAGCAGCACGATGTGCCTCTTCATTTTTTTTAGAAGCATGATGTTTTCTACCACCACGACTTTCCTCTTCAACAGCAATGGGAATCAGTGCTAACGTGCTCAAATTAAGATATTTTTCCACATCTTCAGAGGACTTGATTGTATCATCCAATAAAAAACGAAGCAGAACCACACCTACTGACATGAATCCACCTAAAAGAACTCCGATGGCAGTCCATTTTAAAACACTGGGATCCGAAGGCTCCGTAGCTACATATCCTTCATCTACCACATTCACTGCATCCACATCCATTACTTCCTCAATACGCTTTGCAGAAATTGAACGGAGCTCGTCCACCATCTGTTTTGCCAGCTCCGGATTTTCGTCCCTCATAGTAATATCAATGATTCTTGTATCCGAAGGTGTATTCACACTAATCTTTTCTACAAAATTGTCATATGTGATATCCAACTGAAACTTCTCAATTACTTGTTCCACTACATATCTGGATGTAATCAGTTCCGCATAGTCCTTCGTCAGCTGCGTTCCCAACTGCATGTCAGAGTAAGTTATAGAGGTTTCGTTTGTGCTCTTTGTCAAAATTACAATTCGGGTAGTTGATTCATAAATCGGTGTAATCACAAATTTGCTCACTGAAAAAGCGGCCGTTCCCACAATAATTGCAGAAATAATAATTGCCCATGCAAAATGCATAAGCACCAAGAAAATCTCCCGTAAATCAATTTCGATTTCGTCACTGTCATGTGAACTATACTGAGTATCCATAATAACTACCTTTCTCCTTGGATATATTGATAGACATATTAATATTTAACTGTATTTTCATATTTTAGTCATCATTGGGATAATTATAAGCACAAGAATATGATAATGTCAACGAGTTAATACTCATCTTTGGGATATTTTTTTGTTATAAAGGAGGCGTTGCAATATGAAACTATATAAACACACTGACGGCAAATGTAACGCCTCCGGCAGGAATATCAAACTGCTACGTGAAGCTGCCGGATTATCTCAGGAACAGCTTGCCGGCAAGCTCCAATTAGCGGGACTTAACTTGAACCAGAAAGCAATCAGCAGAATCGAAACCGGTGACCGGGTTGTCCCCGATTTTGAACTGATATTTTTTTCTGAAATATTCAATGTACCGGTGTGCAAACTGTTAAACACAGAACAATGCTGATTTACAATCCTCGTACATGATAAAAACCTCCGAAGAATTTGTAACAACAAACTCTTCGGAGGTTTTCTACTCTAAAAAAAATATTTCTCCGCATTTTTAAATAAAAGGGCTTCTGCGTATTCCTGCCCATATCTTTTGTACAAATAAGCCGCACACTTCTCCATTCTGGGTGCTCTATGCCCGGCGGAATGTGCGTCTGTAGCAACAAAGTCCACAAGATGTTCTTTCAAAAGCTTCTTAACATCCCTCTTGCAACGATAACCGTTATCGCCTATTACAGAAGATGCATTCACTTGTATCAAGGCTCCCATATTCTTTAAAGCAGCAATATCTTCTTTCTTTTTCATCAGCTGCTCGTAGCGTTCCACATGAGCAATTACCGGGTTATAACCCAGGCTATACACATCACGAACCGCGTTAAGAATATAGGATCTCTCTTCTAAGGGATTGAATTCCAAAAGCACATACTCTGAGCCAGCCATAGTAACTGCATCTTCACGCTCCAGAATCTCACTTACCTCTTCTCGATAATAATATTCCGTTCCCAGATAAAGTTCTATATCAATCCCTGCGTTTTCCGCTACAGTCCTCAGCTGTATAAGACGCTCTTCCAGGACTTCTATTGTGGGACATCCCTTTCCCGGCATATTGTGAGGCGTAGCGATAATCTTCGTAATTCCTTCTTCCCATGCAATTCGAAGCATCTCTACAGACTGCTCAATGGACCGGGAACCGTCATCAAGTCCGGGCAAAATGTGAGAATGCACATCTATATATCCCATAGCATCACCCTTTTCCTACTCCATGGTTCCCATGGCTACCAATTTAGCAGATACCAAAAATCTATTATAATCTTTTCCCCTTACGCAGGTAGACAAGGTGATAATAGTATCTTCCGTGGTTACTTCTACATCCTCACGGAACAGATTCCCCTCATTCACCAGCTCGCCCAAACCGCTCAGGAATTCTCCGTAACCTTCTTCCGTATTCATTCCGTAAGTCAGTGTTAAATGCATATCACCAAACTCATAAGCACCGAATACCTGATACACACGTACGGTATTGTCCGGTGAATAAATATATATAAATTGGTTCTCCTCAAAAAATTCCTGCTCCTCAAAATTATGCAAGGTAGCAAACATGCTGCCGTTTCTCATATTATGTCCATAGATAATTGTGTTATTATCCGTCCACTCCGTATTGTTGTACATCTCTGTAAAGATGCTGCCAGCCGTTGCATCCTTCCCCTCCGGGGTACGTCGCAGATAATACTCCGGCTCCTCCGGGTGCTGTACAATGGGATAATCAATATCTGTTCCCGGTACAAGCAACCATGCATATACGTCAGGTGCCGTTTCCTTTAATCCTTCAAAATCAATTACTCTGGCCGGCACATCATACCCCTCCAGACTAAGGAAAGGATCTTCCGTAGGCCCCGGGGTGGCAGTAGGTGCTTCCGTGTCCTCCGGTTTTGGAGTCGCGGTTTCCACAATCGGTTCCGGGGTAAGCTCTACAACGAAACTCTCTTTCATACTGTCTACTTCATTCTCTGCGCTCCGGTTACACACCGCATTAATTATCAGCACTATCGCACACACTGCGGCAACGCCCAAAAGAATATATGCCACTATATTTCGTGTCTTATTATTCATGTTCTTCCTCCAAATTTTCTATAATGCTCTATCATCAGCCGGCTTTATTAAGTACGCAGCCTAAAATACGGGTTCCCGCCTTCTCCAGCTGCTCTTTTATCTTCTGTGCCAGTGGGTATCGTACTTCTCCGTCGGCGATTACCAAAATCGCCCCATCACACTTACCGGCCACAATCGCCGCATCAATGACGCTCCCAAGGGGCGGTGTGTCAATAATGACCACATCATACTTCTCCCTTGCCTTTGCAAGCATCTCGGCAAATCTATGGTTCCCCAAAAGCTCTGTAGGATTAGGTGGTACCGGACCTGCAAATATCATAAACAGATTCTTGCTGTCGGTTTCACATACTACCTCTTCCACGGAATATTTTCCAATCAGATAATGTACTAATCCAAAACGGATTTTTCCTTTCTGGTGGCGCTGAAGAAGTTCTGACTGCCTCAAATCTCCATCAACAAAAAGCACCTTTTTCCCCGTTTGTGCAAATGCAGACGCCAGCTCAAAGGATACTGTACTTTTCCCTTCATGGGGTTCGCAGCTGGTAACTGCAATCACCTTAACCTGTTCCCCCATAAACTCTATATTGGTACGAAGTCTCTTATACGCTTCCGTAAGCTCAGCTTCTGTCTCTTTTCTCTTAAGCTCTATCTTCTGCATTTCGTCTACACCTCTTCACCATCTCCGTTTTCTCTGCTCTCCGTTTCCGAAAAAGGAATGATAGTCAGAGTATCCAACTGCAAATATTTCTCAATATCCTCTGATGACCTTATGGTTTCATCCAGAAAATCTCTAACCACAATGATTACCGCCGATACAAAGCCACCAAGCAAAAGGCCGGTCAGTGTCCACATACCTACATCGGGAGCCACGGGATTTTCTGCCACCAAACCTTCATCAATCACATGTACCACATCCATTGCCACGATTTCCTTTATTTCTTCAGCAGCAATCACACATATCTCATCCAGCATCTGCTTTGCCAGTTCCGAATCTGTATCTCTTACGATAACACTCACTATGTGATTCTCTTCCGAAGAAACCACCGTCAGCTTCTTCATGTATTTCTCATAACTGGTCCCTAACTGAAAGCTCTCAATTACCTGCTCCACTACATTTCTCGAAGAAACCAGCTCTACAAAATCTCCGGTCAGCTGTGTATTCAGCCGCAGTTCTTCCTCCGAAAGAACCTCTTTCTCACCTTCATTTACCCAGACAGCAATCTTCGCCACAGACTCATATGTGGGTGTAATCATAAATTTACCTATGATAAACGCTGTAGCACTTGCCGCAAGAGCCGTTAGAATAATCACATTGAAATAATACCACAGTACTTCATATATTTTTCGAAAGCATCTTTTCATTATGTCACTCTCAAGTGTCTTCTCCTGTTTATCCACGCCTTCCTCCATAACCTACATTTCCATCATTCTACATCATTCTGTACAAATTTACCATAAAATTTTTACTGCTTATTGTCCGGAGCCCCAAAACACAGCCCCGCTTGCCGACCACTGTGTGGGAATACCTCCCCTACGAGCCCCTTACGAGAACTGCGTAGAAATTTCCAAAATCAACGTTTGCGTTCCATTCGTGTCTCTGCACGTCGTGTTAGACAATTGGTGGATTTGTACCGCATAAGGCGGATTCTACATTAGAAGTGAAAGCCGGCCGTTTCTAGGATAATATCCCTGTGTTGGTAAACTGTTCGAAACTGCTTAAATTTCACAAAGAGGCGAACTACGTTCTGTGATTAGTCACTGTCTGTTCGAGCTTCGAGCAAAATAAATAGGACTGTTCGTCTATGGTCAGACACCATTACCTGCGTCTGCCACAGCACGGACAGTCCTATTTATTTTGTCGAAGACGCGCCCCGACATTGACCGGAACGTAGTTCGCTTCTTTGGAAATTTCTACGCACTTTCTCTAAGCTTACCAACACAGGGATATTATCCTAAAACGGCCGGCCCGCATACGAACCTCCAAGAATCCGCCTAATATGCGGACAAATCCGCCAATTGCTCTAACCTTGCAGAGACACGAATAATCATAGAACGCAGAACGTGATTTTGTGAAATTTAAGCAGTTCGCAGTTGGGGCTCGTAGGGGAGGTATTCCCACACAGTGGTCGGCAAGCGGGGCTGCTTTGAGGCTCTAGGACAATAAGATTCTGTCGTTATTCATTTCATGGCCGGCTCCGTTTTTGAAGCGGTCAAGCAAATCGGTCACTGTCATTCCGGCTCTTTCCTCACCTTCAATATCCAGCACAATGTTTCCATCCGCCATCATTAAGGTACGATTTCCCAGCTGAAGTGCCTGATTCATATTGTGGGTAACCATCATACAGGTAATTCCATTCTCTGCCACAATGCTCTCAGTCAGCTCCAGTACTTTAGCTGCTGTTCCCGGGTCTAAAGCTGCGGTGTGCTCATCCAGAAGCAAAATATCGGGAATCACGTAGGTTGCCATCAGAAGCGTAAGTGCCTGACGCTGACCACCGCTAAGCAGCCCTACCGGCTGGGTCATACGGTCTTCCAGCCCCATCTCCAGAAGAGAAAGCTTTTCCCGAAACATCTCTTTATCTTTCTTTGATATACGGCTTAAGGGAGCCTTCTTTTTATCTGCACGAAGGTACGCAAGGGCAAGATTTTCCTCAATGGTCATATGAGGTGCAGTCCCTTTCAGTGGATCCTGAAAAAGACGTCCGATGGACTGACTTCTTTTATATTCCGGCACAAAAGTAATATCTCTGCCGCCCAAAATCACACTTCCCTCATCCACGTAAAACCCTCCGGAAATGGCATTAAAAAGAGTGGACTTTCCTGCACCGTTCGAACCGATAATGGTTACAAAGTCGCCCTTTTTTACATGAAGGTTTAAGCCGGATAAAGCCTTCTTCTCATTGACAGTCCCCGGATTAAAGGTCTTACTGATATTTTCCAATCTTAACATTACTTCAGACCTCCTTTTCTCCGCTTAGCCGCTGCTTTCTGTTTTTCCAGCAGATACCTACCTTTAATAGTAGGCATTGCAATTGCCAGCCCTACAATGAATGCAGTCACCAGCTTTAGACATTCAATGGGTACAATCTGGGTCTTTAACACAATTGCATAGATAAAACGATATATTACACTTCCCACAATTACTGCAAACACGTTTCTGGGAATGGACTTACGGCCCAGAACCGTCTCACCGATAATCAGGCAGGCCAGACCTACCACCACGATTCCCGTACCGCTGTTGATATCTGCACTCTTCTGCATCTGTCCCACCACTGCCCCGCAAAGAGCAGTCAGTGCATTGGCAATCATCAGTCCCAGCGAAATGGTAAATCCGGGATTGATGGAAGATGCCTGCACCATATCCTTATTGTCTCCGGTTGCACGGATGGACAAACCGATACGGGTATTTAAAAACCATATTAAGATTACTGCTGCAAGTAAGGTAATCACCGCCACAATAATCAGTTCATACCACGCACCACCGATTCCGGTCCCTCGAAACAGGGAGAAAATAGTCTCCTGCTTTAACAGATTCACATTGGAGGACCAGCCCATCACCATCAGATTTACAGTGTATAGTCCCGTGTTGGTCACAATACCTGCCAATATGGAAGGTACTCCCAATCTTGTCTGTAAAAAGGCGGTTACAAAGCCGGCCAGTGCCCCGGCAATCATTGCCGCCGGAAGCGCCAGAAAGGGATGCCCTGCTGCTGCCAGCGAGACGGACACTGCCATCCCTAGTACAAAATCTCCATCCGTTGTCAAATCTGCAATATCAAGCACTCTATAGCTTAAGAAAAGTGCCATAGGAATCAATGCATACACGAAGCCAAGCTCCAATGCGGTTTGCGCAATATATAACATTTCGAAAATCCTTGCCTTTCCGATACCTGCGAAAGGTGCTTGAGCACCTTTCGCAGGCACAAATTTGCCATGTGAAAAAACTCGCATTTATGGATTTTTCACATTACTCCTCTGTAGTAATCACTTCTACTACTTCTCCCATATTATTAAATGCTGCGTAGTCAATTCCCAGACCCGCTGCAGTTTCCGTATTCACGGTAATGATTCCGCCGTCCATCTTGTAGTAATCCTCCAGATTGTCAAAGCCCTCTGTCATTGCAATATATGCATAATCAGCGGTCTTGCTTCCGAGGTCGGTATAATTCACACCACAAGTAGTAAATGCACCGTTACGTACGAAGGAATCTGCTCCTGTATAATGAGGAATCCCTGCTTCCATGAATTCTCCTGCAATAGCCAATTCCGCAGCCATCACGATATTGTCGGTAGGTGTAAAGATTGCATCCACACCATCAGATATCAGCACACTTGCTGCCTGAATTACTTCATCATTAGTGTTGCCGGTAGCTTCCGTAAAAGCGATTCCCTTGGCATCAAGATATACCTTTGCCTCCGCTATAGGAGTCTGGGAATTCACTTCCGATAAAGAATAAAGAAGTCCCACGCTATCAATATCCTCATCCAATGCCATCATCATATCACAAATATATTCCGTATTCAAAGCATCACTGGTTCCGGTCACATAAGGGATTCCGGTAAGTTCTGCTGCCACAGGGTCAGAAACTGCAGCATAAACAACCGGCGTCTGAGTATCCTCCGCACATACGGTCATCACCTGTGCTGCCAGTGTGGCAATGGGAATAATGGCATCCACGCCTTCTGCCACTACCTGGTCCCCAATCTGCATAAGCACCGTCTGGTCTCCCTGACCGGAATAAACAGTATATTCAATCGTTACATTATTCTGAGCTGCGATTTGGTCAAGCTGCGCGGTTACCGCTCCTGCGATTTCATCCAAAGAAGGATGATCCATCTGTTTTACCACAGCTACCTTTAGGACGCCATCATCCTCTGCTGTTCCGCCACAGGCAGTAAAGCCTGCTGCCACCATAAACGCTGCTGTTAATGCTACTAATCTGGTTACCATGTTCTTTTTCATATTTTTGTTCCTCCATTTTTCGCAGGTGGAGAAGGAAATCATAAAAAAAGACCTTTACTCCATGTAAATACATGGGGTAAAAGTCTATACTTCTACGATACCACCCAAATTGACTAATACTAGTCCGCTCACTCACATACCTTCTATATGTGTCCCGATGGATAACGGGTGGGAAGCCCGTCGGTCCCTACTAAATTGCTCGTTCGGTCCGCCCTCCGAAGTCCATTCACTGTCTTCTCACTGTTTCCTCACACCACCCGGAAACTCTCTGAAAGCTACGAATAACAGCTACTACTCTTCGTCACTGGTTTCATGCGTTATGTCGGAATTTTTCGTTCCTTGTGCTTCATCTTAGTACCGCATCAAAGTTTTGTCAAGTAGTACTTTTGAATTATTTTTTCAGAATATCCACGGTATGGGCACCGGCACCGATTAAGTCCTGCCGCTCACAGGTAGCCATCTGATATTTGACAAAATACTCAAACTCTTCATCACTGAGCTGATTTAAAAAGGGTCTCATATAGTTAGCGGGGCCATCCGGTGAAATCAACTTCAGTCTGGTCAGGGAAAGCTCCTCTGCCAGCTCCTGAATCTGCTCGATGCGCACATAATCATACAAATCCACCGGACTTGAAATGCACTTAAAATCCTCCGTAAAGCGTCCCTGCTCCACACACTCCAGTATATGCTTCTCCTTAAAGGCATATGTCAATGCACCATACTCATTCATAATATATGCCACCAGGATAATTCCCCCGGGCTTTGTCACTCTTTTTGCTTCCGAAAGTGCCTTCAGCCTGTCCTCTTTTGTAAACAAATGATACATGGGTCCAAAGAGCAGTGTCACATCAAACTGATTCGCTGAAAGCTTTTTCAGATTCAGGGCATTCCCCTGCATGGCCTTTACAGAGCTGTTCTTTTTCTTAAGAATCCCCAGATTGTATTTCACCAGCTCCACTGCAGTCACATCATATCCCTCTTCCGCCAGCGCAACGCTGTAGCGTCCGGTTCCTGCACCGATATCAAGTACTTTTATATTCTCTCTTGCACGTCCTGTAGCAAGCTCACCCAAGTACTCATGGATGTACTTCATGGTCACCCGAAATTCTACCTGTCCATGGCGGGAATCCAATCTCTTTTCCTCGTTGAATTTGTTATAATATAACTCCAGTTCCGTCATCTACTCTTCTATATTTCCTTCTTCCAAAATCTCCCCTGAGGAGTCCAATGCCTCTATCTCCACCGTCTTTGCCTCCTCCCGGGCAGCCTCTAAGCAGGTTCTTCGCAGTGCCTCTTTGTACTCATACATCTTTTTATCTGCTTCTACGGTTACATCACTGAGCTTGCCCAGATAACTCTTCTCTCTGTGAGCCACCCCATAGGAGGTGGTTACAAATGCCGGGAGGCCTTCCTTGGCAATCCTGGCCTGCAGTTTTTCATGCACCAGCTTGATTAACCGATTGATCTGTTCCTCCTGAGCATCCAGCATGATACACACAAACTCATCACCGCCAAGTCTAGCCACAAAACCATGCTTTTTAAAAGCTTCCATCAGGCTCTTTGCAAAAGCAATCAGCACCTTGTCCCCCTGCTCATGACCGAAAGTATCGTTCACTTCCTTAAAATTGTTTAAATCCATATAAATAACAGATATCCGATGCTCCGAATTCCTTTCCAGCTTCTCCAGCACACGCTCGTAATAAGCACGGCTGTTACACTTGGTAAGTGTGTCCGTATAGTTCTTCTTATCGCTCTTCTTCCAGCAGTACACCAATCTGAGAAGCAGCATAAATAGCAGCACCATTCCCAGAGTATGAAGCATACGCAGCACATCCAATCGCGTTAAATCCTTTAAAATAGCATCTTCCTTACAGCTGACCACCAATACCAACTGATAGTCTTCCATGTACAGAACCCGGCTGAGCCAGGTCTTACCCTTCAAAGTAATAATGCCTTGCTGGTCTTCCTTATCCATAATTGCCTTGTGAATCAGGGAAAGCTCTGAATTTTTCTCACTAAACACATTCTCCTGCTTAGTAACCTTACTCATATCTCTGTGAGCCATATACTGTCCCTGGGCATTCACCAGAAACCATTCTCCGTCCAGAATAAACTGATTGCCGGAAAACAGGCTGCGAATCTGCATCAGATTCAACGCGCCACAAAGATATCCCACCTTATTACGCTCCTTATCGTAAATAGGGACACTCAATGTGGAAATCGCCTTATCTTCGGTATAAAAAGGGGATGTTACATAGGTTTCATTCTCTGTCAGCCACTGAAAAAAGAGCTCCTGACTATGATCACGAACCAAATCTTCATCAATGTAATATCCCTGTCCCTCCATATCTACCACGAAAAAATGGGTAAATCCAGCCTTAGGCGCACGACCTTTGAGAAACGCCCTCTGAGCCTCCCTATCCATCTCATATATCTCCGGGAAGGTAGCCAGAAGCTCTAAAGTTTCCATATTCTCCTCAATAAAAGATTCCATCTGACTTTTATGATTCATTGCCAGAGTATCCAAAGCTTCTCCCACCATCTGCATCTGGTTCTCCTTGGAAGACTTCATTGCAAAAGAAAACAGAATCATGCCAATAACCAAAATTGCCACGGTGCCTACCAGCATTACATAATCAACCCACGTCAGATTTAGTCCTTTGTTACTTAAAAGCTTTTTCTTTACGTTTTTCCCCATAGCATTCTCCTATATACGGGACGATTATACCATATTTTTTCACTCATAGCTATTGTAAGTAAGCCTTTTTTTTAATAGACTATACTCAAGTGAAAGTTAAGGAGGTCTCTAACCATGGCATGGACAAAATATCCTCGCCCACAACTGAAGCGTGAGCTCTGGCAAAGCCTGAACGGCCAGTGGACCATTGAAGGCAAATCAGTGACAGTTCCTTTCCCGCCGGAATCAAAGCTTTCCGGTCTGGAAGAAACAATGCCCGACAAATATACCTACGAAAAAACTTTCCAGCTCTCAGAAAAACTCCGTAAAAAGAACGGACGTATTTTGCTGCATTTTGGTGCAGTGGATCAGATTGCCAAGGTTTATATAAATGGTGAAAAGCTGGGCAGCCATATCGGCGGCTACCTTCCCTTTTCCTTCGATATCACAGAGCACCTTCACCGCTCCGGCGAGAATCTCCTGACCGTGAAGGTCACAGATACATTGAACAACATCTACCCCTACGGTAAACAGTGTAAAAAACGAGGCGGAATGTGGTATACCCCCATCAGCGGCATCTGGCAGAGTGTGTGGCTGGAATGGGTTCCGGACGTTTACATCGAAAATGTAAAAATTACTCCGTCCATGAAGGGTGTTGACATAAAAATCTCCTGTAACGACCCCCATGTGATTCCGGCCATATCCATTCCTCTGGAAAACGGCGAAACCCTAAAGGCCTCCGGAGCCAATCTCCATATTGATTTGTCCGGACACCGGCCTCATCTCTGGTTTCCGGAGGATCCCTATCTCTACCCACTTTTCATCACCTGCGGCGAGGACAAAGTGGAATCTTATTTTGCGCTGAGAGAAATTGGGTGGCAGGAAAAAAAGGGCAAGAAGGTCATCTGTTTAAACAAAGAACCTATCTTTTTACAAGGTGTACTTGATCAGGGTTATTTTATTGACGGCATCTACACTCCTTGCGAGGAAGAAGAATATGAGCGGGATATCCTGCGAATGAAAGAGCTGGGCATGAACATGCTTCGGAAGCATATCAAGATTGAGCCGGATATTTTCTACTATTACTGCGATAAGCTGGGCATGCTGATTTTCCAGGATTTGGTGAACTCCGGAGATTACTCCTATCTTCGCGATACCGTGCTTCCGGCCATCGGTCTTTCCAAATGGAACGATACCCGAAGCAAGGCTCCCGTGGCACAAAAAGAATTTTTCCTGGAGGCCATGGAAGATACCTTCGCCCACTTGCACAATCATCCCTGCATCATTGGCTATACCCTTTTCAATGAAGGATGGGGACAGTTTAACAGCGACGCAGTCTATCATAAAGCCAAGGAGCTGGATTCCACCAGACTCTATGACTCTACCTCCGGCTGGTTTGCCCAGAAGGAGAATGACTTTGACAGCCGTCATATATACTTTAATTTCCAGCATGTGCCGAAAAAGCCCAGAGGACCACTCTTTATGTCTGAGTTTGGCGGATGCTCCTTCGTGGTGGAGGGACATACCTTCCAGTCAGATAAAAACTACGGCTACGGTCAGAAAAATACACAGGAAGAGCTTCACAGCGCTATCCGCGCCGCCTATGACAGAGTGATTTTCGCTGCAATTCCCAAAGGCTGTGTAGGATATGTCTACACCCAGCTCAGCGACGTGGAGGATGAAACCAACGGCTTCTACACCTATGACCGCCAGGTCTGCAAGGTAGCGAAGAATTGGATGAAGGCCTTGTGTGAAGAAGTCACAAAATCTTTCCTTGAAAATTTGTAAAAATTTGGCGATAAATTTTAAAATATTAAATTGCCTGTAAGGATACAAAGTGCTACAATGTAAGCTGTTTGTAATTATTCAGAGCCATGTAGATTTATGAGAAACATGCCGAGCAAGCTCGCTTGCAGAGGAATGTTCTTATAAATCTATATGGCGAGAAGTCCTACATGAGCAAAAGGAAAGCCTCGCAGGGGCGATTTTGCGAATGTATGGCTCTGAATAATTTCTATATCAGTATTATAAAGGGGTATGGTAATTATGCGTATCGGTTTTGACAATGATAAATATTTAAGAATGCAATCTGAGCATATTCGTGAGCGAATCAATAAGTTCGGCGGCAAGCTCTATCTGGAATTCGGCGGCAAGCTTTTCGATGATTACCACGCGTCCCGTGTACTTCCCGGCTTTGCACCGGACAGTAAGCTCCAGATGTTGATGCAGCTCTCCGACCAGGCAGAAATCGTTATGGTAGTAAGTGCTGATGACATCGAGAAAAACAAAATCCGCGGAGACTTAGGTATTACCTACGACGATGATGTGGTACGTCTGATGGACGAGTTCCATTCTAAGGGTCTTTATGTAGGAAGCGTAGTTCTCACCAAATACACAGAGCAGCGTAGTGCCGTTTTATTCCAGAAACGCCTCGAGAAGCTTGGCGTAAAGGTATATCATCATTATTTGATTCCGGGCTATCCTACCAACGTAACCTCCATCATTAGCGAGGAGGGCTTTGGCAAGAACGATTATATTGAGACCTCCAGACCACTTGTGGTAGTCACTGCACCGGGACCGGGAAGTGGTAAGATGAGCACCTGTTTGTCCCAGCTCTATCACGAACACAAGCGTGGTATCCGTGCAGGGTATGCAAAGTTTGAGACTTTCCCCATCTGGAACCTCTCCTTAGATCATCCGGTAAACTTAGCTTACGAGGCTGCAACCGCAGATTTAAATGATATCAATATCATCGACCCGTTCCACTTAAAAGCATACGGTATTACCACCGTTAACTATAACCGTGACGTAGAAATATTCCCGGTTTTAAGCGCTATGTTTATGAGAATCTACGGAGAAAGTCCTTACGCTTCCCCTACAGACATGGGCGTAAATATGGTTGGAAACTGCATCATTGATGATGAAGCGTGTCGGTATGCTTCTCGTCAGGAAATCATCCGCCGTTACTATGAAGCCGTTGTAAATGCGGCAACCGGTAAAGGAAGTCAGGAAGAAGTAAATAAGATTCAGCTTCTTATGAGTCAGGAGAAAATCTCTACCACTGACCGCCCTACCGTAAAGCCGGCTCTTGTTAGAGCGGAAGCCACCTGCGCACCGGCAGTTGCTATTGAACTGGCTGACGGCACCATCATCACCGGCAAGACCACTGCTCTCTTAGGAGCCAGCGCTGCTGCTTTGATTAACACATTAAAGGTACTTGCAGGCATTCCTCACGAGAACAAAATTTTATCTCCTGATGCAATCGCACCGATTCAGGAGCTAAAAACCAAATATTTGAAAAGCAAGAACCCCAGACTTCACACCGATGAAGTGTTGATTGCACTATCCGCTACCGCGGCAAATAATGAAGATGCTGCACTGGCACTGACCCAGCTTCCAAAGCTCAAGAGCTGTCAGGTACACTCCAGCGTCCTCTTATCCTCCGTAGACAAGAAGACCTTCCGTAAACTTGGCTGTGATGTTACCTGTGAACCGAAGACGAATTAAGAAGAAGGGGCAGCTGCAAAATATAGGAGGCCGGGGAAATGTTGTGCGGGGAATATCTCCCCAGCTCTCTATATTTTGCAGCTGCCCCTTCTTTTTCTTTACGGTCTGAAGCAGGGCATAAATTCCAATTTAAACTGATTGCGTACATGTAAGGTATCTATACGCTCCTTAATCGCTTCATCCTCGCAGATTCCTTCA
>JAFUKH010000076.1 GCA_017467845.1 Lachnospiraceae bacterium | reverse complement strand
TGAGGAGAAATATGACCTCATCATTGTTGACTCCAATGACCCCTTCGGACCCTCGGAAGGCCTTTTTACCAGAGAGTTTTATGGGAACTGTTACAAGGCACTGAAAAGTGACGGAATCATGGTAAATCAGCAGGGAAGTCCTTTCTATGCGGAGGATGCGGATGCCATGCAGAGAAGTCATAAGCGTATCGTAAATACCTTTCCCATCAGCAGGGTGTATCAGGCACATATCCCATCCTTTGCTGCGGGATATTGGCTCTTTGGCTTTGCCAGCAAGAAATATCATCCCATTGATGATTTGGATGCGGAAGGTTGGAATTCTCTGCACCTGAAAACCAAGTACTATACCACAAGACTACATAAGGGGGCGTTTTATCTGCCGGCCTTTTTGGAGGAGATGCTACAGGAGGTAGAGGAGATATGCTAGAGAGAAATGTAGAGACATTTACCGGCTGTGACGCAGAATATGAGGAAGCGAGAATCGTACTGTTTGGGGCTCCCTTTGATTCCACCACAAGCTTTCGTCCGGGAGCAAGATTCGGAAGCAGCAGTATACGACATGAAAGCTTCGGTCTGGAGACCTTCAGCCCTTATCAGGAAGAGGATCTAAGTGACTATCAGGTCTTTGACAGTGGAGATTTGGAGCTGTGCTTTGGAAGTGCAGAGAGTGCGCTTAAAGATATTGAGGAGCGTACGGAGCAGATATTATCGGATGGGAAGATACCGCTGATGCTGGGGGGAGAACATCTGGTAACTTTGGGAGCTGTGAGAGCAGCGGTGAAGAAGTACCCGAAGCTACACATTATTCATTTTGATGCCCATGCAGATTTGCGGGATGAGTATCTGGGGATGCCCTTAAGCCATGCCTGTGTACTTCGCAGATGCCACGAGCTGATAGGGGACGGTAGAATTCATCAGTTCTGTATTCGTAGCGGAGAGCGTGGAGAATTTGCTTTTGCGAAAGAACATACGGATATGCATCGTTTTGATTTTCTGGGACTTGCAGAATTAGTGAGACAACTTAAGGCACAGGGAATACCGGTATATTTTACCATCGATTTAGACTGCCTTGATCCGGGAATTTTCCCGGGAACGGGAACGCCGGAAGCAGGGGGCGTGTCCTTTATGGAGCTTCTTGGAGCGATTGTGGAAGTGACAAAGTGTAATGTCATTGGGGGAGATGTGAATGAGCTTGCCCCCATGTTGGATGCGAGCGGTGCGTCCACGGCGGTGGCATGTAAGGTTGTAAGGGAGTTAATGTTAGGATTGTTGAAGGAGGATAAATAAATGAGCAGAGTACTTATTATCGGATGTGGAGGAGTGGCAAGTGTTGCCATTCATAAATGTTGTCAGGTCAGTGAGGTGTTTTCGGAGATTTGTATTGCCAGCAGAACCAAGGAGAAGTGCGACAAGCTGGCGGCAGAGCTTGCGCCTAAGACAAAGACTGTTATCACTACTGCACAGGTGGATGCGGATAAGACGGAAGAGGTAATTGCACTTATTAAGGAATACCAGCCGGATCTTGTAATGAATATTGCTCTTCCATATCAGGATTTAACCATTATGGATGCATGCCTTGCCTGCAGAGTGAACTATATGGATACCGCTAACTATGAGCCGGAAAATACCGACGACCCGGAGTGGAGAAAGATTTATGAAGAGCGTTGTGAGAGAGAAGGCTTTTCCGCATATTTTGACTATTCCTGGCAGTGGGCTTATAAGGAAAAGTTTGAAAAGGCCGGACTTACCGCACTCCTTGGCTGTGGCTTCGACCCGGGGGTTACCCAGGCTTACTGTGCATATGCTTTAAAGCATGAATTTGATGAGATTGAGACTATCGATATCTTGGATTGCAACGGTGGTGATCACGGATATCCATTTGCTACCAACTTTAATCCGGAGATTAATCTTCGTGAGGTGTCTGCACCGGGGAGCTATATTGAGAATGGTAAGTGGGTAGAGATTCCGGCCATGAGCATTAAGAGGGAATATGATTTTGATATGGTAGGAGAGAAGGATATGTACCTTCTTCACCATGAAGAGTTGGAATCTCTGGCAAAGAACATTCCGGGAGTGAAGAGAATACGCTTCTTTATGACTTTGGGTCAGAGCTATTTGACTCATATGAAGTGTTTAGAAAATGTAGGAATGCTGTCTACTACACCTGTCATGCATGAAGGTGTGGAAATTGTACCGATTCAGTTCTTAAAGACCCTGCTTCCGGACCCGGCAAGTCTTGGCGCCAGAACGGTTGGAAAAACCAATATCGGCTGCATTTTTACCGGAAAGAAGGAAGGCAAGGATAAGACCTTCTACATCTACAATGTGTGCGACCATCAGGAATGTTATAAAGAGGTGGGCTCTCAGGCAATCAGCTACACTACCGGTGTACCTGCTATGTGTGGTGCGCTGATGCTTCTTACCGGAAAATGGAATAAAGCCGGTGTTTACACTGTAGAAGAGTTTGATCCCGATCCATTCTTAGATGCCTTAGATAAATATGGATTGCCAAGAAGCATCTGTGAAAATCCTGTTTTGGTAGAGTAATTATGAAGTATATTAAGACAAGTCATCCTGCATTTCGCAGGGTGACAGAGGAGAAATGGCAAGTGCTGTGCCAGCTTCCAACGCCATGTTATGTGTTAGAGGAAGAAGCACTGCGTAGAAACGGAGAAATCCTTCGGGGGATCCAAGATAGAACCGGTTGCAAGATTCTGCTTGCCCAGAAGGCATTTTCCAATTTTAACCTGTACCCTATGCTTTTCGAATATCTGGCGGGAACAGAGGCCAGTGGGCTTTATGAGACCAGATTAGGGAAGACGTATATGCCTCAGGGAGAATGTCATGTGTTTTGTGGCGCATATAAAGAAACAGAGTTTGCAGAGCTTCTTAAGTATGCTGATCACATCGTATTTAATTCGGTTTCCCAGCTGAAGAAGTATGGTGGCCTGGCAAAGCAAGCAGGGAAAAGTATCGGTCTTCGTATCAATCCGGAGTGTTCTACTCAGGAAGGACACGAAATCTACGATCCCTGCGCTCCCGGAGGAAGGCTTGGAGTTACTAAGGAAATCTGGGAGGAGCAGATGACAGAGGAGTTGGTATCACTTCTGGATGGACTGCATTTTCATACCCTTTGTGAGCAGAACGCAGATGCTTTGGAGATTACACTTCGGGCGGTAGAGGAACGATTTGGTGAAGTGCTAAAGGGCATGAAATGGTTAAATATGGGAGGCGGACATCATATTACCAGAGAAGATTATGATGTGGAACTGCTTTTGAATTGTGTTCAAAGAATGCAGGAGGCCTACAATTTGGAAATATACCTGGAGCCGGGAGAAGCCGTGGCACTGAATGCCGGATATCTGGTGAGTGAAGTGCTGGATGTAACCAGAAACGGAGCAGTGGTAAATGCAATATTGGACATGTCTGCCGCATGTCACACTCCGGATGTCATTGAGATGCCTTATAGGCCACCGGTAATGAATAGTGGTGAAAAAGATGAGAAAAAATTTACTTATTGCTTTGGTGGGCCTACTTGCCTTTCCGGCGATGTAGTAGGTGATTATTCCTTTGACGATGAGCTTAAGGAAGGGGACAAAATACTTTTTGGGGACATGGCAATCTATACTACCTGTAAGAATAATACTTTTAACGGAATGAAACTTCCCGATATATATCTTCTGAAAGAGGATGGCAGTACAGAGTGCCTTGCCCGGTTTGGTTATGATGATTTTGAAGGTAGATTGGGAGAAAGTGAGAGCTTATAAAGCAATCATTCCTGCGCGAAACTGCACTCGTCTGGTGCCCTTTATTTTCGCAAAATCCACTTCGTAGATTTGCTTTGCATCATCTACATTAACGATAATTCCTTCACCAAATACATTGTGAAGAACTCTGGTACCGATGGCGAAGCCGGTCTTGGGGAGTACTTCAGTAAAGGTATTGGAAAGATGAATATAGCTTCCGTTTACGTAATCTAATAAATCAGGACGAATGTCACCTAAGAAGCAGGATTGGGTGCAGGGATAATCCTGTGCCTTGTTGCGATATCCGCTAAGGTACAATTCCTCTTCAGCACGGGTAATGGCTACATAGAGAAGCCGACGCTCCTCCTCCATTTCATCGCTGTTACGGAGCTTTTTGCTGGGAAACTGACCATCTACAAGGCCATTTACAAAGACTGCGGGAAATTCCAGTCCTTTGGCGGTGTGGATGGTCATTACTTTGATAACGTTATCTTCATCCATGTCGTCCTGACCACTGAAAAGGGCAAAGTGGGAGAGGAGCTCTTCCAAAGGAAGAGTATCTCCGTTTTCCTCTTCCAGATAACCGATATGTTGCACCAGTTCGGTGACATTATCCAGCTTGGACTGGTTGATATCCTCCTGCAGTTCCTTGCGGTAGCCAATATCCAGAGCCAGTCCAACCAGCTGCTTAGCGGTGTACTCAGCGTAGGTGTCGTGAAGCTTAAGTATCTGCGTGTAATAGTGAATAAGCGGTTCTTTGGTTATTTTTCCTTCTTCAATCAGTTCGCCCAGAGTCTGAAACATGGTCAGGTCTCTACGCCTTGCTTCTTCCCGCAAATCATTCAGACTTTTCTTGCCGAATTTCCGCTTGGGACGATTAATGGTAAAGATAAAATCCATATCTTTAAGGGAATAAATCATCCGCAGATAGGAAAGTGTGGTGCGAATCTCTTCGGAGCTGTAGAACTTGGCGCCGGAAAGAATTTTATAGGGAAGCTTCTTTGCAATAAAGGCTTCCTCCAATGCTCTGGTCTGGGATGCCGCCCGGACTAAAACGGCATGGTCTTTGTAAGAACGTCCCTGCTTTACGTTTTCCTGAATCTGTCCGGTAATCCAGAAGGCCTCCTGCATCTGAGTCTCGGCTTCGTTGTATATAGGCTTGGAGCCGTGGTCATTATTGGTGAACATCTTCTTTTCGAGACGATTCTGATTGGCAGAAACCAGCGAGTTAGCAACATCAATGATTTCCGGAGTGCTACGGAAATTCTCTGTCAGGTGAAAGAGGGTAGTGTCCTCATATTTTTCATCGAAATGAATCATATAATCGGATTTGGAACCGCGCCATCCGTAGATATTCTGGTCATCATCCCCAACTACGAACAGGTTCTGGAACTTTCCGCTGATTAAGGAAAGCAGAAGCTCCTGTTCGCCGTTTACATCCTGATATTCATCGCAGAGTACATATTGGCAACGGTCCTGCCATTTTTCCAGAATCTCATTAAAGTGCGTGAAGATGTAATTGGTAAAATGAATCAAATCGCTGAAATCCAGTACATAGTTATCCCGTTGCTTCAGCAGATAGCCGTAAATCATCCGCTTTTCTTCGGAAAGAGAGTCTGCAAGAGCATGAAGCAGTAATTCTTTATCTTCACCAATCATGTAGGGAATGTAGTCAGGATTTAATTTGTAGAAACCGATCTTCTCCATATAATCTGCAGCGGTGATATCCTTTAAGGTAAGGCCCAGCTCATCCGCTACTTCTTTGATTAAATCAATCTGGTCCGCTTTATCCAAGATGGCAAAGGTTTTCGGCCAAGACAGCTTATGGATGTCTTCCTTTAATACCATATTGCAAAAGCCATGAAAGGTACCCATAAAGCAGTTTGCCTCGTCACCGATTAAATCCTTTAGTCTCTTCTTCATGGAGGCAGCCGCTTTGTTAGTGAAGGTCAGTCCTACGATGGAAGCCGGTTCGATATAAAGTTCCGTAATAAGATAAGCGATGCGTCTTGTCAGGACAAAGGTTTTGCCACTTCCCGGTACGGCGGCACATCTCTGGTAGCCTTCCGTGGTTTCAATAATCGTCTTTTGCTCTGTTGTGGCATTATCAAATCGAATGATGTTCATCTTGCATCTCCATAGAAAATATGATAAATATAGTATATCAGAACATTTGTTCTATGTAAAGAAGATATAAAATGTACTTTAAACAGTTTAAAGTGCGATAAAAGGAACTGTTATATGAAGAGATTTTACGTTAGAATGAATCTAACATTTGAAGGGGGTGAGGTTGTGCAGAGATTCATGGATGTGCTTTCCTTTGTAAAAGATTATCTGGTGATAGTGACCATTGTGGATATTATTTTAATTGGTCTTCCCATACCCGCATTTGCCCGCAGGGCGGAGAAGGAGAGCTACCTTATTGAGGGGGATAATTTTAGTGAGGAGCAAGGGAAATGTGAGTGTGCCGGCTTTTCCTCTGCATATGTGTATCGGCATTTGGGACTGGATGCAAAGGGGATGGACACTTATCAGAAGATGCCCTGCAAGGGACCGAAAGGGTATGTCTATTGTAAGGGGATTGTAAAGCTTGCCAGAAGAAATGGCTTTCGGGCAATGCTCCGGACTGGCAACCTAAATGCACTGAAAAATACCGTTGCAAAGGGGAATCCGGTAATCGTAATGCTGCGAACCCGCAAGGGGGCAAGGGGACTACATTATGTGCCAGTAGTTGGCTATGATAAAGAGTTTATTTATATCACGGATTCTGTAAAGAGCAACAGAAATGTAGTCAGTCCCCACTTTAATCGTAAGATTCCGGTGACAGAATTTAAAAAGCTTTGGAATATCAGCATGCTGAAGCAGCCTTTCTTTTTCAATCTTTTCTTTGAAATCAGCGGGGGACAGGAGTAATTTTTTCTGTGTACTGCTTAGAGGATTTGTGGTATGATAAGGGAGCGAAAAACAGAGGGTGATATGAGGTATATGAGGAAAATAAAGAGTATATTTGTGCTGGTGCTTTTGTGCATTGTACTACCTGCCTGCGGTGGCAGCGCGACAGAGACCAGCAAGCCCGAAGGGGCTGTAACTGAGGAGTCGCAGGGGGAAGAATCGGAATTTCAGGAGGACGAAAATTTGACAATTGCAGATATTACGCCGATGGAGCTGGTAGCAGATATGAAGGTGGGCTGGAGCCTGGGAAATACACTGGATGCCCACGGGAAAATTGGATTAATGTCAGAAATTTGCTGGGGGAATCCACGGACAACCCGGGAGATGATTGATGCGGTGGTAGACCAGGGGTTTAACGTAATCCGCATTCCGGTGACCTGGGTCGGTCATGTCAGTGCTCCGCCGGAGTATGAGATTAACGAAGAGTGGATGGCCAGAGTGAAGGAAGTGGTGGATTATGCCTATGATAGGGATGTGTATGTAATCATCAATCTTCACCATGAAGAGTGGCTCTATCCTTCTTATGAGAATGAAGAAAAAATTATTCAGAGAGTTACCGCACTGTGGAAGCAGATTGCAGAGGAATTTAAGGATTATGATGAGCATCTGATTTTTGAGGGGCTTAATGAGCCACGTAAGATCGGTACGAACGTAGAGTGGAACGGTGGCGATAAGGAAGGTCAGGAAGTGGTAAATCATGTTCTGGCAGAGTTTGTAAAGGTGGTGCGCGAGAGTGGTGGTAACAACAAGCTCCGACATCTGATGATTCCGGGATATGGTGCATCTTCTTCAGAACGGGCAATCAAGGCCATTGAGCTTCCCGAGGATGACAAATTAATTGTCTCCGTTCATGCTTATATTCCTTATGATTTTGCACTGAATACCGCAGGAAGAGCTCAGTGGAACAATGACACGAAGGATATCGATGAATTAATGGAGCTTTTGGAGACGAAGTTTATCTGCAAGGAGATTCCGGTAATTATTGGTGAATTCGGTGCCATGAATAAGGAGAATGATGAGGATCGTATCGCTTGGGTGAAATATTATATTTCCGCAGCGAAAAAGATTGGTGTACCATGCGTGTGGTGGGATAATAATGCCTTTACCACGGATGGTGAGAATTTTGGGCTTCTGGATCGCAGAACATGTACTTTTCCTAATGAGGAATTGGTAGAGATAATAATTTCTGCGGCACAGTAATATATTTATCACAAAAGAAGGGGGTATAAATTATGCCAGGATTATTAATTTTAGTTGTTGCTATTGTTGTTTTGTTTTTGATTTTATGTATCTTCGGATATGTAAAAGCATCGCCGGACACCGCCATTATCATTTCGGGTCTCCGTAAGAATCCGAAGGTGTTAATCGGTAAAGCAGGTGTGAAGATTCCTTTCCTTGAGAGAAAGGATGAATTAAATCTCCAGCTGATTCCAATTGATGTAAAGACATCTAATGCAGTACCGACTGCGGACTACATTAACATTAATGTAGATGCAACCGTAAATGTAAAAATCAGTGACAACGAGGACAGATTGAAACTTGCAGCACAGAACTTCTTAAATAAGAATCCGGAGTATATCGGAAGAGTTGCGAGAGAGGTTCTGGAAGGTAACGTACGTGAAATCGTTGGTAAGATGGCGTTGGAGGAGATGGTTTCTGACCGTCAGAAATTCGCCAATCTGGTAAAAGAAAATGCGGAGCCGGACCTTGCAGCAATGGGTCTTGATATTATCAGCTTTAATGTGCAGAACTTTGTGGATGGTAACGGCGTTATCGAGAACCTTGGTGTGGATAACATCGTAAAGATTCAGAAGAACGCGGCAATTTCCCGTGCGGAGAGTGAGAAAGAAATTGCGAAAGCACAGGCCATGGCCAGAAAAGAAGCCAACGAAGCCCAGGTAAATGCAGATTCTGAAATTGCTGTAAAGCAGAATGAGCTGGATATTAAGAAAGCAGAGCTGAAGAAAGCGGCTGACGTAAAGAAGGCGGAGGCAGATGCAGCATACCGTATTCAGGAAGAGGAACAGCGTAAGACCGTAGAAATCACTACCGCTAATGCAAACATTGCGAAGCAGGAAAAGGAAATTCTCTTAAAGCAGAAGGAAGCGGAAGTAATGGAGCAGGCTCTGGATGCACAGATTAAGAAAAAGGCAGAGGCTGAGAAGTTCGCTGCACAGCAGAAGGCAGATGCACAGTTATATGAGCGCCAGCGTGAAGCGGAAGCAAAGCAGTTCGAGACCGAGAAAGAAGCTGCAGCATTAAAGGCCGAAGCTGAGGCTA
>JAFUKH010000075.1 GCA_017467845.1 Lachnospiraceae bacterium | reverse complement strand
TTCCTCCCTATACATATATACGCAAAAAACGATATGTAAAATTTACGCAATAAAATTGTAACAAAATACCGTAAATTTACATATCGTTTTTTTTACACATAAAGTATGAAATTATTTCACTTTTTCCCGTATGCACTGCATTTCCAGGTACTTTGGTACCACCACAAAACTACATTGTGGACTCCCGAAGCGTCAGTCTTCCTTCCTTAATCTGACGCAGATAATCCAGCGGTGTTAAAATCTTTTCTTCCGTTTCCACACCACTTCCGTACATGCAATTCACACTATGGGTATCAGAGCCTGCGGTAATGGGTAATTCATACATCATCGCATACACCTTCGCCCTGTCGTTAAACTCCAAATGGTCAAAGTGGGCACCGTTAACCGCCTCCACTCCATCCACATGACGAGGATACAGCTTGATATGATCAATGTAATCCCGCTCTCGAAACGGATGGGCGTGAATAATAAATCCTCCTGCTTCATGCACTGCATCAAAGGCTTTCTTCGGATGCCATTTATCAAAGTCTTCACAATCCAGAAGAAACTGCTTATCAATATTATACATCAGAAATTCTGCAGCTTTTACACCATACTCCAAGCCAAAGAATACGTCCAGACCGATTTTGTCCCCTTCCGCCTTAGCATCCTCATATCCTTTGCAGAAAAGCTCAATCTTTTCCTTCCATGGCAGACTTCTGTCCACCGCAGAATTTCCATTAAAGAAATGATCTGTAATAAAAATACCGGTATATCCCTTTTCCTTATGTGCCCGTGCCATCTCAGCACCGGTGCTTGCGCCGCAGGCACTTCCCTGACTTGTATGAAGATGGGTTTCGTACTTATACATTACTAATCCTCCCTGCAAACCTATTGTCTGTTAAAATAATCAATGCCGTCATCCGGGATAAAGTAAGTTCTGATATATCCATCTGTGGATACCACCACAAATTCTCCCGTCTCTTCTAAAAAGTACACGTCATCTCCATCTTCAGCCTCTGTCTTATGCAATGTATCCTCATTATACAGCACCAGATTGGCTGCCTCCAGATACTCCTCCATGGACGCAAATCCCATGTCAATACCGTGCTTTTCGTAGTGGCTCTCCCAGAGGCTCTCATTTCTGAAAGACAGATATTCCTGGAGAGACGGTGTGGAAGCTTCTGCCTCCTCTAAAGATTCTTCTTCCCGACTTTCTTCTGAATAAAGCAGTTCTTTGCTTTCAGAACTTAATTCTTCGCTTTGCTCCTGGCTCTGCTCTGCGCTGCTAGCCGCGGTCTCCTCCACACTGTCATTACCGCCGGATAGTAATTCAAAACCAATAAACAGAACTACCACCACAAGCATAATAACTTGTTTTATGTTAACTTTACCGTTCTTCTTCATAATAACATTCTACTTTCTTGTATAAGTCACATAGGTATAAGGAATCTCACCGTCCACTTCCTTTTCCACCTCGCGGGTCCACTCATCCTTATTGAATTCCGGGAAGTAGGTATCTCCCTCTACCACCTTATGAACCTCGGTAACAAACATCTTATCTACATAAGGAAGTGCTTCCGCATACACCCCTGCTCCCCCGGAAATATATGCATCTCTGTCGCCGGCCAGCTCAATAGCTTCCTTTACAGACTTTACAGTGAAGCAGTTCTCTTGGTCAAAATTCTTGGTACTTGAAATCACGATGGTAGTACGATTCGGAAGCGGCCTTCCAATCTCTTCATACGACCTTCTGCCCATAATTACCACATTGCCGGTAGTCAGCTCCTTGAATCTGAGCTGCTCCCCTTTTATTCTCCATGGAATCATTCCATCTTTCCCTATCACTCTATTCTCCGCATAAGCGACAATCAATCCTAACATACGACTCCTCCAATCTTTAAGATTTCCTAAAATCCTCGCTCAATTGTAGCATAAAAATAAGAGGTAGTGTAAAATAAATCACATCTACGAAAATTTTTTTATTTTTTTCGTAAAAATGTGACCAAATTCGTTTTTCATTCGTTTTAGTATCAGAAGGGAAGTAAATTGACTATTATCACTTCAAAGGAAAGACAACTGAATGATGCTTATGATAAATACGCGGACATGCTCTATCACCTATCCCTGTCGCATATGCAAAACCGGGAGGATGCAGAGGATGTAATACAGGAGGTATTTTGCAAATACTATTCCAAGATGCCCACCTTCGCAGATTCTGCTCACGAGAAAGCCTGGTTTATACGTGTAACCATAAATCAGTGCCGTGACCATCTTCGCCGCAGGAAGCTGCGCACCCATACTCCGCTTCATGAGATTGGCGATATTGCCGGACAGACGGGTATCACCGATGAGAATGCGCTGGATGTGATGCAGCTGCTTTCTTACCTGCCGGAAAAATACCGAAGCGTAGTAATCCTTCATTATCTGGAGGGGTTATCCATAGAAGAAATCGCTATGGCTCTGGGTATCGGCAAATCAGCAGTCAAAATGCGTCTTTCCCGAGCGCGGGAACAATTACAAAAACAGCTCAGAAAGGAGGACAGCCTTGTTTAACCGGACACAAATCGAAAGCTACCAAAATATCACAGCTCCGGCTGGCCTCAAGGAGAGGATTTTTGTTGCTTGCCAAAATACAAAAGATGTAAAAACGTGGGTTTCCCCGAGAACCATCTATCGTCTGGCACCGCTGGCTGCCTGTCTGGCTCTTTGTTTTACACTGTTTTTACCAGCCTTCCGAAGTGAAAGTCAACCTTTTTATCTGATGTCAGGTGAAACGAAAGTGGATTTCTACAGCGTGCAGCTTCCTCCACTTGCGCAGGAAACTGCCACATTGGTGCGCACCATTTCTATGGAACCCACACTCTACACGGTACACCTGCAGACGATTCCGGATGCAGAAATCCTTTCCGCAGATGGGGAAGCAACCTTAGATGAAAACGGCAATCTGACATGGACTATTCAGGTGCCGGAGGATGACGCAGTATTTACCCTTACCCTTCAGGCAGGAGATACCATTTATTATGTACCTCTTACCTATCATGTTCAAGACGGCAGCTTTTCTGTCTGCTGTCAGGAAAAATAGTTTTAAAAAAGGAGACAAATTATGAAGAAATTATTATTATCAGCATTAGCACTTACTCTCGCATTCTCTATTACTGCATGCGGAAAGGATGAACAGCCGGAAAATAGCGTTACTCCCGAGCCTACCATTGTAGAATCTGTAGAAAGCGCGCCCATCACTACCGAGGCTCCGGCAGAGACTGAAGCTCCTGTAGAAGCAGAGCCTAATCCGGGCGAAGCTACCGGCGAAACCGTAGGTTCTACCTTACTTGGTGTATTCAATGAATTAATGGCAGATGAGGCGGCAGGTCATGATGCCCTTACCATTGCGGACAAGCTTGTTACCCACGAAAGCATCTTATTCTCCGGCGGAGCTATGGAAATCGAAGCCGGCTTCTTATCCGGATTTGACAACTATGAAGTAACCGGATTTGAGCATGGTGCAATGTTTGCTCCCATGATTGGTTCCATTCCTTTCGTTGGATATGTGTTCACCCTTCCCGAAGACGCTGATGTGGACGCATTCATGACCGGTTTAAAGGACAATGCAAACCTTCGTTGGCAGATTTGTGTAGAAGCAGATGAAATGATTTGTGAGGCTAACGGCAACACCGTATTTTTCTTAATGTGCCCTAGCAGCTTTGAGGAATAATTCCTATTGAGGTAGATTAATATGTTATTTTCCAGCATTCCTTTTTTGTACTACTTTTTACCCGTAGTACTGCTGATTTATTTTGCAGTACCCTTCAAAATGAAAAACTTAGTACTTCTTCTCTCCAGCCTGTTTTTCTACGGCTGGGGAGAACCTAAATATATTGTGACCATGGTTATTGCCATCACAGCTGGATACCTATTTGGACGCCTTATTGAGGTCTTTCGCGGGAAAGGCCTTTCTAAGGTGTTTTTAGTTTTATCCATAGTCTCCGGCATATGTATGCTGGGATATTTTAAATACACAGACTTTTTTATTGGCAATATAAACACTGTTACGGGACTTTCCCTTCCTTTGCTTAAGATAGCACTTCCCATTGGCATCAGCTTCTATCTTTTTCAGATTCTCAGCTATACGGTGGATGTATATCTGGGAACTGTTCCCGCCCAGAAAAGTATTATTAATTTCGGTGCTTATGTAGCATCCTTCCCCCAGCTGATTGCCGGCCCTATTGTCCGCTATGCAGATATTGCCACTCAGCTGGAGCACCGTACCCATTCCTTCGCAAAATGTGCTTACGGCATTCGCCGTTTTATGATTGGTCTATCCAAGAAGATTTTGCTTGCCAACGCTCTTGGTGAGCTTTGCGATATCTTCCGCATATCCGATGATAAATCGATACTGTTTTACTGGCTCTATGCGGTAAGCTTTACCTTGCATATATACTTTGATTTTTCCGGATATAGTGACATGGCCATCGGCCTTGGTAAAATCTTCGGTTTTGATTTCATGGAAAACTTTAACTATCCCTATATTTCTAAAAGCGTGACGGAGTTTTGGCGCCGCTGGCATATCTCCCTTGGCTCCTGGTTTCGTGACTACGTATACATTCCCCTGGGCGGCAACCGGGTATCCAAGAGCCGCTGGCTCCTTAACATACTGGTTGTGTGGATGCTGACCGGATTCTGGCATGGTGCGTCCTGGAATTTTATACTTTGGGGACTTTTGTACGCAGCTTTTCTTATCATAGAAAAGTTGTGGCTTGCCAAATATTTGGACAAATCCTTGGTTATACGACATATTTATGTGATGCTAATCGTGATTCTGGGCTTCGTACTCTTTAATGCCACAGACCTTGCAGAAGCACTACACTATATCGGTGCCATGTTCGGCTTAGGAAATATCCCTCTCCGTTCCTGGGAATTCCTATATTATATAAAGAGTTATGGTTTTATCCTGCTTCTCGCTGTCATCGGCTGTACACCGCTTCCTAAGCTGACTGTAGAAAAACTTACCGGCGTAGCTTTTAAGAAAGCCGCAAAGATTATAGATATTCTGGAGATTGCTTTTATGGTTTGTCTCCTACTGCTTGTAACAGCATATCTTGTGGATGGTTCCTTCAACCCATTCCTGTATTTTAGATTCTAGGAGGTGTCATATGTGGAATACCATAAAAAATAAAATATATGTTCTTATTATGGCCGGAATCCTCTTATTATTCAGCTTTTTAGCATGGTTAAAGCCTACCAATGATTACTCCCAAAGCGAAAGAAGGCTCCTTGCTGATTTTCCTGAGCTTAGCGCAGAAGCTGTACTTTCCGGGGACTTTATGGAAGACTTCGAAACATATACTCTGGATCAGTTTCCCATCCGCAATACCTTCCGAAGTATAAAGAGTCTGGCTTCCCTTTATCTCTTTCAACAGTCCGGCGTAAATGATTTGTATATTCACGAAGGATATCTTACCAAAGCAGAGTATCCCTTAAGCGAAACCATGCTGGATTTTGCAGGAGACAAATTCTGGTACCTCTACGATACCTACATGGCTGACACTAATGTCAACCTCTACTTCTCCATTATACCGGATAAAAACTATTATCTCGCTCCCGAGGCCGGACAGCTTTCCATGAACTATGATACCTTAGTATCTTCCATGACAGAAAAGACCGCTTATATGGAATATATCGATATCTTCTCCCTGCTGAAAGCATCCAACTACTATTACACAGATACTCATTGGAGACAGGAAACCCTCCTTCCGGTTGCAATTACTCTTGCAGGAAACATGGGTGCCCAGATTGCAACCAGTTATACCGTAAACGAGCTGGAAAGCCCCTTTTACGGCGTATACTATGGTCAATTATCTCTTCCGGTAACGCCGGATACCATCCAATATCTGACCAGCGATATACTGGATGCATGTATGGTTACCAGCTATAATACAGGGATGCCCGTCCAAAAAGAAATGTATGATTTATCCAAGGCTGACAGCAAGGATCCTTATGAAATGTTTGTCTGCGGCAATGATGCGCTGGTTACTATTGAGAACCCAAACGCCTCCACGGATAAGGAATTAATCATATTCCGCGACTCCTTTGGCAGCTCCATTGCACCTCTTCTGGCAACGGGATACCGTAAGGTTACTTTGGTGGATATTCGTTATATCAATTCCGGAATGCTGGGAAACTTTATAGAATTTGATAATCAAGATGTGTTGTTTTTGTATAGTACACTGGTGCTTAATGCCAGTACGGCGTTTAAGTAGATTTTCTCTGCACGAAACCGCTTTTAATGTGCAGAATTTCAATCTATTTTTCCTCTAAAAATCATATTATGATAAATGCATAACTAACACAGTGCAAAAATTGCAACACATATAGGGGGATTATATTTATGGCAGACAACCAATACCGTATTGAAATTGAAGAAGCATTAGCAGCCGCAGATGATGCGCTGTTCTATTTACAAAAAGCAGATGATTCCATGAATAGTGCCAAGAATTGGGGACTTTTTGATATGTTCGGTGGTGGACTAATCAGTACCTTTGTAAAGCATGACAAAATGGATAATGCGCAGCGAGATGTAGACAATGCCAAAATAGCATTACAGAAGCTGGGCCGCGAGCTGGATGATTTAGATGAAATGATGGATATTGAGATTCAGGTCGACTCTTTTGCATCCTTTGCGGATTATATTTTTGACGATTTCTTCTCTGATTGGTATGTACAATCTAAAATCGGAGATGCAAAAGCGAGGATTGAAGAAGCGATTACTAAAGTAAGACAGGTACAGGAGAGACTTAGACGCTTGTAAATAGATTGCTATGAGCCATGCCGGGCAGACTCGCAGCGGAGCTGCTCGTTGTCGCGGCATCGCCGTATGCAGAGCTTCCTCATCTGAAATAATGGCAATATCTTCATAAATACACTGGTTCAGTACCGTTGGAATTACACCGTCGCCGATACCCATCTGGATATGATTTCCTACAGTACCACCGGCTAAGATGGCTGCATTTTCCGGCTCCACTGCCCAGATGGTAATCTGCGGATTCAGTGCCTTTAATGTCTCACCGATACCCGTAATGGTTCCACCGGTTCCGATACCGGAGCAAAAGCCGTCAATTGGGCCTGCCACCTGCTCTAAAATTTCCAATCCGGTGTGGTGACGATGCACCATGGGATTGGCCTGATTTTCAAACTGCTGCGGCACGTATACTCTGGGGTTCTCCTCCTTCATGCGAAGAGCAGTCTTTACACATTCATCAATACAGTCACCGATATTTCCCGCATCATGAATCAGTACTACCTTTGCACCATAGTGCTCCACTAAAAGCCTTCTCTCTTCACTGACAGAATCCGGCATAATAATCACGGTTTCATAGCCTTTTACAGCTCCTACCAGCGCCAAACCGATTCCCTGATTACCGCTGGTTGGCTCTACGATAATGGAATCCGGCTTCAAGATTCCTGCCTCTTCCGCTGCTAGAATCATATTTAACGCAGTTCTTGTTTTAATGGAACCGCCTACATTGAGCCCCTCGTACTTCACCAATACTCTGGCGCTGTCTTCCCCTACCATCTTCTGTAACTCAATAATGGGGGTATATCCGATTGCTTCCAAAACATTTTTATATATCATATTTTAATCCCTCTCCAAACAACATTCTTTATCACTTTACCACATTAGACCAATAATGTAAAACAGAATTCCTATATATTATATAAAAAAAACGCATGTCTCCATGCGATTTTTTTATCTTCCATATAGAATTGTTAATTTTAAAATTTCATCAGCCAGCTCATCGGACAATTGTTCCTTAGTTGCTCGCCAAACCCAGTTCTTACCATCCAGACTGCTGGGCTTGTTCATACGCGCCCAAGCCCCCAATTCCAGATAATCCTGTAGCTGCGCCACAAACAATTCACATACTGTGGACATGCCAAGACGTATCATTTCTCTGGGTAGGGACATACCCTTTTTCCATTGCAGATACTCTCTTGCACTGTCCAAATCTTCCGGACTAATCGTCTCCAGCCACTGTACCAGCGTCTCATTATCATGAGTTCCGGTATAGCACACACTTCCGCTACTATAAGTATAAGGCATATAATTGCCGGACTCTCTGGAGTCAAAAGCAAACTGCAGTATCTTCATTCCCGGGAATCCGGACTCTTTCTGCATCTGTATTACTTCCGGAGTTAAAAAGCCCAAATCTTCTGCGATAAAGTGTACCTTGGGAAGAGCTGTTTTTATTGTATTAATCAGTGCCATTCCCGGACCCTTTCTCCATTGTCCGTTCATAGCCGTTTCTTCCTGAGCAGGAATTGCCCAATAGCTCTCAATTCCTCTGAAATGATCAATCCGAACAATATCAAAAAAGCTTCCGGCACACTGAAGTCTCCGTATCCACCATGCAAAGCCATCCTGCTCCATCTTGTTCCAATCATAGATTGGATTCCCCCATCTCTGCCCTGTAGCAGAAAATGCATCGGGAGGACATCCCGCAATCACTACCGGCTGTCTCTCCTCATCCAACTGGAAGAAATCCGGTGCAGACCATACATCTGCGGAATCCATAGGGACATATATGGGAACATCACCAATCAGATCAATTCCCTGCTTTGCAGCATACCGGTGCAAAGCATCCCACTGCTTGTAAAACTCATATTGTATAAAATAATGTAACTCTATAGTCTCTCTTAACTTTTCTCTGTATTTCGTAAGTGCCTTGGACTTACGGAATTTAATATCCTCATCCCACTCTGTCCAGGGCTTCTGCTCAAATTCCGTCTTCAAAGCCATAAATAAGGCATAATCCTCAAGCCACCAGCTTTGCTTTTCCACAAATTTCTCATACTCGGCATTTTTCTTAAAACGGGAATATGCTTTTTCAAGAAGCTCCAGTCTTTGCTCGTACAAAACACTGTAATCTACTCTTTGCGGATTCTCTACCTCTTCGCACACGCCCAGATCTTCCGCATTTAGAAGCCCCTCTTCCTTTAGAATATCCAAATCAATAAAATAGTGATTCCCCGCAAAGGTGGATAACGCCTGATAAGGCGAGTCACCATATCCGGTAGGATGAATGGGCAACATCTGCCATACCTTCTGTCCTGCTTTTGTAAGAAAATCTACAAATTCGTATGCAGCCCTTCCCATACTTCCCACTCCATAGGGAGAAGGTAAAGAAGATATATGCATTAAAATACCACTTTTTCTCATATATAGCCTCCAATTTATTTTGGAGAAATAATTGTCTTCACACTTTGCTTCCGTTTCAACTCGAACGCAATCTTTTCATGTCCGGCAGGAGCTCCCTCCTCGATACACGCTACAATCATCTCAAAACTACGCTTTGCGAGAATCTCTACACTCTGCACGATGGTAGTCAATTTCGGGCAAAAATATTCTCCAATCTGAATTCCGTCAAAGCCTACTACCGAAATGTCTTCCGGTACCCGAAGTCCATAATCGTTAATGGCCCTCATCGCCCCGATGGCCATTACATCTGCCATGGCAAACACAGCTGTAGGCTTTTCTTCTTCATTCAAAAGCTTCCACATGGCATCGTATCCGCTTTTATAGCTATAGCGGCCTTCCACATAAGGTCCCCTATCCTTCGGTTCAATTCCCCGCCTTTCATGCGCCAGTGCATATCCTCTTAAACGAAGCTGACTGGTATCTGACGCAGCTGAACCTCCGATAACAGCAATTTTCTGATGACCATTGGCCAAGAGATAATCTACGGCGCAACACGCTCCACCACAGTCATCCGTGGTCACACTGGACAAATTATCAAAGGAAAGCTCCTTGGCATCACTGGTAACCAGGACACTGGGGAGCTTAATCTTATCAAAGCCCTCCTGAAAGTTCTTCTGATTTCCGCCAAAGAATAACAAACCTTTTGGCTTTTTATCCAGACATATCTGTCTGGCACGCAACACCTCGTTGTCATCTTCGTCAATAAAATCTGTAATCAAAGTATATTTCGTATTTAAAAACAAAGCCTGCATATACTCCAACATCTTTGCAAAAAGCTCATTGGAATTACCCTTCACAATACAGCAGATAGTCTCACTTTGCTGCTGTTTCAAATTTTTTGCACTGGTATTTAACATAAAACCATGCCGATCCACGGCTTCCATAATGGTCTTTCTTGCTTTTTCACTTACGTTTGGATGATTATTCAATACTCTGGAAACAGTTCCCAAAGAATACCCTGTTTCTCTGGCTAAGTCTTTAATGGTCATATCTTATCCCTTTACAGCACCTGCCGCTACACCTTTTATAATGTATTTTTGACAGAATAAGTATAATACAATTATCGGAAAAATGCTAAGCATAATTATTGCCATTGTAGCACCAAGATCCACAGAGCCGTAGCTTCCCTTCAGATACTGAATATGGATGGGAATGGTCATATATTCCGTACGATCCAGTACCAAATAAGGAAGAAGATAATCATTCCATATCCACATCACTTCCAAAATTCCCACAGATACCATAGTAGGCTTCAGCATTGCCAGAACCACCTGAAAGAAGGTTGTAAGGGGGCCACATCCATCAATGGCTGCAGCTTCTTCAATTTCTAATGGAAGTCCCTTAATAAATCCTACAAACATGAAAATCGCCAGACCGGCACCAAATCCCAAATACACAATCGGAATAGTCCATGGGGTATTAAGTCTCAGCGAATCCGCTGTTCCGGATAAAGTGTACATCACCATCTGGAACGGAACAATCATGGAAAACACACATAAATAATAAAATATCTGCGCAAAGGTACTGTTTACTCTGGCAATATACCAAGCAGACATGGACGTACAAAGTAAAATCAAAACTGTAGAAATAATAGTAATATACAAGCTGTAAAATACAGATTTCAAAAATGGATAATTTCCGAAGGTCATACCCTTTACATAATTGGCCCAACCCACAAAAGACTCTTCATTAGGAAGTGCGAAAGTATCTGTATTTACATAAGCATTTGATTTAAACGAATTGATTGCCACCTCAATAATCGGCATCACATAAATAATACATACTACCGCAAATACACAGGTTAATATCCAGGAGCCAATACTTCTCTTTTTCTTCATTACTGCTGTACCTCCTTACTTCTGGTAGCACGAAGCTGCGCCAATGCCAGGATTGCAACCAAAATAAAAAATAGCACTGTTTTAGCCTGAGCAATACCTCTGGTACCTGCACCGGTGTAGAAGGTCTTATAGATATTCAGCGCAAGCATCTCCGTTGTATTAATGATTGTTCCATCAGGCTGGAATGCCACCGGCATGCCACCTGTAAGCGCAAGATTCTGATCAAAAAGCTTAAATGAATTGGTCAGTGTCAGGAAAACACAAATCGTAATAGAAGGCATTAAGTTAGGAATCGTTACCTTCCACAAAGTCTGCCATTTGGTAGCACCGTCAATCTTAGCCGCCTCTAACATATCCTCTGGTATGCCCTGTATACCTGCAATATAGATAATCATCATATATCCGATCTGTTGCCAGCACATTAAAATCAATAATCCCCAGAAGCCGTAACTGGTTTTTGCCAACAAATATGTATCGTAATATCTCAGAATACCATCAAAAATCATTGACCAAATGTAGCCCAATACAATACCACCAATTAAATTCGGCATGAAGAATACAGTTCTGAATAAGTTTGCTCCGAAAATCTCCTGCGTCAGAATATAAGCGATAAAAAAGGCTAATACATTAATTGTAACAATGGACACAATTGCGAATAAAGCCGTATACCAGAAGGCATGTAAAAAAGATGCATCCTGAAATGCCTTTATATAATTACCAAATCCGATAAACTCTGCATCTCTTGGTGTTGTGAAGGTACAGAAAGATAAATATATTCCTTTAACAAACGGATACAAAAAACCGATAATGAATGCAAAAAAAGTAGGTAAAACAAAAATAGGAGCCATACGCTGAATCGGTCTGCGCACTAAAACACTGTTCAAAGCTGCTGCATCCGGTTTTTTCTTTGTCTTTTTCATAATATCCTCCCTTTAATTAAGAGGGGGCGGGTAAGATACCCACCCCGTTAAGTGTAAGCAATAATTTAGTTATGCTCAGCTGCATACTGGCTTTCCCAGCCCTTTACAAATGCAGTTTCAACATCATCCCAAGAACCACCGTTTGCAGAATACTGTAATAATGCAGATACAACAGTTGCTCTCCAAGCATCTACATTAGGGGTATGATTAAATGCCCATGTTACAACATAATTACCGTCTGCAATATACTGGTTAGCATCGGTGAAGAATACATTCTCAGATTCCTTAGCGCTGTTGAAAGGAATCGGTCCGAACTGCTCTGCCATCATAGTTGTACCTTCATCAGAGCTTACTACCCACTTCATGAAGTCTAAGGTTGCCTGAACATCAGCTTCAGAAGCCTTCTTATTAACTGCCCAGCAGTTCTCGGTACCACAGCAAAGTGCGGAAGCTGCTTCACCATCAACACCACAGTAGATAGGAATCATAGCAAGATTGTCCGGATTCATACCAAAGGTTGTAGTTAAGTTGGTATATTCCCATGTACCGTTCTGATAGAATACTGCCTGACCGTTACCAAATTCAGCTTCTGCTTCATCACCGGTTTTTGCTGCAAGCTCAGAAGGTGCACAAGTTGCATTGTTGATATATAAATCCCAGATGTTCTTGTAGTAATCAAGATAAGCTCCGGTAATAGTAGCCGGCTGAGAAGTTACATTGTCATCTCTGAACTCATAGTATAAAGGCATATTAGCTAAATGACCTGAGAATCTCCAGCTGGAAGAACCATCAAGACCTGCTGAAGTAAATGCTGAGAAACCAAGCTCTGCACTTCTTGCAGTAATATCTTCTACAACAGCCTTCAGAGATGCAAAGTCGGTAATATCAGCAAGTGTGTATCCTGCCTTTGCAAGAAGTTCGGTGTTGGTAATAAGACCGAATGCTTCGTAGCAGTAGCCAACAGCCAATACTTCACCGTTCTCACCCTTAAGATTGAA
Source organism: Lachnospiraceae bacterium (assembly GCA_017467845.1). Taxonomy (GTDB): domain Bacteria; phylum Bacillota; class Clostridia; order Lachnospirales; family Lachnospiraceae; genus Acetatifactor. Next base: position 42,653 of record JAFUKH010000075.1, on the reverse strand, counting down.
CTCATCTGTAGTCATCTCGTTATAGAAAGGAGTATTTCTTAAATCTAAGCAATAATCTCCCCAGGTCTCAAGACCCTGTGCATTACCACACTGGAACAGTGTAGGTGCTGAGCTCTTACCCATTTCTGCGGTAAGTGTCTCGGTATATGTACCGGAAGCAGCGGTAACAACCTTAACCTCTACTCCTGTCTGCTCTGTATAAGTCTTTGCAAGCTCCTGCCATGCTGCATCAGCTTCGGGCTTGAAGTTTAAATAATATACAGATCCTTTGTCTTCCTTACCTCCACAACCTGCAAGTAAAGATAATGACATTGCCATGGTTAATAATAACGCAATTTTCTTTTTCATTTTTTGTCCTCCCACATGAAATAATTGCTTGTTAATATTTGGAAACGTTTCCAAATCTGACAATCAAACTATAACATTATTTTGGAAACGTTTCAATAGGGAAAACGTTTTTCTTCGTGATTTCTTATATTTTTGACAAAATTTAAGGTTTGGAATTAGTCACTTTCACCAATTCCAAACCTCTTCTACAAGCTTTTTACAATTTTCCAAACTAAAATCAGTAGCCTGACTGACAATTTTATTCTCTTCTGCCAGCTCCTGAGTATAGTCATTCAGATAATATACCGTGTACCCATCTCCCTCTCCGATGTGACATACAATAGGAATTGCATCATACTCCTTAATATACACTTTCCCATCCTCATCCTTGGAAATAGTCACATCCGCAATACCACCTACCATGCGGTTCATGACGCCATCGCCCTTACCGGAAGTACCATTAATATAATTCCCAAGAGAATAGTACACCAGCATCTCGTTTCCTGCCTCATCCGTAAGCCATTCCACAGGCTCTATCACATGTGGATGTGTACCAATTACAAGATCTACTCCATTCTCTAAAAAAACCTCTGCCCACTTCCTCTGACTTTGGGTTTCCTCCAGCACATATTCCGTGCCCCAATGTGGACAGACAATGGTGAAGTCAGCCAGCTCCTCTGCTTTCTGAATATCACTAATCACCTTATCTTCTTCCAGATAATTCACAATATAGGGCATATCGCTTGGTGGGTTAATCCCGTTGGTGCCATAAGTGTAGTTTAAAATAGCAACTGTTATCCCATCCTGCTCATACAAATATATGTACTCCTCCTGATGCTCCCGGGAAGGGTTCATTCCCAGATAGGCAATCTCCGGATAATTCGTTTCCCAGAATTCCATACAGTTTACCGCACCCTTTTTATTCTTATCCAAGGTGTGGTTTGTGGCATGTAAAATAACGTCAAAACCGGCTTCCACTTCCGCATCTCCCAGCTCAAAGGGAGAGTTAAAGCAGGGATATCCACAGATTCCCAACTCTGTGCCTCCCAGAATCGTTTCCTGATTTACCAGTGCCAAGTCTGCTCCCTGAATAGTGTCCTTCACATTAGCAAAAATATGATCAAAATTGTAGCTGCCATCCTCCTGAAGTCCCGACTCCACCACACGCTCATGCATCAGCATATCACCGACCATTACAATCTGCAATTCCGATGGTTCCGGCGTAGGACTAGGAGTTGGCTCCGGTGTGGGTGCCTCTGTGGGACTTTCCGTTACAATAGGTTCCGATGTTAACTCCACCGGCTCAGATACCTCTTCCCCACCTTCTACCACCGCCACACTATAGGCATCCGCACCTCCGCAGCCACATAGCAGACAAAGCAGTGCTGCAATAACAAACATTCTCTTCATTCATCTAACCTTATCCGATATCCGGTTCATTCTTAAAGCAGATTCTACCGGTACGTTTTCCCTCAGTCTCAAATACAATAATCTCATTCTTTCCGGTCTTTAAAAGTGGTGCAGGTATATACAGACGCTTCTGGGGGCCAATTTCCCAGAATCTGCCCAGATTGAAGCCGTTTAAGAACACGCAGCCCTTACCCCAGCCATCCAGCTCAAGGAAGGTATCTCCGGTCTCCTCAACATCCAGTTCAAACTTAAAGAACGCAGGAAGCTCTTCGGTATAACCCTTAGAGAAATTCAGCTTCTCCACATTGTCCAGTGGAAGTGGATACATCTCCCAGCCATAGTGGATATGTCCATTCACCTGTACACATTCTGCGATTCCCTTGCGCTGTCTCTCCATCAGCGGACCAAAGTTTACTCGTCCCATATTTTCTACCAAAATATCCATCCTGGCGTTATCCGGAAGTTTTGCGGACGCTTCTGCTTCCGACAAAAGCTCTCTGTCGTATAAGGTCACCACAGGCTTTCGATCAGCAAAGATATTGGCTCTGTCATTGGCTCCCCAGAGGCGGATTTTACTTAACTCATTTTCCTTCTCCAGAGTGGTTGTGTATAAGATATAACCATACTCCTGGTCACACTTTTCCATACACATAGGGAAGTTACTTTGAATGGGTGCTGAAATGTCCTCCAGCGCTTCAAATAATCCCACTTTTTCCACGCACTGTACTTCACCATAAGCCCTCTTTTCAATCTTTGTAGAAAGCTCCACCTGAGGATGCTCCGTATATTTGCTGATAACCTTCTGATATTCCAGATATTTCTGCGTAATATCTCCGGCTTCCGTAAGCACACCGTCATAGTCATAGGATGTCACATCCGGAGTCAGTGCATCATAATAGTTAGAGCCATTCATAAAGCCAAAGTTGGTACCACCCTCAAACATATAAATATTCACATGCCCCAGCTCCAGCATTTTATCCAAATCCCTGGTACTCTCTTCCAAATTGCCGGTCATATGACCGCCATTGCCCCAGTGGTCAAACCAGCCCACCCAGAACTCTGCACACATGAGGGGACCGCCCTTGGTATACTTGTCCAGCACCGCAAAGCGTTCCTCTGTTCTGGAACCAAAATTACCGGTAGGAAGAGCGCCTTCCACGCAGCCGCCCTTTAACGAACCCTCAAAAGGACCGTCAGAAGTAATCATAGGTACCTCTACGCCACGCTCCAGCATAATATCCCGCATGGTCTCCATGTATTTATGGTCATCTCCATAATAGCCGTACTCATTCTCCACCTGCATCATAATCACAGGTCCGCCCTGAGTAATCTGCAGCGGTGTAATCAGCGGAAACAGTACATCATAATACTCTCTGATATGCTTAAGAAATGGTTCATAGCAGGCTCTTAGGTGCATACCGTCTTCTTTCAAAAGCCATCCCGGAAGTCCACCAAATTCCCACTCTGCACAGATATAAGGAGACGGACGCAAAATCACATATAATCCCAGCTCCTGTGCCAGCTTTACGAACTTTACCACATCCAGCCTGCCCTCAAAGCAGAATTGTCCTTTTTTCCCTTCATGGGCATTCCAAGGAATGTAAGTCTCCACCGTGTTACAGCCCATAGCCTTTAACTTTTCCAGACGATCCTGCCAATACTCCGGCACTGTCCTGAAATAATGAATACTTCCGGAAATCACCTGAAAAGGCTCCCCATTTAAATAAAAATTGTCTTTGATTTCAAATATCCCCATCCATACCTCCAATCGCAAAAGAAGCAGGTTCCTAAAACCTGCCCCTCTTACACTCTATTTTCAAAGTTACGCTTTTCTTTTGGTCATCCAATGAACCACATATATTGCCACTCCCAGAGCAATCAACGATACTGCTAAAATCACCACCGCGTTCTGTACAAAACCGGCCAAAACATAGCCCACAAAGGATACCGCTGCAACTAAAACCGCATAAGGAAGCTGTGTGGATACATGATTCATATGGTCACACTGTGCTCCCGCAGATGCCATGATAGTAGTATCAGAAATCGGTGAGCAGTGGTCGCCACAAACCGAACCAGCCAAACATGCTGCAATGGTAATAATCAGGAATTCCTCGTTCAAACCGATTCCTACTACGATTGGGAGTAAGATACCGAAGGTTCCCCAGGAAGTACCGGTTGAGAATGAAAGGAAAATGGATACTATAAATACAATTGCAGGAAGGAACGCCGCAAGGTTAGATGCACTTCCTTGGAAGATTCCGCTTACGAACTCCGGCGCACCAAGAGCCTTGGTAAGTCCGGATAGGGTCCATGCAAAGGTTAAAATCAAAATCGGCCCAACCATAGCACTGAAGCCTTCCGGGAATGCTTCCATACATTCCTTAAAGGTCAGAAGTCTGCGAAGTAAATAATAAATAATAATGAGTAACAGTGCCGCTACGGAACCCATGGATAAACCTAAGGACGCATCGCAGTTTGCAAATGCATTGATGAAACTCTCGCCATCAAAGAATCCGCCGGTATAAATCATGCCGATAACACAGCATACGATTAAAATAGCAACCGGTAAGAATAAATCCATAACCTTGCCATTTTTACCTTTTGCATCCAATGCTTGGTTCTCCTCTATTCTTTTACCTGAAGTAAAAATATCACCATTCTTTGCGTTGTCCTCATGCTTCTTCATCAGACCAAAGTCAATGTCAAAGCAGGAGATAATAATAATCGTTGCAATCGTCAATAAAGAATATAAATTATAAGGAATTGCTTTGATAAAAAGTTCTAATCCATCATAGCCTTCGACTACACCTGCAACCGCTGCTGCCCAGGATGAAATAGGTGCAATCATACAAATAGGTGCTGCAGTAGCATCAATAAGGTAGGATAACTTTGCACGGGATACATTGTGCTTGTCCGTTACGGGACGCATTACACTACCAACGGTAAGGCAGTTGAAATAATCATCCACAAAGATTAGGCATCCCAAACCAAAGGTTGCAAGAAGAGAACCTTTACGGGTCTTGATCTTCTCCTGTGCCCACTTACCATAAGCTGCCGAACCGCCTGCACGGTTCATCAGAACCACAATGGTTCCTAAGATTACCAGGAAGATAATAATACCTACATTCCAGCTATCTGCTAAAGATGCAATAAATCCTTCCTCAAACATAGTGGTATATGCAGTTACCACATTAAAGTTACAATAAAATAAAGCCGCTGTAACAATTCCGATGAACAAAGAGCTATACACTTCTTTGGTAATCAACGCCAGAATGATTGCTACAAGTGGTGGTACCAAAGACCATACTGTTGCATACATACAACTTCCTCCTTAGTTTTTTGGATTAACACTTTACCATTATAAAGTATTGACCCCCTTCTTTACAAGAGGAAATATTATACATGCCAAAGCTCCGCCAATCAGTGCGGTAATAAGCTGTGTCAGAGAAAATGTAACCTTTGCTGCAGTAAGTGCCTTCTCCGGAAGACCGCTTGCCGGTCCGAATACCGGAATGATGATAAGAGAAATCAAAAGTCCCATCACCGCTGCCTTCACTACTGCTGCTGCCACCACCTTCACAGGAAGAGGCATCTTCTTCAGAAGACCTACTACCAATACCAGCACTTCGTTTCCGATCATTACTGCCGGTATTACCAAAGGCATTGCAGCCATAATGGGTGAGCCGGTAATAATAAAGGAGGTAATTGGTGTTACGATGGCGATTATGCTTGCACAACCAACTCCCACAAAAAGCACCGCCATAACCAGAATCAGGTTAATGATGGAACCGGTAACATATACCGACATGTTTTTTAAAAACTGGCTTGCGATAGCTAATGCCAATAGTACTGCTGTAAGTGCAATTTTGTTTGTTGAAATTTTCATGATTTTTCTCCTATTCTTCTGTAATAAATTTAAGATATGAGCTAAAGTTGGTCTCTGTAGAAGATTTGAGTGAAGATGCTTCCTTTGCCTTTTCCAGCTCTGTAGAAGCTTTCTTCACATCGCTAAGCACCCCCGCTCCACCTACACAGCCACCGGGACAAGCCATACCCTCTAAAAGATAACCATTATATTTGCCTGCCTTGGCAAGCATCATCATCTTCTTACACTCTGCAAGGCCTTCCGCGCTAACGACCTTTACTTCCCTATCGGGATCCATCTGCTTTATCACATTGGTAACCGCCTTGGCAACACCGCCGCTTACCGCAAAGCCCTTGGCATCTGCGCTGGAAGCTTGTAGCTTACCGCCGGACTCCACCTCATCAAACTTAATACCCTTGGCATCAAAGATTCCTGACATTTCCTCAAAGGTAAGCACAAAATCCACTGCACTACGAACCGTTCTTCTGGACGCTTCCAGCTTCTTTGCTGCACAGGGTCCGATAAATACCACTTTGGCATCCGGATGCTGTTCCTTTATCATACGTGCAGTCAGAACCATCGGCGTCAAAGTCATGGATATACAATTCGCATATTCCGGGAACTGCGTCTTCGCCATAACAGACCAGGCTGGGCAACAAGAAGTACCCATGAAAGGTAAATTTTCAGGCACCTCTTTTAAGAAGTCTTCCGCCTCCTGAATGGCACAAAGGTCAGCACCGATAGCAACCTCGACCATATCTTCAAATCCCACAGCCTTCAGCGCACCTCTCAAGTGCTCTTCATCACCTGCTGCACCGAACTGGCTGATAAAGGAAGGTGCTACTGCCGCATAGATGGGCACATCACTCTTCAGTGCAAGACAGGTCTGGAAAATCTGACTCTTGTCCACAATTGCAGAGAACGGGCAGCTTACCAGGCACATACCACAGGATACACACTGACTGTAATCAATATCTGCACGACCAAACTCATCAGACTTAATCGCATTCATACCACAAGCCTTTGCACAAGGTCTCTCCTGTCTGACAATGGCATTATATGGACAGGCATTGATACACTTACCGCAGTTAATACACTTTTCTTCATCAATCACGGACTTACCATTCACCATACTAATGGCCCCTCTAGGACATACCTCACGGCAGGGATGCTCGATACAGCCCTGGCAGGCATTGGTCACAAAGGTCCTCTTCTCCGGACAAGCGTGGCATGCAAACTTAATAATATTAATCAATGGAGGATTATAGTATTTCTCTTCAATGGCACTCTGATCAATCCCATCAGAAAGCATGGAATGCTCTGTAATATTACGGATGGGGAGACCGATAGTTGCACGAAGACGTTCACCGATAATCGCTCTCTCCAAGAAAATATTGTCATAATTTTTCCCCACTTCTCCGGGAACTAATTTATAAGGTAACTCATCAATTCTGGAAAAGTCTCCACCCTCAAAAGCCATACGTGCTACTTCTTTAAATACATCATGTCTTACTTTTGTCTTATTTGAATATATTCCTCTCATGTAATTTCCTCCGAAATATGCTTGTTAAAAATATATCATTCTTTATCACATATTGCAATACTATTTTCCCTTCTTCGGCTATTTTCGGCATTTTTTCAGCAAAGAAGCCGCTTGGGAAGAACACTTCCCAAACGGCTTCCCATTACCTCGGTATAAAACTATCAAATATAATCATCTGAAAATGCTTCTTAGCTTCCTCATAATCCGTCTGGTTCTTTACAGTATAGCATACCGGCACTCCACCCAGAAGTGCGTGAAGTCTTCTGGACAAATTTTTATGATATTTATGATTGTAAGCCACAAAATCTGGTCTGGTAGCTACATTGGAAATCAGATACGCAAGTGCATAGTACTGAAAATGAGTATATTTTTTATCTTCCTTCCAGAATTCCTCAGAAAGCTGTCCCCGCATCACATCCGGCCTGTTCTTTTTGTACCAAAGGAGCGCCAATGGATGAAAGCTTTCGATACAATAGGCCCCTTTATAATTCTTTAACTGCTCATTCGCCAGAGCGCAGACACGGGTCTGTACACGATCCAGCTTGTACTCAATAATAAGAGGAACCCTGCCATTCACCAAAGCAAGTGCCTCTTCCAACGTGGGAATCTTTTCTTCAGAATTCCCTAAGCGAAACTCCTTCAGTTCCTTCAGCGTATAATCCCACACATTTCCCTTTACACCGCACATACGCTCCAGTGAGGCGTCATGGAATATTACAGGGATATCGTCCTTACTCAATTGCACATCCCACTCAATGCCATACCCGGCTTTCACAGCCTTAGCAAAAGCAGCAAGAGAATTCTCGGGAGCTACCGATGCATTGTCAAATAAGCCTCTATGAGCATAATCTCTTCCAAGAAACAAAGCCCTGGCCGGTCTGCCAATCATACGTGGGGCAACAAGCACCACATAAACAATCAGCAATATCAAAATCCATAAAATTAACATGTCCATCAGGATTACTTAATCCTCCACATCAAAACTCTCTAAAACACTTCCCTTTTTCTGTGGCTTCACATCGCCATGCTTTACCATACTCATGGTACAGAAGGAAGCAATACTAAAAATTACTGCATAGGGGAACAAGGTTCTATAAGAGATATTCTCTAATAAAAATCCGGATAAAATTGGTGTAATTACCTGCGCCGCCATAGAGAAAGTATAGTAATAACCGGTATACTTTCCTACATCCCCTGCAGCACTGATTTCTACCACCATAGGCAGAGAATTCACGTTGATTGCCGCCCACGCAAAACCGATAATAGCAAAGAATACCACCATAATCCCATGATAGCTGTTAAATAATCCTGCTACGAAATAACAGGTTGTTATCAGAATGATTCCCAACAAAATGGTCTTCTTTCTTCCGATTTTGCCGGAAATGGCTCCAATAGGGATATAACTGATAATTGCTGCCACAGTGGCCATCATCAGACAATTTGCATAACCACCGTTTTCCAAGCCCCATACATGAGTAGCATATCTGGAGAATGCCGTGGTTACTGCATTATATGCTGTGAACCATAATGCAACCGAGCAAAGAATGAAAATCAAGCTTCTCTTCACTTCCTTAGGAAGCTGCGCTGTGGACTGAGGCTCATCCTTGCGATCCTCATCCTCAAAAGGCATAGCTTCACGAAGAGGTTTCTCCTTAATCGTTACAAAGAGTACCACAATACTAATTACCATAATCAGACAAACTGCTGTAAAGAGAGGTCTGTAATCCGGTGTATCTCCGCTGCCTACCAATACTTTAATCATCACCAGAGTAAGCATACCGCCTACAGCACCCATCAGATTAATAATTGCATTCCCCTTACTTCGAAGAGCCTTTGGTGTCAAATCCGGCATCAACGCCACCGCCGGAGATCGATACAGCCCCATGGATAAAAGCAAGAAAAACAAAACTACAACAAACAGTGGAAGCTTCTGTGCTGCATTGGCATATCCCAGTACATTCAACAGAATCACTGCAAGTGTCGTACCTCCAATGATAAAAGGCATACGCTTACCAATGGGTGAGTCAATCTTATCAGAAAGGGTTCCAAAAAACGGCAATAAAAATAATGCCAATACATTGTCCATGGCCATTACGGTACCGGTAAGTGTTTCTCCAAGTCCAAAGGTATTCTTCAATATAAGAGGTACTACGTTATCGTACATCTGCCAGAAGGAACTGATAGAAAGAAACGCAAGACCGATTAATATGGTTCTCTTGTAGTTTAATTTCATGCAAACTCTCCTTTATTTGTGCTTCTTATCAGGAACGACAAAGATAAAAATCAATGAACTGATTAACAACATATATGGGTAGAAAAGATTCGGCATAATCTGGAATGCAGATACTTCATAGCCAAGCTCTGCTGCAGCAGAAATCGCTACCAGCATCTGTGCACCATAAGGAATCACTCCCTGGAAGATACAAGAGAAGGTATCCAGAATAGATGCTGCCTTTCTGGGGGAAATACCGTACTCCTCCGACATCTCCTTCGCAATAGGATTCGCCATTACAATGGCAACAGTATTGTTAGCAGTGGAAATGTCCATAGCACCTACCAGGAGACCCATACCAAGCTGTCCAGCCTTACGCCCCTTAAAGCTTTTCTTAATCCACTCAAGAAGGGCGATGAAACCACCATTTTCACGGATAAGTGCACAGATGGCAGATACTAAAATAGCTACCATGGTGGTCTCAAACATACCGGCTGCACCGGTCCCCATATTTCCTAAAAGTGCGGTAGCTTCCGTAGCTCCGGTAAGAAGCATAATCACAGAACCGGACACAATACCGATTAAAAGAACTACAAATACATTAATTCCAATGATACCGCCCACCAGTACCAGCACGTAAGGAATAACCTGTACAAGATTATAATCCTTCATAACTCCCTCGCCCACATCTGCGCCTAGAGAAGTCACCAGAATAAGCACTGCTGTAGCAATCGCTGCGGGAAGGGCGATACCGAAGTTCTCCCGGAACTTGTCCTTCATTTCGCAGCCCTGTCCGTTACATGCGGCAATGGTAGTATCCGAAATAAAGGAAAGATTATCACCAAACATTGCACCACCCATTACGGAACCGATGCACAAGGGAAGGCCAAATCCGGAGCCTGCAGAAACAGCTACTGCGATGGGAGTAATCAAAGTAATGGTTCCTACAGAAGTACCCATTGCCACAGAAACAAAGCAGCTTACCACAAATAATACCAATACGGAAAACTGTGCCGGAATAGCAGAAAGCAAGAAATACGCCACACTTTCAGCACTACTTCTTCCTACTACGCCCACAAAGATACCCGCTGCCATGAAAATCAAAATCATGGTTACAATATTCTTGTCACCTACACCCTTAGACATAATATCCAGCTTCTCATCAAAGCTAAGTTTCGGATTCTGCAGACACGCAACCAAAAGTGCCACCAGAAAAATAACAACAATAGGAATACTATAAAATCCCATGGAAATCTTTAGTATATACTCAAATAAAATACCCAGTCCCAAATACAAAATAATAAACACTACGATGGGAAGAAGTGCTTTAAAATTACCTTTTTTCATTTTTCCCTCCAAAAACACATTTGAAAGTATTATACTACAAGAAACAGTAAAATGTAAACGGAGAGGTTATTTATGACACACCAGGCTGACAAAAGATTTGCTATATTAGATACATATCGCGGCTTCGTAATTATTAATATGATTGCGTTTCACTTCCTATACGATGTTTTCATGGCCTTTGGCATAGACAGAACCTGGTATTTTCAGCCCGTTAACCGCATCTGGCAGCAGTTTATCTGCTGGTCCTTTATCCTACTTTCCGGCTGGGTGTGGCCCTATGGTGCCTCCAAGGCTCTCAAGCGAGGCATTTTCTTAAACTTCTGTGGTCTCATCATCACTGCCGTTACTGCTATCGCCATGCCAAGCCAAATTGTAATTTTCGGTGTTTTGAACTTTCTGGGATGTGCTGTACTACTCGTGATTCCTTTGGAGAAGCTTTTGAAAAAGCTTCCTTCCATGCTTGGGCTTATCGCCTTTTTTGCATTGTTTATTATCTTCTATTACTGCAATACCTGGAGCATCGGCATCGAAAGTATCCTGCTTATTCCCATAGGCTTTCCTACAAGGGGATTTTTTTCCAGCGATTATTTTTCCATTCTTCCCTGGTTTTTCTTTTACGTAACAGGCTACTATCTGGGCAGAATGTTAGAAAATAAAAAGGGATTCTTACGCATATCTGACGTAAAAATCCCTGTACTTGACATCATCGGAAGAAAAAGTATATGGATTTATTTAATCCATCAACCTCTCTGCTACGGTATCTGTCTGCTACTATTCAGAGCATTGCAGATTGAAAAATAGTCTGCTCAAGCCCTGAATGGTTAACCTTTCTTCTTAAAGAAACGGAAATATCCAATTAATGCAAGGAAAGCTATTGCTACACACATCCAAGGAATGAAATAGTTCATTCCCTTCGGATAAAACATATCATAATATCCCTTCAGATAAATCACAACAACAATCAACGGAAGCACATATGTCATATAACCACGCAGGAATCTTGGAAATTTTAATCCGTTTCCTGTGTTTGCTTCTTTCTGGAAATTCTCCCAGCCCCAGCCGTTCTTACTGGTACAGAAGCTTAAATAAACCAACGAACCCAGAGGCAGAAGATTATTAGATACCAAGAAATCCTCCAAATCCATGATATTGGTTCCCGGACCAAGAGGCTCGATTCCGGAAAGTACATTAAAGCCCAGCACACAGGGTAATGACAAAATGATAATTGCAACAATATTGATGGCAACCGATTTCTTTCTGCTCCAGTTCCACAAATCCATACCGAAGGACACAATATTCTCAAACACTGCTATAACCGTTGATAATGCAGCAAAGGCCAAAAATAAAAAGAACAGGCTTCCCCAGATTCTACCTCCTGCCATCTGATTAAAAATATTGGGTAACGTAATGAAGATAAGGGAAGGACCCGAACCCGGTTCAATACCAAAGGCAAAGCACGCCGGAATAATGATTAATCCTGACATTGTAGCAACAAAAGTATCCAGCACGGTGATACTAATCGTTTCTCCCGCCAGAGAACGTTTTTTATCCAGATAGCTTCCGAATATTGCCATGGAACCTATTCCGATACTCAATGTAAAGAAGGACTGGGACATAGCACCGAATACTACATTACCGATTCCTTTATCCACCATTCCCTGAAAATCCGGAATCAGATAAAACCTCACGCCCTCCGCTGCCCCCGGTAACATAAGGGAATTAATGGCAAGAACAACAATCAAGGCCAGCAGGCAGAGCATCATCACCTTAGTAATCTTCTCTACCCCTTTCTGCATACCTAAGGAGCAAATTCCAAAGGAAAGCAGCACTGCCAAAATCATCCACAGAAGCAGTATCTGCGGTGAATCTGTCATCTGTGCATACTTGGCCTCTACCTCCGCTACTGTCAAAGCCTTTTCTGTAAACTCGCCGGTTAAACAGCGATAACAATAATACATAGTCCAGCCGGCTACCGTAGTATAGAACATCATCAGCAAATAATTGCCTGCCATGCCAAGATAACCGTACTTATGCCAATTGGTCCCTTCCTTTTCCAGCACCTTAAAGGAAGTGGCACAGCTCTTCTGACTGGCACGCCCTACGGAGAATTCGCACACCATAATGGGAAAACCCATAATTGCCAGAAACACTAAATAAATCAAAATAAATGCTGCTCCACCATACTGACCACACATGTAGGGAAATTTCCATACATTGCCTAGCCCAATGGCGCAGCCTGCGGATACCAGAATAAAACCTAATCTGGATCCGAATTTCTCTCTTTCCTTCATATTTTAACTCCTTATTTTCACTCAGCACATCATAACATGAACCGCTCCTATTAGCTAGTGCTTTTAGCATTATAATCTAAAAATAAATCCCACAAAGCCTTCCAATATGTGGTATAGTTATTTTAGTATTTTTTCATTAGGGAGGCTTTTATGACAACACAGATTATTTATCCCTCACAGCCACCAAAGCGGGACCCGAAACCGGAAAAGGGTCAGCCCTTTACCCCACCCACAACCAGTCTCTGGTTCGCTCATGACCCGGCTCTTTTCCGTGACCCGATAAGCGGAGATTATTTTGTATATTGTACTGAAGCGAAGGCCAGACGTTCCAAGGATATGATTACTTGGGAAAAGCTGGGAAAAGTGGTAGAATGCCCTCCTTCTGATGCAAAGGAATGGACAAACAGCGATGCTATCTGGGCACCGGATATTGTAAAAGTCGGTGAGGAATACCGTCTTTACTGCTCTAACTCCTCCTGGGGAGTTCGCCAGTCCTGCATCTTCCTTGCTGTTTCTGACAAACCGGAAGGCCCCTTTACTCCCAGAGGCATTGTCTTTCGTTCCTCTGATCAGATTCCGGTAAATGCCATTGATGCCGGTCTGGTTACAGATCATATCACAGGGCAGATGTATATGGTATACGGCTCCTTCTGGGGCGGCTGTCATATTATTGAACTGGATCCGGTTACAGGACTTGCCTTAAATGGGCCGGACGATTACGGCAAATGCCTTGCCCGCAGACCTCTTTGGGCGGATGGCGCCATCGAAGGTCCATACATTGTTTACAATAAAGAAACTGAATATTACTATCTCTTTGTATCCTACGCTTCTTTAAAAAGCGATTATAACATCCGTGTAGGTCGAAGCAAATCTGTTATGGGACCTTACTTGGATCATAATGGAAGGGATATGACGGATTTAAGTGACGTGGATAATACCTTAGGTTATATGATTTGCTGCGGTTACAAGTTTGATGATGATGCAATCGGTTGGATGGGACCGGGACACAATTCCGTCTTGGAGGATTTCGATGGGCAGTGGTATCTGGCAAGCCATATCCGACCTAAGAATTATAAAGAAGGACAGCCCTCCACCATGCATATCCGAAAAATGCTCTGGACAGACGATGGTTGGCCGGTGGTTTCTCCGGAAGAATATGCCGGAGAGTATGTGCAGGCTGTGACCGCCAAGCAGTTGGTTGGTGATTATGAACGTATCCGCCTGCAGCCCATGGTTCCTCAAGGGATGCTGACAAGCGTCAAGATGACACTCCGCGCAAACGGTACCGGTATGCTGGCAGACTCTGTTCGCTTCAAATGGCAGCAACTGGACGACATCACCATCCAGATTACCTATGCTGCAACCACCGAGAAATTAAAAGTAATGCCGGCTTGGGATCACGAGGCTTGGAAGCCTACATTAATCCTAACCGGCACAGATGATAAACATATTTGTATCTGGGGCAAAAAGTATTAATTCAGCAAATATACCCCAAAGTTTAAGTATGCTGCAAAGGTTAACCAAATCAGATATGGTATCAATACTTTCCCTGCCTTTGGTTCGATTTCCGCAAATGCCTTTATTGTGGCAAGAACCAAGAACCACAGTATAAGTAACCAGGCAAACGCAAACAAATACCATCTGAGATTGAAAAAGATAATAGACCAGAAAAAGTTAAAGAAAAGCTGCGCGAAATATATCATTCGTGCAGTTTTTTGGTCTCCGGTTCCTTCCTCAACCACCAGAAAGCTGGCATATCCCATCATTACATAGAGAATCGTCCACACTACTGAGAAAACCCAAGGTGGCGGCGTCAATGCCGGCTTTGTAATCTCCTCTATGTAGTATTTCATCCCGTCTCTTGTAAGAAAAGCTGCCAAGCCCCCCACAATCAGTGGTATAGCGATACATTTTATTAATGTTTTTGTATCAGATCTCATCCTCATACCCCCAGTACATCCTATTACTGATAGAGTATGCGTTTTTTCACGAAATATTCCTTAATCTTCAATCAAGCGAAGTCCCGCCGTATCTGTTACAGGAAGAGAAAATACCACGGATTTTGCCTTAGAATCCAGACCTGCATTCTCCATAATGGCTTTCATAATACTGTTCTTCTGGGCTTTCTGGGTAACGATGAATATCATTTCCTTCTCCGCCGCAATAGACACGCCCATGAATTTGCTTGCCTCCTGGGTTCCGGTTCCCTTGGCATGAATAACCGTTCCACCATAGGCTCCGGCCGCTCTGGCAGAGTCCATAACTAAATCAATATTTCCCTGCTCTGCAATAACAATAATAAGCTCATGTGATGTATCCTTCAAAGTTGATTCCTCCTCTTTCTGAAATGGACGATTCTCTGTCAAAAACTGAAGTGCCTTATTCCCTCCGATACTGCTTAGAGGAATGGTAAACGCAATACCATTACCCGGTGCATCAATCTTCAGCTTCTTTTCCAGCTGCTTCTTCAAATTGGTCCAGGAGCTTTCTTCCTGCACGGAAAAAATAATGACCTTCTCCGTGTGATCCAGTCCCAGATAATCCAGAACATCACTGGTCGCTGTACCAACTCCATAGGTTATAAACATAACATGATTGTCATTTTCCTCATACAACTCTACATAACGCTTTGCAATCTTTCGATCCACAATCGTTGTCATCATATATAAATGTCCCATATAACACCTCGCTCAAATTAGAGTTCGATAATTTCCATGTCACCAAAGGTATGCTGCACAGGCACAGGAACTGCATTTTTCTGAAGTTCTCTTTCCTTCACTCTGAATACTACACCCATAATCTGAATGGTAATCAGAGGAGTCATGGCTACCATGGCAACAATGCCGAATGCATCCGTAATAATGTTACCGCCCACTGCCTGACATGCTCCCATAGCAAAAGGAAGAAGGAACGTAGCTGTCATCGGACCGGATGCCACTCCACCGGAGTCAAATGCAATCGCAGTAAAAATCTTTGGTACAAAGAAGGTAAGTACCAAAGCAATCAAATACCCCGGTACAAGGAACCACATAATAGAGATTCCGGTTAAAACACGAATCATAGCAAGACCTACAGACGCAGCTACACCAAGGGAAAGAGCCGTTCCCATAGCTCCTGCACTGATAGCACCTGCCGTCAAATCTTCAACCTGCTTGGTAAGTACAAATACCGCCGGCTCCGCCTGTACAATGAAATAACCGATAATCATGCCGATTGGTACGATTATCCATGAATAAGGAAGTCCTGCAATCGTCTGTCCCAGATAATTACCTGCAGGCATAAAACCAACATTTACACCGGTCAGGAAAAGCACCAGACCTACATAAGTATAAATCAAACCTACTCCAATACGAATTAACGCTTTCTTATTGATATCTCGTGAAATCAATTGAAACAGGCCAAAGAAAAATACAATGGGAAGAAGCGCAACTGCCATCTCTTCGATATAAGTAGGGAAGCCCTCAGAGAAAAGTCCCCATAACTCCACCGTATCTGCAATATCCGGAATCGCCTCCGATACAGCCTCTGCCTGTCCGGGCTTGAAAATCATTCCCAGAATCAGAACTGCCAGAATAGGACCGATAGAACAAAGTGCTACCAGACCAAAGGAGTCGTCTGCCGCATGCTTATCACTTCGGATTGCAGCAATACCGATACCAAACGCCATAATGAAAGGTACTGTCATAGGGCCTGTGGTAACACCGCCGGAATCAAAGGCGATTGCAAGGAAGTCCTGCGGTACAAATATGGTCAATATAAAAATAATAGCATAAAAGACTACCAGAAGTTTTGCCAAAGAAATTCCGATTAACATACGAAGCAGGGCAATCACAAGAAATACACCTACACCCAAAGCCACTGCCAATATAAGCACAAGGTTGGGTACGGAAGGAACCTGCTGTGCAAGCACCTGCAAGTCCGGTTCGGACACCGTAATGACAAATCCCATGATAAAGCTTATCAAGACCATAACCAAAATGTTTTTCGACTTGGTAGTGATGGTACCCACACGTTCACCCATGGGAGTCATGGAAATCTCCACACCCACGTTAAAAAACAACATTCCCACAATCAAAAGTACCGCACCTACCAGAAAGGTCATCAAAATACTTGGCGGTATGGGGGCTATAGTAAAACACAACAATAAGACGATCCCCAGAATCGGAAAGACCGCCTTTAAAGTTTCTGCAAATTTCTCTATAAATTTTTCTTTAATCTTCGCTGGTATTAACTGCAATGTCCTGTCGCCTTTCTATCCAAAATTTCTTCTATTTTATAATAACATACGATTCGTCATAATGAAAATAAATTTAGAGTAAAATTTTGGTTAAAATTTGGGACGAAGAACCGCTTTTACAATAACTCTCTCCTGCAGATATACTACGTGATACAAAATTCCCGCCATAAGAAATGCAGTCACTACATCAAATACAGAATGCTGTTTAATAAACATAGTGGATAAGATAATTAGTACACAAAGTACGAAAGAGCCTCTGCGAATTAACCCATTATTCCGAAGCTTCTCTGACTTTGTTACTGCAATATGGCAACCGATAGAGTTAAACACGTGGATACTGGGCCACAAGTTGGTAGGCGTGTCTGTATGATACAGGTTTCTCACCAAATCCGTGAAAATGTTGTCCCTCACCATAATCATGGGGCGGAGCAGCTGCCCATTTGGCGACATGGTAGAAATCACCAAAAACACTGTCATCCCAATAAATAAGAAAGAACAGCATTTAAAATATTCTTCCTTATCCTTCAGAAACAGATATCCTACAACTACAGCCATATAACCAAACCACAGAAGATAGGGAACGATAAACAGTTCACAGAACGGAATCAAGTCATCCAAAGGTGTATGAATAATGGTATATGGTCCTTCCAGATGGTTTTCAATAAGATAAAACCAAGTCAAATAAACAACCGCATATATTAATAACGGTATTCCATGCTTATATTTTTCATAAAATAATTTTCTTTTCATAATCAATCCTCATTTTTAAAACAGACTTACCACTTTAGTATAGTCATCCTTTAAAGCATTGCAAGCACTTTTTGAAAACCTTAAAGAGTCTTTCGAAAAATTTAATAATTTATTTTGCCAATTTCTTCCAATCTCTACATTTTTTATCGGACTCCCATATATGTGTATGATAATTGCAAATTATACCTTCTTACTTACATCCGTAAAACAGTAATTATGCAATATATAACCACAAAATCGCTGATATTTTGTGATTATTTGTAGATTGCATTCAAAAATGATATATGATAATATATATAAGGTTATAGACATTTTATAAAAATTTTATAAAAATGAAAGTTTTCAAGAAAGGACACGAAAGTTATGAGTAATAACGAACAGAAAAAAGGCGGCTGGCGTACTAACAAGTGGGTCAGAGCAGCAATCCCAGCATTATTGTTACATTGCAGTATCGGTACTGTATACTGCTGGTCAATCTTTAGTCAGGAAATCGCTGATTACATCGGATTCTCCAAGAGCGCAACTGAGTGGGCATTCAGTTTTGCAATTTTCTTCCTTGGAATGTCAGCAGCATTCTTAGGTAATGTAGTTGAGAAGGACATTCACAAATCATCTTTAATCGCAGCAATCTGCTTTGCAGTTGGTATGGCAGGTACCGGCGCATTCATTTTTTATGGTGGTCAGCACAAGGGTAGCCTTGTAGCACTTATCGGTATCTACATTTGCTATGGTTTTATCATGGGTATCGGTCTTGGTACCGGTTATCTTTCTCCTGTAAAGACCTTAATGCTTTGGTTCGCTGACAGAAAAGGTCTTGCAACCGGTCTTGCTGTTGCAGGTTTCGGTGCAGCTAAGGCAATCGCAAGCCCTATCATGCAGGGTATGCTTTCCAGCATGGGCGAAACCGGTATCTACAAGATGTTCTGGATTCTTGCAGTAGTTTACTTCATTATGATGTTTACCGGTCATTTATTATTAAAGAAGCCTGATGGATGGCACGAGCCTTCCGGCAACGAGGAAAAGCCAAGCATCATCCAGGTTATTAAGACTAAGCCTATTACCAACTACATTGGTATCTGGTTAATGTTCTATATCAACATTACCTGTGGTCTTGCACTTTTATCTCAGGAGAAGGCAATCGTTAAGTGTCTTGGTCTTGCTGCTTCTGTAGGTATCATTTCTACTGTATCTGCAATCTTCAATGCAGGTGGACGTTTAGGTTTCTCTGCATGGGCTGATACTATGAAGGATAGAAATACCATCTACAAGATTATCTTCATCATCTCCATCGTTCTTACCGGTCTTACTATCGTAACCGGCGGTATTGCAAACGGTGCAGGCAACATGGTATTAACCGCTCTTGTTATTGTATTAATCATGATGGTAAACGCAGGCTACGGCGGTGGTTTCTCTAACGTACCAACCTTACTTTCCGATCAGTATGGTATGGGTAGTATCAGTGCTCTTCACGGTATTACCTTATCCGCATGGGGCTTTGCAGGTCTTACCGGTAACCAGCTTGCAACTTGGATTGTAAACAACTTCGGCGAAACCGTTGAAATCGATGGCTACATGGTTAACCCTACCGGTTACCAGACAGTACTTTACGTAACCATCGTACTTTACATTATCGCACTTGTATTAAGTATGGTATTCGTAAAGCCTAACAAAGAGAATAAATAATTCTACATAAAAAAGATGTTCTTCTTTCAGAAGAACATCTTTTTTGAATATTTACAATATTTTATTAACACTTTCTGCGAAAAACTATTGCCAAAGTATCTTTAAAGATTTTTCTATCAGAAAGATACTCAATACCTTACAAAATTGGCTTTTATAACTTAAAAATGACTTTGAAAGTACCTCACAGAAGTAAATTCTCATCCAGATACCCAAAACCAGAAAATTCGGTATCCCCATCATATTTACTTTGCTGAGATACTTTTTCCCCTTACTTTTTGAGATTTAAATCTAGAATTGGTATCTATGACAGTTTTTCCCCGTCGTAGATACTACAGATCCCACATCAAGCCTTCTAACTTCTTCCACTTCTTAACAATCAGCACATCATCCTGTTCTTCATAGGGAGTCTCTAAGGCCCCCACATACCACACAGGGAAGATTCCTGCATTTCTGGCCCCAATCACATCACAATTGTAATTATCGCCGATATACCACACCTCATCTGCTGACAAATCTGCCTTTTCTAAAGCAAGCTCAAAAATCCGCTTATTAGGCTTACGAAACAGATACTCGCTGGTAGCAATAATGAACTCGAAATTATTCTTCGGAAGTTCTCTATTAATCCGCTCTGCTACTACTTCTCCGGCATAAGTTATGTTACTGATAACGCCGGTTCGTATCCCCTTTTCCTTTAAAAACTCCAGAAACTCCTCAATTCCCTCCGTAGGCTTTCCCGGTGATGAAGCATCCCAAAACACCCTGTCGATTTCCGTTTGCTTTAACGACAACTCAATTCCCTGAGATTCATATAGATAAGGGCAGAACATAGAGTTGGGTACCTCTACCTGATACAAGTGACGAGTCTTCGGATTGTACCTTCCCAGTTCATTATTAATCTCATTGGCTGCCTCCTGAACCTGCTGTGCTGTCAGATTATACTTATTCTTAGTTGCGTATTTTAGTACAGCCTCCGTACCTTTTACACCATCAAAACGCTCTTCATCGAGCAAAGTCTGTCCATAATCAAACAATATCATCTTTGGTATCTTCATTCCCTGCTCCCTTCCTTCCAAAATGAATACATTCATGCGGGCACGCGTCCACACACTTTCCACAACGGATGCACTCTGCCGACACTGATATCTCTTCCGGTGACAAGTCCACCGGACAGGCCCTTTTACATGCCATGCAGAAGGTACATTTATCCTGCTCCCATTTCACCTGTACCAGACTGAAGCGGTTGAATAGGCCATAAATTGCTCCAAGCGGACACAGATACTGACAAAATGGGCGATTTATCTTAATCGATATCAGCAGAACAAAAATTAATATACCAAATTTCCAGTAGAAAAGTCCTCCCACCTGAGTCTGCAAATCTCCGTTCATACCAATTAAAGGAATCGCCCCGAACAGAGTTCCCGAAGGGCACAAATATTTGCAGAAGGCCGGAACCTTGGCAAATCCGGTAAACAAGAACGCAGAACCAACGATAACCAATCCCACCAACACCACATATTTAAAATGCTTTAACCGATTATGAAAGGGCAGGTGCTTCTTCTTCCGAAACAGCGGTATCTTATGTAGCAAATCCTGCACTAATCCAAAGGGGCACAGCCAGCCGCATACGAATTTTCCAAACACACTTCCAAAAATAAAGAAAAATCCCAGCACTGCAAAGGGCACTGTGATATTCCTTTGATTTAACGCCGCCTGCAATGCTCCCAGCGGACAGGAGCCCACCGCCCCCGGACAGGAATAACAGTTCAATCCCGGTACACAGGCATATTTCAGCGGCCCCTTATATATCTTTCCATTCATAAAACCGAATACATATCCGTTGGTGATAATCGTATATATAATCTGGAAGGGCAAACGGATTTTGCCGAAGGTCAAGCCTAAAATTCTGTTCATCACTTACACCTCCGTTATCCGATTCCGATACATTCCAAACATATCATAACAGCCTTACGGTACATATCCTCCAGCTGTCCATTAAGGGCTCCGATTCCAAGAAATAGTACACCTGATACTACTCCCACAATCCACAACTTATCCTTCCACTTCCGCAAGAAGCTCATCGATTAACTCCTTCCATGTTGCCTTATCCGCTGCACCCGTCACATATCCCAACACCTCTCCGTCCTGCTTTACAAAGAAGGTGGTGGGTACCGCAGTTACTCCGCCCACCAGAGTATTATATAAATCCTGCCCCAGAAGAAGATGCGGGTAATTCGCCTGTGTCTGCGCTATCAGTTCTTTGGCATAATCTATATCTTCCTGCTCGGACTGCTCTGAAACATCACTGACAATCCCAATAATCTGAAACTCAGATGAATCATACTCCAATGCAATCTCTCCCAAGTAGGGCATTTCCTCCAAACATGGATTGCAATAAGTCGCCCAGATATTCAGCATGGTCAGCTTAGAATCGGCAAGAACATCGCTGGTTACCTCTGTACCATTCACATCCTTTGCAGTGAAGGTTAAATAGTACTTCTCTTCTTCCGGCGCATGGGTCTCTGCAGGAGCTTCCGTAGCTACCTCCTCGTCCACTGGCTGCGCTACTAAATCCTCTCTCACGGTAGCCTCCGGTACATTCTGATTACCACAACCGCAGAGCAATAAACATCCCAGTAATACAAGCAAAAGTTTCTTCATAATATCACTCTCTTTCCGTTTTCTCTTTTCTTAATAATACTGAGTAATCTGACACTTAGCAAGTGGTATACTTTTCCACTGTTACCCTAAAATCTATCTTTTGCATTGGGATAAATTCTCTCCATCCTCTCGTCATCAAAACGTTCATCCATCACCTGCTGCCAACCTGCAGTAGCAGGGATTCCTTCCGCTCTCTGGGTGCTTCTCACCAGTGCCATACACGATACCACTATATTGCAACACATAAATACCACCATCACCCAGGTAATCACTCTACCCGGCTTTATAGGCACTTTCTCAATCCATGCAGAGATTCCGGGATAGAGAAACTTTATCCACACTACCGCCGCAATTCCCCAAAAGAAGCAATACAGCAAATTGATACGTCCACCCAGATTAAAACGGATATGGCTGTAATCCCAGAACACCTTACCAAACACAATCTCCGTAAACACGCTACACACATATTCATATGCGCCGCCCAGTACCGTTCCCGCGAAGAAAATGGTGCGGTCAGGCTTATCCTTATAGCGATATAAAAGTGCAGTAAATATGGCAATCGCCAGACCCCAGACAATACTAAACGGCCCCCAAACCACACTGCTGCGGCTCATCCAGATACCGGCTGTAAGCCGACAATAAATTGTCTCCGTAATATCTCCGAGAAAGCACCCAATCATAAAAAGCCATACCAGCTTATGAAAACCACAACCACAGGCAAAGACCTTCTCCGCCTCCCTTGCCTGCTTTATCTTCTGAATCTGAGGATATGCTCTCTGAATTCTCTTTTCGATACGACCATAAATCCTACGGCCAAAGGAATCCGTAATCTCCGAAAAAGATTGATCCACCTCGGCCCAGCGGGCAGCATCTTTCCCATTTCCGTAAGAAACTGCCAAGGTTGCAATGATATCAACCAAAAGAGCAAGTACCAATACCCAAATCAGAATTACCGCCAACAAATCCGGCATCAAGCGAAAAGCTTTGCTAAGCAGGGAATTTCCCCACTTCATCATTCCTACTACAACAAAACCCCACAACGCTGAATCAAGAATGGACACATATCCCTCAATATTCAGTGGTCTGCCGGAACAATCCCACCACTTTTCGTGGAAAATCCGCTCTATGATGCGGCCTGCGGACCACTTGAATACCGTAATCATAATCACGCCGCCCACATATAGCCAGATACCTTGCAGATCCTTGCCAAAGATTGTGACAAACACTGCAACCATACCATAAAGTACGCAGAATGGCAGATTCACCAGACCTTTATTTACAAATCTCCTCTGCTTTATGGCGGCGAAGACGGTTTCAAATAACCATCCCAATAAGGAATACATAAAAAACAGCCATAAAAACTCATACACCGAAAACATTTATACTTCCTCCTCTTGTATAGCAAAAATAACTATCTAAGCGCTTTCCGGATATTTTGATCACGCTTTTCTTTCAGTTTTTCATACAACTGAATCTCTTCCTGAGAAAAACCTTCATACTGTATCTGGTCAAAATCGCCCAGCACAAACAATACCTCGGACAAGATTTCACCTGCGGCAGCTGTCACCACATATTTTTCCGAACTTGCTCTTCCTTTTGTTTTCTCCTTATCCTTTGCTTTTTCCTTCGCCTCAATTAACTCCTTGGTTAGGAGCTTTTGTATCGCTAAGGACAATCCCCCTCTAGTAATATTCAAGATATTCGCCATTTCCTTAAACGTACAATTTTCATGAGGCTGACTTAAGTAGTAAAGAAGCTTTACTTCATTAACGGTAAGCTCGTGTCTAAGTACTACCGCATCCAGCATCTTCTCCTGAAGCTTGCGTTCTCTATATAACTCAAAGAAAACGCCCTCTCCCTCCTGAACACCTTCACTGACATTGGTACGTTCCTGCCCCAGCTTATAGTTACCGGGCACAATAAAGGGCAGTACCTCCCCATCACCGGCAATATCAAAAAGGAATCTGTATACCTGCAAACGCCTCTTTTCATAATCCACTTCATCAAAGACATCTTTATAGAAATTATTGTAATAAGTGAAAACACTTCGTTTCATCCGGATAGTATTCTTCATGCTTGCCCCTTGGGATACCAGTGACCCCTTGGTCTTCACATAATAATATACCGGCACATTCATCGCATACACGTTTTCGATATGACGGATATATTCCAGATTGAACATAAAGTCTTCACACCAGCTGACTTCACTGTCCATCTTAAGCTGATACTGTTCAATAATGGAACGTTTATAAAACTTATTCCACAGAACGCCATAATAGAAGTCCGCCGGATTCTGCATCATATTCTCCGCATAGGTTCTGCGGTCCATCCGTCCCTCTTCCTCAATAGCCCCCTTCTGCGCCACACGTTCCCCGATTACCCGGTAGAAATCCGCAATTACCATGTCACACTGACTCTCTGTCGCAGCTCTTACAAAAAGTGCTGTGGCATCGGACGTAATCCAGTCATCACTGTCCAAAAACTGTAAATATTCTCCCTTTGCCAACGCTATTCCTTGATTACGGGTATTCGAAACGCCGGTATTTTCCTTATGAATTACCCGGATACGCTCATCCTTAGCCCCATACGCATCACAAATTGCTCCGGATGAATCCGTACTTCCGTCATCAAGTAAAAGTAATTCAAACTCTCTGTATGTCTGGTTTAAGATGCTTTCAACACATCTTTCCAGATTCTTCTCTGCATTATAAATGGGCACAATAATACTTACTAATGGTGTCATCATTACCTCCACATTATTTCTTCTCATACCTGGAATCAAACAAAAGTATTATAGCACTATTTCACAAATGTGCCAAAGTTATAAAACGCCATCAGCAGTTTCCTGCCAATGGCGCTTGATGTACCTTACAATACTACTTTTTCTTTTATGGATTCTTCCCCGAATTCTCCAATATAACCAATCAATTCCGCAGAAACATTTACCACTGTATTTGTAGCCTTATTACACTCATCTACAATCTGGCGGAACTCCTCAACATTCTCGGTCGTAATCTCTGCACTGTTCGCATTCTGCTGTGCAGATTCTGTTAAGGAACCAATTCCTGTTGCTATTACTTCTTTATTGGAATTCAGGCCTTCTACCTCACCTGCGATTTCCTTAATGGAATCACTTACCTTACCGATTTCTTTATTTAAAGAACCGAATATGGTCTCCGTGTCCTGAATCTTCTCATTCTGCTTTACAAAGGCTTCTGATACTTCCTTAGTGATTTCTACACTGATATCAGCATTGTCCAAAAGGGCAGATACCACCTTCTCAATCTGCTCGGTAGACTCTCTTGACTGATCTGCCAAGGCTCTGATTTCTTCTGCAACAACAGCAAAGCCTTTACCATGCTCTCCTGCTCTTGCTGCTTCAATACTTGCATTCAAAGCAAGTAAGTTGGTCTGTGAAGAAATACCTGCAATAATCTCTGTTGCAGAACGAATCTGATGTGCAGACTGATTGGTAAGCTCCGTCTGCTGTCTTACATTTTCCATAGATTCGCTACTCTTCTGACTGATAGCCACCAGCTCTTTCAGAATCTTTTCTACGGATGCATCATAGTTCTTCATCAGCTCAGCACTGTCTGCCAGACTTTCAATATTGTCTGCGATTTTCTCGATGGCATCGTTGATTGCATCAATTTTCATCTTCATATCCGCAATCTGATGTGCCTGCTCCACAGTGTTATTAGCGATGGTTCCCACTTCCCCCTCGGTCTGTTCTACAGCCTTTGTCATACTATCAAAAATATTTTTGAAATCCTCAGATACCTCACCAAGTTCCGCGGATGCCTTACGAATTCCACCAACAACTTTTCCAATCGAATCAAAAGTCTCCTGCACGGAACGAGCCATCTCACCAATTTCATCATTTCTCTCCGCTATCTTATTCAGACCTAAATCCATGGTCTCATCCGTCATATCCTTCAAGCCGCCGAATATGGTCATAATCTTACCAAGGAAAAATCTTACCACTGTAAAAATTCCAACCAACGTCGCCAACAGCATACCAATAATCGAAGTCGCTGCTACACCAGAATTAATTGTGTCGCTATCTACAAGCTTAAACATGAAAACAATCCAGACAAGTGCCAGAATAAATCCCACACTCATTGCAAGTATCAGTTTGTTTCGCAACTTCTTTTTCTTTTTTACGTCCATTGTTCTATTCTCCTTATCATTGACAGTATTTTCCAGCAACTAGGACTATTGTACCACACACTTGCGGAATAGTATATTAATTATTTATAAATTATTGCTTTGAAATAATCCCCACGAAATCTGCTATGATATCCTGAAGAACTTTGCTGAGATTCCACATATTATCCTATAGAAAAAGCCCTCATCCCCAATGAATGCGGGGATGAGGGCTCTATTACACCTTTACGCGTCCAAACAAACGTTGACATCTTTCACTATAATATTTTCAACTGCTTCCGGACTAAATCCATCATTCTTTGCCTTAATCTCCAGATTTTCAAAGGTAAAGTCAGACAGGTGATACTGGGTATCATCATTTTTCACATTGAAATAATTGATACACTCACATCTACAATTCTTCATCACGATGTGGTCTGCATAGGATAACGGAATATCCGCTCTCCCCTTTAAGTCAAAGAACTGCGTCCATGGATTGATATTAATAAAATTAGTAACCTTACCTTCCACAGCCTCCACGAAGATATATTCATAATGCTGGGGGGTATCCGGTCTCATCTTCAGCCACAGAAGATTATGCCCTGAGCCAACCTTGATTCTGCGAACGATGATATTTTTATTATGTACGGATTCCGAACCGCAGGTAAGACAGCCATGACAGAATCCATATTCGCAGTCTTCCACGATGATTCGCTGGTTAGAACCATTCTCCGCCTGCTCATCCGCCCAAGGACCTTTTCCACCCTTTAACACCACGGAATCGTCGTTTACTTCCATATAGCAATTCTTCACAAGCACATCGCAACATACATCAATATCAATGGCATCCGTACTGGGTGCTCTCACCGGACCGGCAGGCGAGTAAATATAGCAATTCAAGTATTTCACATGATCACATTTATAAATATGCGTAGTCCAAAAATGTGAATTAATCAAACGTAAATCTGCAATTAACACATTGGAGCTACCAGAAATGTAAACAAGTCTGGGACGCTGTTCATCCTTGTTGGTACACTTAGGATTCCAGCTTCTTCTCAGCCAGAAGGCTTTCCATGATTTCAAGCCATTACCGTCAATGGTACCGGGACCGAACATGGTAAATCCATCCACACCATCCGCATTAATCAGCGCGGTAAAATACTTACATGTTTCTCCTTCAATACGAGTCGTTTTAACATCATAGTCACAGATATCGCTGCTGCCCTTCAGCACTCCGCCCTCTGCAACATAGAGATGTACCCCCTGCTTAAAATAGAGAGAACCTGTCATATAGGTTCCCGCCGGAACCACAATCACGCCACCGCCGTTTTCATGGGCAGTATCTATTAATGTCTGAATCTCTTTTGTATAGATTTTGCCATCTGACAGAATATTATAATCCGTCAGCACATACTGCTTTCCCATATCATCCAATGCAGGGATGTGTGTATCATAAAACCAGCTGTAGATGGGAGTCCCATCCGGGAAAAATTCTGTCACAGTGCTCATAAATACCTCCTAATCCGTTCTTATCATACGAAAGCCCATATATGTACGGTGCCTCTTCTAAGAACTTTTCCACCTTTTCTTTTCCAAGTTCCGGTGATGCGTTGCTCTGAATTCAGTATAGCATACCTCCCATCCAAATTCTTCCATAACTTTTACACCATAAATTCTTTATCGTAATGCTGCTTCACTCGCAGTCGGTTAGCTGCTCTTGCCAAAGTCGCCTGCGCTATACGATATTCTCGCCGGCTCCTCTTTTGCAGCATCATTTCTTTTGCTTCATCCGCCTCTCGCCTTGCCCGGTTTACATCAATCTCATCCAAGGTTTCCAAGACATCAACCAATACCATGACATCATTATTTTCTATCTTAACCATTCCTTCCGAAACCGAAAGAATTTCTTCCTCGCGTCCCGGTACTTTATAAGACAGAGAACCCGGAACTACTGCAGCAATCATATTACAGTGATTCTTCAAAATGCCATATTTCCCTTGTGAAGTGGGAACAATCAAAGATTCACAAGGTCCTTCATAGCATGGCGCATCCGCGGAAAGAATATGAACCACAAAGGTATTCATTAGCCTTTCCATCCCATTTTTTCTGCTTTGATTATAACATCCTCAATGGTTCCCACATTGTAAAATGCTGCCTCCGGATAAGCATCCATGCTGCCATCCACAATCGCCTTAAAGCCGCGAATAGTTTCCTTCAACGGCACATATATGCCCGGAATTCCTGTAAATTTCTCCGCCACATGAGTAGGTTGTGAAAGGAAACGCTGAATCTTTCTTGCTCGTGATACAATCTGTTTATCCTCTTCCCCTAACTCATCCATACCAAGAATTGCAATAATATCCTGTAATTCATAGTACTTCTGCAGAATTTCCTGAACTTTTCTTGCTATCTCATAATGCTCTTCACCCACAATATCCGGCTCTAAAATACGCGAAGTGGATTCCAATGGATCTACCGCCGGGTAAATTCCTTGTTCCACAATCTTTCTACTCAATACTGTAGTGGCATCCAAATGTGTGAAGGTAGTTGCCGGAGCCGGATCCGTCAAATCATCTGCCGGCACATAAACTGCTTGCACAGAAGTTACTGAACCACTTCTGGTAGACGTAATGCGTTCCTGCAAAGCTCCCATCTCATTGGCAAGAGTAGGTTGATATCCTACCGCAGATGGCATTCTTCCAAGCAAGGTAGATACCTCACTGCCTGCTTGTACAAATCTGAAAATATTGTCAATAAATAACAACACGTCCTTATGCTCTTCTTCTCTAAAGTATTCGGCCATGGTGAGCCCCGACAAGGCAACGCGCATACGCACACCGGGTGACTCATTCATCTGTCCGAAAACAAGCGCCGTTTTATCTGCCACTCCGCTTTCATGCATTTCTTTCCATAATTCGTTTCCTTCACGGCTTCGCTCTCCTACTCCCGCAAAAATAGAATATCCGCCATGCTCCATTGCCACGTTGTGAATTAATTCTTGAATCAGAACCGTTTTTCCTACACCAGCTCCACCAAACAGACCAATTTTACCTCCCTTAGGATATGGTTCCAATAAATCAATAACCTTGATACCCGTTTCCAATATCTCCATCACCGGGCACTGTTCTTCAAAAGCAGGAGCTTTTCTATGAATCCCCCAGTGTAGTTCATCTTCCGCAATCGGCTCTTTTCCATCAATCGGCTGTCCCAATACATTGAACATTCTTCCCAGTGTGCATTCTCCAACCGGAACCCTGATTCCTTTTCCATCGGCTACTACTTCCATTCCACGTGCCAGTTTTTCACTTTCTGCAAGCATAATACATCTGACTGTATTCCTGCCGATATGTTGCGCCACCTCCATAACACGTTTTTTTCCATCAACACATACTGTCAAAGCTTCCTTTATTTTGGGCAAAGAACCTACTTCAAAAACAACATCCACAACCGGGCCTGAAATTTCTGCTATTTTTCCTACTGCCATTGAATTGCCACCGCCTTCCTGCGTTTCCTTTTTTGTGCCATAGCACCGGCAGATACCTCTGTAATTTCCTGTGTAATAGCAGCCTGACGCACCTGATTATATTGCGCAGAGAGCTCTGCCAAAATTGCTTCTGCATTCTGATTGGCGGCATTCATTGCCGTCATACGTGCATTCTGTTCGCTACAAAAACTATCTACCAGCGCACTATAAATAAACCCCGACACATAGCTCTGCATCACATTATCCAGAACCGTTTCCACGGATGGATAAAATTCAAAAGCAGATGTAACCGCTTTTTCCGTGACCGGAGCTGTCATAAACTGAGCTCTATGAAAAGGCAGAAGTCGGGTTGTAATGGCTTCTTCTGAAAGACCATTTTTCCAATCTGTATAGATAATATATATTTTTTTCACTTCACCGCATTCAAACATTTCCAACAAAAGACTGCTGATTTCCCTAGCTCTGGACATTGTAGGATTCTGCGCCGTATAAAGAAAACTTCTCTCTATCGGAATGTTATGCTGTAAGAAGTACTGTCTCCCATATTCTCCAACAACGAAAAATTTTGTATCTGCATGCTCTGCCCGAAGCTTTTCCGCTTCCTTTATCACATTTGAATTGTAGGCACCGGCCAGCCCCTTATCTGCTGTAATTACCAGACAGCCGTAAGTACCTTCCCGAATATGACTTCCGTCTGCCGGATAAAAATACCTGCTTTCCACATCCTCTACCGTTCTGAAAATGCGTTTTATTTCTCTCTGCAGCAAAGTAAAATAGGGTCTGGTCTTATCCAGCTCCCTTTTGGCCTTACGCATTTTCGTAGATGCAATCAGATACATGGCATTTGTAATTTTTTGAGTATCCTTTACACTACTGATACGGCTTTTAATCTCTTTTATACTCGACATGTACCATCACTCCATTTTTTTCGGAATTCCTGAGACAAACGCAGAATATCCTGTTCCATTTCTTCCGATAACTGCCCCTTCTTTTCAATATCATGGCAGAGAGAAGATGCATTCTCTTCCATAAAACAGATCAATTTCTTTGCAAAACAACTGATATCAGCCACGGGAATATCTTCCATCACATGATTTAAGGCAACAACCAGTAAAATGACCTGCTCGTATTGCTTCAGGGGATGATATTGCGCCTGGCGAAGCAGCCGCATCAAGCCCTGTCCATAAACCAGCTGCCGCTTTGTTGTGATATCCAGGTCACTGGCAAACTGTGTAAATACTTCCATTTCATGATACTGTGCCAAATCCAATCGAATAGTTCCCGCTGCTTTTTTCATGGCTTTTGTCTGCGCATCCCCACCCACACGTGACACGGAAAGCCCCACATTTACTGCCGGTCGTTGTCCCGCAAAGAACAACTCACTCTCCAAGAAAATCTGTCCGTCGGTAATCGAAATAATATTCGTCGGTATATAAGCAGACACATCACCTGCCTGTGTCTCTACAATCGGTAGCGCAGTCATGCTGCCACCGCCCTTTTCTTCAGATAAATTGGCAGAACGCTCCAATAATCTGGAATGAAGGTAAAAAACATCTCCCGGATAAGCTTCTCTTCCCGGTGAACGTTCCAACAGAAGACTTAAGGCACGATAGGCAATGGCATGCTTTGACAAATCATCATACACAATCAGAACATCTTGCCCTCGATTCATAAAATATTCTCCCAATGCGCAACCTACATAAGGAGCAATATACTGAAGTGGTGCAGCATCACTAGCCAATGCACTTACTACAATAGAGTAAGAAAGTGCATCATGCTTTTTTAAGGTTTCCACCAAACCTGCCACAGAGCTTGCCTTCTGTCCTATGGCTACATAAATACAGATAACATTCTTACCCTTTTGGTTCAAAATTGTATCCAGCGCAATGGCAGTTTTCCCCGTCTGCCTGTCTCCAATGATTAACTCTCTCTGCCCTCTGCCGATGGGAAACATTGAATCAACGGCTAAAATTCCCGTTTCCATAGGTTTATTTACCGGTTGACGATCGATAATACTCGGTGCCGGTCTTTCAATTGGACAATATTCCTGAGCTGCAATAACCCCCTTACCATCAATTGGTGTCCCCAGCGAATCAATTACTCTACCAAGGAAAGCGTCCCCGACAGGTACGCCTGCTACTCGACCAGTTCTCCTGACCTCACTTCCCTCTATGATTTCCTGGTCATCTCCAAAAAGGATGCAACCTATATAATCCTTTTTTAAATCCATAACCATTCCACGTATTCCAAGAGAAAACAGCAAAATCTCTCCATATGTTGCACCGGGAAGTCCGCTTACCGTTGCGATTCCATCTCCTACTGTCAAAACCGTTCCGATTTCCGTAGGTTCTGCCGTTGGTAACCACTGCTTCACGCTCTCCTGCAAGAGAGGAATTACATTTCCTTCGCTATGCTCTGCAATATGTTTCCAGTGTGTCTGAAGCTGTCTAAAACGACTCTCTGCACTCCAATCATAAATATCGGAGCCCACCTCCAGTCTGAATCCTCCCCGTAAGGCATCCTCCTGTTTCCACTCCATCACAGCTTCCGTCTGATATTTTTCCTTTATAAAAGAAGAAAACTGTTCTAATCTGCTCTCATCAGGCTTTATTGCACTATATAAAACCGCCTTCAGTAACTGTTTTTCCATACAGTCTACCTCCTTTTAGCCGATTCAAAAAACTGCTCATAGGTACTGTCCATGGATTCCTGCATAAGCTTTTGGGCTGCTGAGGAAGCCAGTTCTGCGATTTCCTTCTCCGCAGATGATATCATCTTCTGACGCTCATCCACAGCATGCTTTTTTGCATCTGCAACAATTTTCTCTGCCTGCTTTTTCGCTTCATCAATTGTCTGTTGTGCTGCTTCTTCCGCTTTCCGGGCAGCTTTCAGACGTTTTTCACTGATTTCTGTTTCCACTTCTGTTATTTTAATCCGATATTCTGCTTCTATGTCCTCTGCTGACTTCAGCTTCTCCTGGGCCTTGTCCTCCAAATCCTGATAATATGCGACCCTTTTTTCCATATAGTCTTTAACCGGTTTGTATAGCAGTAAATATAATCCACCTGCCAGAATAATAAAATTGAATAGATGTAACAAAATCTGCTGCCAGTCAATATTCAAAGGAATATTCATATTTACACCCTCACTTACAAAACGAATATAATCAGAATTACAACAATCAACGCATAGATAATGGCCGTTTCCACAAATACCAGACCAAGCATCAGTGCGGTTCTGATTTTATTTTCTGCTTCCGGTTGTCGTGCAATTCCTTCTACTGATTTAGCAATTGCCATACCCATACCAACAGCTCCTCCGAGAGCTGCTAAACCAATTCCTAAACCAGCCGCCAATGCCTTATCTCCGGTTACATTATCCGTGTCATCATCTTCACTTACAGTTACCTCATCAATCGGTACATCTGCCTCACCGGCAGCATAGGCCGGTATGGATACCATCGCCACCAACAACATCATCATTACAAATCCGAATAACTTTCTAATTATTTTCTTCATCTCAATTTCCTCCATTTTTCTTTTCGTGTGGTTCAGATACTTCCCCATAAAACAGAGCTGTCAGCATCGTTAGAACATAAGCCTGTATCAATGCATGCAACAATGTAAACATAATCCCCACAATGACAGGTAAAACAAAACTCAAACTAATGTAATAATAAACCAGCTCTGTCACCAGAAGTCCACTAAGCAATGAGCCGAACAGACGAAAGCTCATTGAAACCGGCAGTGAAAAATCCTTCAATGTATTTCCTACACCGCGCAAACCATTTCCGGCAATGCCTCCCGATAAAATAATCAGGTAAGACAAACATCCCAACGCTATCGCTGCATTGATATCCGACAGAGGTGCCGGTAATGCAATGGACATATCCTCCGTTGTAATCCACTGTATTCCGAATAACTCAAATATAGTACCTACAAATATATATATCCCAGCCCCAAAGATGTAGGCTCCGAGGAAACCGTTCCTATGGGGGCTATTGGATTTTGCCAAACCATCAAACATGCCGACTAATTGTTCCAGTAATAACTGAAATTTTCCAGGAACATATGTAAATCTGGGAATGACAAAAATTCGAATCAATGCTGCAACGAACAGCAGTACAATCGTAACCATTATGGCTGAAATAAAAGCAGGATTGACATCTTTTATTCCCCAAAAACTGACTTTGTTTGTTTCATGTAAAACGGCATCCTTTATGGCTTCTTTTACAGTTTCGCTCTTTCCCTCGGAAGTATTTGTTAATACAATCCCCACAAGCAAAGCGGCTAAAATAAATCCACACCCCATAAGGTATGACCTTCGCCCCTTTATGCTCATAAACAACATCTCCTTTTCATTTAATATGTCTTCATGCAACCTACATTATAGTAATGCATTTGTAACTCTTAATCTTCTACCAAAGTTTTGTAAAGAAAAAGTGACATCAACACCCCTAAAAAATTTATCTTGTGTCATGCCACTCCTTCTTTTGCCTATTAACGAGCTCTTTTATTTTTGCTTTTGGGCCATAGCTGTCCAATATAAGTAAAGAATGCCTGCAGTACAAACAACTCCTAGCAGCTCAATGAACAGAGTCAATAAGAAATTCTGAACGATTAATAACATGTTTTTTCGCCTCCCTCTTCAGAGCATTCTTTGGAAGCAATGCTTTATTTGTATTAAGATAAAACATAGGTGCTCCTACAAAAAGGATACCGCCTACCAGATTACCAAGCGTTACAGGCAACAAATTAGCAATAAAATAATTTGTCAAATTTAACTGTCCCATCTGCTCCACACTATACCCATATGCACTCATTGCCAATTCCATGTATTCAGGATTCTGCAATGCCAAAATACCGGCTGTTATATAATACATATTTGCAACACAGTGCTCAAACCCTGCCGTCACAAACAACATAATGGTAAAGAAGCTGGCAAGCAGTTTTCCAGTCACATCTTTTGCACACATAGCCATCAATACAGCTATGCAAACCAGAATATTGCATAAAATGCCCGATGCAATACCTTCTGTGAAAGAAATACCGGTTTTCCCAAGTGCTACTTTAATTGTATAAGCCCCTAACATTCCGCCTGAATAGTTCAGCTGCCCACTCATGGAAATCAGTATCGCCAGCAAAGTGGCTCCCACATAGTTTCCTAAATATACAGTGAGCAATACCCGCAAAAAACTTTTAACATTGTCTTTTCCATCAAAGACACTCATTGCAAACAAACAATCCCCGGTAAACAATTCTGCGCCCAGTAATATCACCATCATAAGTCCGACAGGGAATACCACTGCTGCTGCCAACCGTGCCAATCCCACATCCTGAATCGTATGCGCTGCCACATTACCTGCTGCTGCTCCCATGCCTATCATAACGCCTGCCATAACAGCCTTTGCGAACAAGCAGTTTGATAACATCTGACTTTTCGTTTGGCATCCTTCTATGTATTTTTCTACAACTTCCTTTGCTGATAAATATCCTTCCAACTTGTTGCTCCCTTTCTATTGTTCCGTCATCATAGCAAAATTCCTGCCAATTCGGAAATACAAAAAAAGAAGAGTCGTTATATCTCATTTCATATAACGACTCTTCTGATCATATGCATTTTGCAGAAGCAACTTCTACCTTCGATTCATATATCTTTTTTTGAAACAATTTATCATATTCACCAAATTTATAGTCCTGCCTGTAAATCAGTACATCCTTGTATCTGTTATTTTTTATCTTACATGCTCTCTGTACTAAACCGTTTTTTTCCAAATAGGAATTTGGAATAGGTGAAACCCACATATAAGTACTCGGTACATTAGCTAACAGGTCAAACTGGCTGCCTCTTTCATAGACATAGATAGTCTTTCGTGAATGTTCTTCACCTTCCTCTTCCTCCATCTGGGCATGGGGAATTTCTATGTCTCCATGAGTTATCTTCATATAGTCTTGTAAATCTTCTACACAGATTTTCTCCTTTGATGCCAAAGGATGATTCTTTGACATTACTAAAACATATTCAAACTCCCAGATGGTTTCCATCTCCAGTTTATTATTTTTTAAACGACTTTTGAAAACTTCCTCATCAGGCAGTGGATATCGGATAATCCCCATATTATATCCACGTTCTGCCACATTGTTTATAGTCTGCATAGCATTAGTCTCATTAATAGTAATATCAATACCTTGTGTAATCTGTAAATCTGTCACAAAGGCTGTCACACCATTGGCAATGTAGCTTCCTCTCGGGATAGAGATTTTGAACTGCTTACTCTGCACATCCATCCTCTTAGAAAGCTTTTCTATCTCCGCAATCTGTTCCATCATTTTTCTGGCATGATAAAGAAACACCGCGCC
Source organism: Lachnospiraceae bacterium (assembly GCA_017467845.1). GTDB lineage: Bacteria > Bacillota > Clostridia > Lachnospirales > Lachnospiraceae > Acetatifactor. The sequence goes on along the minus strand of JAFUKH010000075.1, from coordinate 6,341 downwards.
CTTTTCTGTCACTGTGACTCCACTAGTGGTTCTATTAAAAATGCTATACCCCAGTTCCCCTTCTAAATCTTTAATAGCCTTACTTAAATTAGGCTGTGCCATAAATAGGTTCTGTGCTGCCTGGGATATAGAACCCGATTGCTCTACTTCAAGTACATACTTCAAATATATTGTATTCATATACTCGACCTCTTCATATAAAATTATATATACATCGTATATTTTAGCACATTCATCCTGAAAGTCGCCATATATTTTATCAATAATTAATATATGTTTCTAGATATATCAGTTTGGATTCCACGTCGTCCTTTTTCAGATATTTATATACCCCTATGCATATTCTGGATTTTTTCTATCCTTTCATAATAATTTCTTAACTTCCAGCATTTTTACTACTGAAAATCAAAGCCCTGCTGAGTTGCTACGCTAACCAAGCATTCCAATCATTGACATAAGCTCCATTAAAAGAAAACATACCTGTATCGGTCAGCACCTCACTTACACGTGCAAAGAAACATTCTTTATCATGCAACACATTATTGATATAGTGAGCTATAACACGATCATACTAATTAAATCAATCAGCAGTTCAGAAAAATCCTTAGAAATAAAACATCCGCTTTCTTTACAAATTTTACTTAGATGCAGTAGTTTTTTCTGCAATTTCCTGTTTCAATTCCACCTTGATTTCTTCCATACGCTTTAACAAATCGGCAATGGCATCACTTTCACTCTGGGGCATGAGCTTCTCACCCTTCTTTTCCTTCTCAGCCGCCTCTTCCTTACGCGGAAGTTAAAGCAAACCAATTTTAACCACTCCGCGAGAAAATGGATTACATTAAACTCCATAAAGTTATATGGATAATACAAAATAGCTGCAATAAAACTCATAATCGGACACATTACCAGTACTGTAGCCGAAATAATCATAGTTTCGAAAATAAATGGATGATTTTTCTGTGGATTAAAATAATGACACGCAATCTTAAACGACTGTGGGCTTCCCACAAAAATCTCTAATGTGTAAGCAAGTACAAATTCAATCAATACTACTGCCCAGATTGGAACATTGTGTCCTAATACGGGCACTCCACCCATTTTGCTAATTGTCTCCAATACTCCGGATGCCCCAGTGTTAGCAATAAATGTACTCCCATGAATTACATACAGGCTGTAAAACACATACGCATGCACGGTAATAATAACCGTTACAAACGCAAAAAATAGTTTCTGTAATTGAGTTCTTGGCATAATAACATCCTCCCTAAAACGCAAAAAACACAAGTACTTCTGAGCAATAAATCTTTGTGTGTACCGTAATCAGATTTACTCGCCAAAGCAGCTTACCGTCCTTTTCTAATCCAAATCATATAGTTTCTTAATTGCCATTTCAGCCTTTTCTTCATCTACGCCTGTAATAGTAAAGTCTACATTTTCCGCATGGTCTATTACCGGTGTATTCATAATACTTTTCGCATTAAATTTCTGTCCGTTTACTACTGCGGTTACTTCACTTTCATAACCACAAACCACAGAAATAATACTGCCTCTGTCATTTTTTGCTGTTAAGTTCCGGATGTGTATTTCTTTCATGTTAAAATTCCTCTAAATGCTTTCTGATGGTTTCATTCACAAACTGTTCTACCTCATCAGCCGGAAGTTCAAAACATACTGCGATTTCCCCATAAAGATTTTCTTTTGCCTTTTCCATATACCCCGGTTCAAAATCCTCATATCGTCTGTCTTCCATCCGTAAGTAAACACTTTTAATAACCTTAACCCATTCCACATCATCATTTTTTTCATGGAAAGCTCATACAGCTCTTTTCGTACTTTTCCGTTTGGAGCTTGTATTGTCTGGATATAAGGCACCTCTTCCATAGAATCAGGATGCTCCTTTAAATACTCTTTGGATGCTGCCCTGTGCCAACTTCATTCCCTCATAGGAATACCATGAACCGCTTTTATTTATGACATTGATTTCCGCAGCCAAATCAAGAATATCTCCCTCTCTGGAAATACCGGTGCCATACATAATATCAAATTCAGCCTCTTTAAATGGTGGCGCAATCTTGTTTTTTACAACTTTTACTCTAGTTCTGTTTCCGACACACTCTCCACCGGATTTTATCTGGTCAATTCTTCTTACATCAAGTCTGACAGAAGAATAAAATTTCAATGCCCTGCGACCAGTTGTAACCTCTGGCTTTCCAAACATAATACCTATTTTCTCACAAAGCTGATTAATAAATATTACGATACACTTTGGGATTCCACCAAATCCAAGTGCTATATCAAGGCTTAATGCCCCGGTTGGTACTACTTCCACATTCCCCATTGCATTACTTCATTTTTGCCATACATCCTATATCACTCCATACTATTTTTTCTTGTTAAAATTTGTACTACTGTATGTGGAACGGTGCTCCATTGCTCTTTGTGCCGCTTTCAATTTCTTATCTTCCGCTGCCAGCCTTCTTGATTCAATTCCTTGCATGGTTTTCTCATACTGATGCCTTAATTCTTCTTTCTGTACAGCACCACTTTCCACCTTCCAGACTTCAACCACAGAAGTTATTTCCGGCTGCAATTCACAATCTTCCATAATCAGAAAACCATTAAAACAGGACGGATAAGGAAACTTACTTACTTTTCCCTTTTCCATAAAATCCACTTCCAGATATTTTTCATCCACACTTCGGATGATACCTTTTCCAAAGGATTTATGTATAACTGTCTGATTTACTAATTTCTCTAAATCCACAACTGTTTACCTCTCTTTTTATACCTAAAAAACGTGCAATCACCTTTATGAGATAACTGCACGCTTTAGCTTCAAACATACGACTAATCCAAGTAGTGTCCTACCGGAGATGTATTATATTGTTTCTTAATCTCAATAATAACAGAACCATCATCCTGTGTTTCCTCTGAAAGAATCTTGTACTGTGTCTTATTCTTATCAAGCTGTTCCTTGTACTTCTTTACTTCCTCGGTAACAAGTTTTTTAGCATAATCACGAGGTACATCCTCCTTCAGTAAGAAATGTAATGTTTGTGTAATGCACGCTGCTTTTACTCTTTTCATTATCTCTACCTACCTTTATTTGTTGGTTGACCAAGTTTACATAGAATATTATAACTGAAAAAATTTATTTCGTAAGCAAAAAATGGTTGTTTTTTGTGCATTTCATCACTTTTACCACTGTGTTTCTATGTCAATTTTAGCATTTTTGCACATATATCAGTTCTATTAATACGATTTCCTCTGCTGAACTTCTCACATTATTCATCAACCTCATGCAGATATTCATATCCTTCAGTACAGCATTATCTCGTCTCATCCAGCATAGATCCTGTTTGCACACTTTTCTACAGTAGACGTTGGCGAAACATACACCCATAAAAGAGTCATTCCTTCATATTCAATATCACGGCGCAATTTTGTCATAGTATTAGGCGCTATATCTGCCTTCTTTCGCAAATCCGATTTACTCATTTCTTTATCAACTAATAATTTCCCTAATCGCTTTTTGGTATAATAGCAACTTCTATATCTCTTGGATTCTTCTCATCATCCCATGCAACATACTCTATCCGCTAATTGAACCGTCGATGGTCTATGTGCAATCATCACAATTGTTCTCTTACCATGCAGATTTTTTAAAGCATCATTTACCAACTGTTCCGACTCATTATCCAAAGCCGAAGTTGCCTCATCCATCAGAATGATCGGTGCGTCCTTTAAAATAGCACGAGCAATTGCAATTCTCTGACGCTGGCCTCCAGAAAGATTATTACCTCTTTCGCCAACATTTGTCTCATATCCTTCCGCAAAATCAACAATAAACTCATGCGCATTGGCCAGCTTAGCCGCTTGCATAATCTCATCTTCAGTCGCCTGCGGTCTTCCCATACGTATATTATCCAATATGGACCCATTGAAAAGGTAGGGCTCCTGCGGAACATAGGCAATCTGTTTTCTCATATCCCCCAAACAGCAATCTCTGAAATCTATTCCATTAACTTTAATAGTTCCACCATTCAATGGATATAATCCTAATAAAAGTTTTGACAGTGTGGTTTTGCCACATCCGGATGCTCCTGTAATCGCTATACATTCTCCTTGTTTCACATCCAAGGAGAAATCCTTAAGCACATCTCCATTCCCATCATAAGAAAATGTAATTGTTTCAATACTAACAGACATATCTGCATCTATGTTAGCCGCTTCTAATACATCCTCTACGTACCAGTTCTTTGGCTCTCTTGCCTCATCCAAAAAATCGAAAATATTCTTTGCATTTGCAAGACATCCTACCAACTCCGGAATATACTTTCCCATCTGCAAAAACTGAAATGAAAATGCTCCATACATAGTATAGATAGCAGTCAACGCTCCTAATGTTGTATACCCTTTATTTACAAAAAAGATTCCTATCACCAAAAATACCAGGGAACATAAAAGTTCAAATCCTTTACCGCTACATTCTAAGCATGCAGTGTATAATATCTTCTTATTGGATTCTTTTGCATATTCATGATTCTGCCTTTTAAACTCATTTATTGTTTGGTGACCGCTTTCATACATTCTTACCTGTTCCATCCCCTGCAACAAATCAGATAAACGGCTTGTCATTCTTGTATTGATACCGGACAAACTCTTACTAACCCTATGCATTGGGTTAAGAAGTGTCATCTCTACCCCCATCATCACTGCATTGGCAGCTATAAGGCATAAAGTCAACTGCCAGCTAAGACAAAGCATGGGCACTAAAAATGCTACCACTTGAAGAAAAGGCATCACAACTCGTCTGAGTCTGGAACCATAAATATTACCCATCTGGGTCAAATCATAAGATACCTTGGATACAATCTCTCCACTATGATGCTTTTCATAATAGCTGTAAGGTAAACTCATCTCAACATCTAAAACAGCTTCTGAAAGCGCACCATAGACTCTTTTTGCCTCTACATTATAACGAATCGTAGCTACTCGATATATCAGTAGCGAAATCACTCCGATTACAACAATTACTACAATTGTTCCTGCTAATTTCTGATATTCTCCGGTCTGCGCAATATCTACAACAGATTTCATCAAGAAAGAACTCATAATTCCAAACATGGCAAAGGATATACTCATAACAAAAATTGCACCAAGGTATATGTACATTTTGTTTCCCATTACTTTCATGGATCGTACAAAAAGCTTATAATTTTCCATCAACAGTTCCCTCCCCGTACATTTTTGCATATTCCTGTCCAAGTTCCATCAATTGTTCATGCGTACCACTTTCCACAACTCGTCCCTGCTTTAACACCATAATTTTATCAGCATTCACTACTGTAGATAAGCGATGCGCAATAGTAATACACGTTCTACCCTCCATCACCGCATTAATGGCATCCTGTATATTACTCTCCGTTTCTACATCCAATGCAGATGTAGGCTCATCCAAAAGCAAAATGGGAGCATCTTTCAAAATTGCTCTTGCAATAGAAATCCTTTGCTTCTGCCCTCCGGAAAGAATTGCACCTCTTTCGCCAACTAAAGTTTGATAGCCTTGCGGCAGCGTCATAATGAATTCATGTATCTCAGCTTTCTTACAAGCCTCTACAATCTCTTCATGCGTTGCATCGGATTTACCATACCCAACATTTTCCTCGATAGTTGTTGGAAATAAAAATACATTTTGTGAAACTAATGAAATCTGTTCTCTTAATGATTCCATATTCCAGTCTTCAATATTTCTTCCCAGCAACTGATATTGTCCGCTTGTCTTTGGATAGAAGCCGCACAAAACATGAAAGATAGTACTCTTTCCTCCACCGGATTCACCTACAAAAGCAACATTTTCACCTTGCTTTACTTCAAAAGACAATTTATGCAATACTTGCTTTTCTTCCGTATACCCGAAATCCACCTTGTCAAAATAAATTGCAACATCTGTATCCAAAGAAGTATTCTCTGCTCCATTCTTCTCTTCGTCGGCATTCAAAATCTCTTCCACACGTTTGACACTTACTACACCTGCAGATGCATCTACCATACAGAATGGTAATCCGATAAATGCATCAACAAACTTGTTAAGTATTAAAATAAATGCAACCAACCCGCCAAGACTAATTTCTCCACGGCTTACCAGATACACTGCATAAACTGCACTCATAATATTCGGAAGCCATTGCACAACCTTTCTAATTACAATTGCTGTATTAGAAATCTGCGTTCTTTTTTCTTCATTTTCCACCAATTCCTGTGCAGCTACATGCATCCTATTACGGAATACCTCCTCTATACCAAAGGAACGCAGCACTAAGATACCACTCACTGCA
>JAFUKH010000001.1 GCA_017467845.1 Lachnospiraceae bacterium | reverse complement strand
TGTCTTCCATGGTACGCACAGTCCTATTCATTTTGTCGAAGACATGCCCCGACATTAACATGAACGTAATTCGCTACTTTGGAAATTTCTACGCACTTTCTCTAAGCTTACAAATACAGAGACATAATCCCAAAGATGAGCCGGCTAAAAAGTTTGTCCATGGGAATCCGCCTAATATGCGGACCGATAGCAGAGTGTCTAACCTTGGAAAAACACAACAAATCAAGGAACGCAATGGCAGCTTTGTGAAATTCTGGCATTTTTGAACAGTCTGCAAACGTAGGGGAGTTATTCCCGCACAACATTCTCTCATAATCAACTTTTTTATTTTGCAACAGCCCCATTTTTTTTGTATGAGTATTAGATGAGTGTCTAACAAAAGTATTGACAAAAGTCTAAAGTGGATATATGATACTAACAACATGTTAGATAAACATCTAATATAATATTAGAAATAAATATTGAGGAGAGCATTTTATGGAAAAGGAAAAGAAAGTAATCGGGTATAAGGATGTTTTTTCCCAGAAGGAGTATTTGAAGCTGATTTTAGCCAGCTTGATCTCCAGGTTCGGAGACTCTGTGGATTCTCTGGCATTTACCTGGCTGGTGTATCAGGTGACAGGAAGTGCGGCCTGGTCAGCGATTGTGTTTGCGGTGAATCAGCTTCCGGAGATTATTGTGCAGCCTTTTGCGGGAGCACTGGTGGAGGGAATGAATAAAAAGAGGCTGATGGTAGCAGAATATCTGATTCGCGGCATCATCGTGGCGGCTTTGGCAATTTTGACACTGGCGGATATGGTGACACCGGTTGTTCTTGTCGTGTTTACGTTTCTGATTACTACAGTGGAAGCCTTCGGTATGCCGGCAGGAATGGCGATTGTACCGATACTATTGCCGGAGGAGTATTATGAATATGGTACTTCCCTAAAGTCTACCTTAAGTTCTGTGGTGGAGCTGATTGGAATTGCACTGGGAGGAATCATTATTGGCATCTGGGGTATCTATGTGGCGATTTTGATTGATGCAGTAACCTTCTTTGGAGCAGCGATGATTCTCTGCTTTATGAAGATGAAAGAGGAGCCGTTGCAGAAGGGAAAGGTAGATGTCACCGCCTATGCCTTGAATCTGAAAAATGGAATTGCGTATGTGAAAAATCAGCCGGTGATTCGCAACTTCTGCCTTATGGCACTTTTGATAAATGCGGTTGTGGTTCCGTTTAATTCTCTGCAGGGGCCTATTGTGAGTGAACTTCTGGGACAGGATGCAGAGCTTCTAAGTGTACTTGGGATCGTGATGGTTCTGGCTATGGGGCTTGGCTCCGCGGTATTTCCTTACCTTCGCAAAAAGGTATCCGTAAGGGCGGTGATGGTGACTAGTGGGATGAGTATGGGAGCCGGTCTGTATGTGCTTACTCTGGGAAGTTTCTGCAGAGATAAGGTATATCTGATTTACGCAGTTACAACCATCTCCTCGCTTCTTCTGGGAATGGGAGCGGGTATCTTATCAGCGGCCCTGAATGTGCAGTTTATGAAGGTGGTGAACAAGGAATATTTGGCCAGAGCAGGAGCTATCTTTAATGCTGTGTCATCTGCAGCAGTACCTGTGACATCCTTCTTAATCAGTGCTGTTGCAGTACATTTCTCTGTCGGTGAAATTTTAGTGGTATGTGCCATTTTCTGTGTTATAATATTTGCATATATCGGAATCAGAAAGGTACGTTTTGAATAAACATGAACAAGCAATTCATTGTGGGTAAGGTAGATTATGTGGCAGAGGCCATGCGGCTTCTGATTCATACCGGTGCGGGGGAAACATACGGAGAACTCAAAAATAATTTTTTAAAGAGCCGGAATATTCAGTCTGCGGCATTTGATGAGAAATTCCGCGTCCTGACAGAGATTGAGAAGACGATGATAAAGAGGCTGAAAGGGCAGGAAGAAGAGCTACACTTTTACTTTTCAAAGCCCTGGGAAGAGGGAAAAAATGCCGGAGGGCTTGCTGTGCTATGGGGAGATTTTGAGAAGGAACCATATGAGTCGTTAGAGCATTATAGGCAGAAATTAGAGGCACTTTCGCAGGAGGAATGCTGTAAACGTTTTTCAGAACTTTTGCACTGTTATGCAACGGTAATTGAGGATGAGTCAACCTTTACTTCCTGTGATAATAAGATGGATGTTGTTTTCCAGATTATGGATATGGGAATTGCAGATGAGGAAAAGTATAAATTGCAACATATTTTTCTAAAACCGGAGGTGCATAGGGAAAAGGTATTTGCACTCTTGGAAATTGCAATGGAGGTGCTACGGGAGTATTCTGAGGCATTGGACAGATTTGCAGCAGAGTTCGCAGCATATTGGGAAAATGAGCTGAGGGATGTCTGTGCAGGGGATTATTTAAAAAAGCATATGGGGCTTGACCTGGAAGAAAATCCTCTGGGCTGCGGAATGCGTCCCAATGTGATTTTGCCCAGCTCCATCAGCGTGTTTGCAAAAAGTGAAAAGGACAGTACATTATCCACGCCTTATATTTTTACCATAGGAATTTTGTTTGATGACGATTTTTCTGTCAGCTTCTCCGGAGAGGATATCAAAGGAAAGCAGGAGTGTGTACTGAAAATTCTAAAGATTCTCAGTGACAGCAGTAAGTTTGAAATCCTGTCCTACATCAAGGATAAGAGTGCTTACGGAAGTCAGCTGGCAAAGCATTTGGGACTGACCACTGCCACCATTTCACATCATATGAGCGCTCTCCTATCCGCAGGACTGGTAACCATGGAGACGAAGGAGTCAAAGGTCTATTATAAGGGCAATACAAAAGCAATCGCAGAGGTGCTGGAATACTGTAAACAGGTGCTTGCGCAGTAGCTATGGACAGTAGTATAATGGTACTACTTACATGGAAGGAGACGAGGCTTATGGCAAAGAATTTTGATTTAGACGATTTAAAAGATGTGGATGTAAAGGGACTTGTGAAGGGGTTAAACGAAGGCGTTGACAAGCTTGATGACGCTATGGACAAGATGGGCGTCGATGTGAATTTAGATAAGGTGGATAAGGCACTTGATAAGGCTGAGGATCTTGTGGAGAAGCTGGACACCGATAAGCTTGACGATGTTTTGGATATGTTTAAGAAGGACAAATAAAACACAATGAAGTGTGCCTTTCGCTTAGCGGAGGCACATTTTTTTGAGATAAATGGGGGGAGAATATGAACGAAGAAAAGAAGAATCCGTACCATAAAGAGTACGGTATTTTTTCGAACATTTCTTATATTGTTCGAATGATGCTGAAGCGTTACAAGGAGTTTGCATATCTGGTTCCTTTGGGAATGATCTGCGAACCCATGATGCAATATCTGTGGAATTTTATGTCTAAGTTCGTGATTGATTGTGTGACAAGGGGAGAGTCACTGCAAAAGCTGGTTGGTCTGATGGTATTTTTTTCGCTGTTACAGATTGTGTCCACTATGGTCAATACATATTACAATTCCGGTGTGAATTGGAGATTTATTGATACACGAATGATGCTGTTAGCAGAGAAAAATGATAAGGTCATGAGCATCGGTTATCATTATTTAGAGGATTCGGAGGTCATGGACTGCTATCAAAAGGCAGGAAATGCGGCAAGCGGCAATGACGAAGGCGTGGAAGGTCTTGCCAGATATTTTGTGCAGTTTTTGAAAAATATTTCTGTAGTGATTATCGGTCTGTTTATTGTGGGAAGCATGAATCCCTGGATTATGACAGGAATGACATTACTTGCAGGAATCAATTTCCTGATTTCTGATAAGGCAAATAAATATACGAAGAAAAATATCTGGGATCCGCTGGCAACCTGGTGGCGTAAGGATCACTATATGCGCTATACCACCTCTGACTTTGGGGCAGCGAAAGATGTGCGTATGTTTGATATCCGCGGCTGGCTGGTGCAGAAGTATGCCCTTTTAAAAGAGGTACGCTTTAAAGCTCAGAAGAGAAATGCTAAAATCTGGCTTGCTGTTTCCATCAGCTCTAATATTTTCTGGGCAATTTCCCAAGGGGCAGTGTATGCATGGCTTGTGTACAGCGTTGTGGGAGGAGAAGTGACCATCGGTAATTTTACCCTGTATTTGACCAGTGCGGGAATCTTTTTTCAATATGTATCTCGATTGTTGCAGAATGTTAGCGATATGTTGGCAAGAAGCCGTCAAGTGGATGATTTTCGTTCCTTCATGGACTTTGCTGGAGGAGGGGAAGAGGAAGGAAAGATCCTTCCTGCATGTGACAGATATGAATTTACATTTGATAGGGTGTGTTTTCAGTATCCCGGCGCTGAAAAGTATGCCTTGAAGAATCTTTCTCTGACCCTTTCTCACGGGGAGAGGCTTGCGGTAGTAGGATTAAACGGTGCGGGAAAGTCTACCTTTATCAAGCTTCTTCTACGGCTTTATGAGCCAACGGAGGGAAGGATTTTATTAAATGGCATAGATGTGAAGGAATATTCAAAAAAGAGCTACTACCACATTTTTGCTCCGGTATTTCAGGATGTGGAGCTTTTCGCATTTCCGCTTGCGGAAAATGTATCTATGAAGGAGCCGGAGAATACCGATCGGGAGAATGCAAAGAGGTGCCTGCAGGATGCCGGTTTTGGAAAGAAGTTAATAGAGCTGGAAAAAGGGGTAGACACCGAAGTACTCAAGGTTCTTTATGATGACGGTGTGGATTTCAGTGGTGGAGAAAAGCAGAAACTGGCACTGGCGAGAGCATTATACAAGGATGCTCCTATTGTGATTCTGGATGAGCCTACGGCAGCGCTGGATGCTTTGGCAGAGAGCAAGCTGTATCAGGATTTTGACCGGTTAATCGGAGAAAAGAGCGCGGTATATATTAGTCACAGACTCAGTTCTACTCAGTTTTGCGACCATGTGGCAATGTTTAAGGATGGAGAAATGGTGGAATACGGAACACATCAGGAACTCATTGGACAGGATGGTGCATATGCGGAAATGTTCCGTATTCAGGCACAGTACTATGTAGAAAATCCACAGGAGGTAGCAGAACATGAGTAAAGAAAAAGATACGAAAAAAGAGTTGCACCTTTGTGTGGAAACCGTCTCCTTTATGCTGAAGATTGTCTGTAAGGAGAAACCACAGCTGATTGTGCTTTATGTGCTACGTATTTTTGCTGATATTATGGAGAAGGTGCAGGATGTGCTTCTTCCGAAGTTTATTATTGATGAGCTTGTACTTGTACTGAGTGGGGCTGATGTTTCGCAGCATATGAAATCAGCGGCATTTTATGTAGTATTTACCATACTGCTACAGCTTCTGAAAAATGTGATTAAAAATATTACCTTTCAGTGGGAGAATGTGCTCGCTGAGTGGTTTGACGAGTATATTGATTTGCAGATGGCAGACCATGCCATGCGGATGGACTATGAGCATACGGAGAATCCTAAGGCGCTGGAAGTATTGAATAAGGCAAAAGAAGGTATGAGCTGGTACAGTGGCGGTGTGATCGGAGTGCTGGGGAACTTTTATACTGTGATATCCAATGTAATCGTAATGCTGGGTGTTATCACCGTTATTGCACTGACCTGTCCTCTTTTGATTCCTGTGCAGCTGCTGGCATTGGTCATCATCGTATATTTTGGTTTGAAGAATAAGCAGATTGACGTAGAAAGCTTTTTACGTCTTGCGAAAGTAAATCGTATGTTTACCTATATCTTCTGGGAAATGTCGGATTATAAATACGGCAAAGATATAAGGCTTTATGGTAGCAAGGAGATGATGGGAAGAAAGGCAAGAGGTCTATCCGATGAGATGTGCGGAGCATGGAGGGAACAGGCAGAACGTCAGCGGGTGAATAGTTGGGGGATTGATATTGTGAATTCCTTCCGGGATGGCATCAGTTACTTTTACATTGGCTTTCTGGCGCTGACAAAGCGCATTTCCATCGGTGATTTCTCCATGTGTATTGCCGCAGCATCTTCCCTTTACTGGAGTCTGTATAATATTGTGAACGGCTTTATGGATTTGAGCAGGCGATGTAATTATGCCCATAACTATCTGGAGTTTTTATCCTATCCCGAGGCTATGGTAAAAGGGGATAAAACAGTGGTAGATGACACTCATGAGATACGTTTTTCTCATGTCAGTTTTAAGTATCCAAGAAGTGAAAAGTATGTGCTTAGAGATATCAATCTGACCATTAAGAGCGGTCAGCATCTGGCAGTGGTGGGATTAAACGGAGCGGGAAAGACCACTATGATTAAGCTCTTATGCAGACTTTATGATGTGACAGAAGGGGAGATTCTGATCGATGGTATCAATATCAAGGAATATTCCCAAGAGGAGTATCGGAAGCTTTTTGCCGTGGTATTTCAGGATTTTCAGCTGTTTGCATTTCCTCTGAAGGACAATGTGATTCTGGACCAAGAAGAGGATGAGAAAAAGCTTTGGAGTATTTTGGCTCAGGTAGGCTTAAAGGAGGATGTGAAGAAGCTGGCGGAAAAGGAAAATACCTTAATCTTTAAATCCTACGACGAGAACGGTGTGGAGCTTTCCGGCGGGCAGCAGCAAAAGCTTGCCATTGCAAGGGCACTTTACCGTAATGCGCCTATCGTAATTCTGGATGAGCCGACAGCGGCTTTGGATCCGGTGGCAGAGTATGAGATTTACAAGCAGTTTAATGCACTGGTAGGTGGGAAAACGGCAATTTATATTTCCCATAGATTATCAAGCTGTAAGTTTTGTGATCGTATTGCCGTATTTGCAGGGGAGACCATTGCGGAATATGGAACCCATGAGGAATTGGTGGGGAAGACAGATGGTATTTATGCAGAGATGTTTGCGGCACAGGCTCAGTACTATGTGGAGGCGCAGGTATAAAAAACTCACATTTGGTGTTGAAATCTTTGGAATCCACTGAAGTCGCTTGTTTGAAAATGTGAGGTGTGACATACTACAGGTAAAGAAAAATTTCGGGAGGTTACATATGGAACAGAGCAGATTTAGCAGTCCAATAGATTTAAAACAGGTTCATGTAACGGATGAATTCTGGCATAGAGAGCAGGAGCTGGTACGCAAGGAGGTAATTCCTTATCAGTGGGAGGCGTTAAATGACCGTATCCCGGATGCGGCACCAAGCTATTGTATGCGTAATTTTAAGGTGGCAGGCAATATGATGAAGGAGAAGTCTGCCAAGGGTAGCAGTTATGTGGCTCCTACTTATACCTTCCGTGGCTTTGAGGCACTTCCGGAGGATAAGAACAATCCGGATCCGGATAAGTTTTACGGATTTGTATTTCAGGATACGGATTTTTCCAAGTGGATTGAAGCGGTGGGATATTCCTTAACACAGCATCCGGATGAGGAACTGGAAAAGATTGCAGACGGTGCTATTGATATTGTATGTGCGGCTCAGCTGGAGAATGGTTATTTGGATACCTACTATATCATTAATGGTATGGACAGAGCATTTACCAATCTTCGTGATCATCATGAGCTGTATTGTCTGGGTCACTTGATTGAGGGTGCAGTGGCATATTATCAGGCGACGGGCAAGGATAAGCTTTTGAAAGCAGCGATGCGCTTTGCGGATTACTGCGCGGAAGTGTTCGGACCGGAAGAAAATCAGTGTAAAGGATATCCGGGACATGAGATTGCAGAGATGGCGCTTGTACGTCTTTATGAAGTGACCGGAGATAAGAAATATCTGGATTTATCCAAGTTCTTTATTGATGTACGTGGAACAAAGCCTTTTTATTTCGATATTGAGGACGAGGAAAGAGCCGGCTATGAAGGTAGAAAATATCATAAGCCGGGAGACGAAGGAAACTGGTTTGTTCGAAATCGTTATTGGTATCATCAGGCTCATAAGCCGGTACGTGAGCAGTCTGAGGCAGTAGGTCATGCAGTGCGCGGTGTGTATCTGTACAGCGGTATGGCAGATGTGGCAAGACTGTGTGGTGATGAAGAACTGTATGCAGCTTGTGAACGCATCTGGGATAATATTGTTAATGAGAAGCTATATATTACCGGAGGTATCGGTGGTTCCCATATGGGAGAATCCTTCTCTTATCCATATGACTTGCCCAATGACATGGCATATTCCGAGACCTGTGCGGCAATCAGACTGGTGTTCTTTGCCCGCAGAATGCTACAGATTAAGGCAGATAGAAAGTATAGTGATGTGATGGAGCAGGCACTTTATAATACCGTACTCAGCGGTATGGCGTTGGATGGCAAGAGCTTCTTCTATGTAAATCCTCTGGAGGTATGGGAAGAAGGTTGGGACCGCGATGAGCGTAAGCTTCATGTAAAGGGGGTGCGCCAGAAATGGTTTGGCTGTGCATGTTGTCCTCCCAATATTGCACGTACGGTCAGCAATGTGGCAAGCTATGCTTATACTGAAAGTGTAGATACTCTCTATGTTCACCTTTATATGGGCAGTGAGTTGACCAAAAAGGTGGGCGATAGTGAAGTGGATGTGAAGGTAGAGACTGCACTTCCTTGGGATGGTAAGGTTTCTGTGAAGCTTCATGGGGAAGGTGTCCCTATGACTATGGCACTTCGTATTCCCACTTGGACAGAGAATGTTAAGGTAAGCTACACTTGTCAAGGAGAGCTGGTAAATGTGGGGATTGTGAAAGGACAGCTTAACGATAGTGTGGCAGGTGTGAGCTATAACGACGGATACCTTTATATCACCGGTAACTGGGAAGATGACGAGATTACCCTTGACTTTGATATGCCTGTTCATGTGTACAAAGCCAACAATAAGGTACGTGAGAATATCGGCAAGGTTGCGGTAACCCGGGGACCTATTACCTACTGCTTAGAAGAGTGTGATAACGGCAAGAATTTGCATCTTTACAAGCTGGATGTGGCAGCATATAAAGAAAAGGGAGCTATTATTTCTGAGAATACAGAGCTTGGTCATAAGATTGTGACTTTGGAAATCCCCGGTAAGAAGGTAGTTTTAGATGGTGCAGAGCTTTACGAAGAAGTTTGCGCAGAGAAAGAAGAAGAGACCACATTAAAGTTCGTACCTTACTACGCATGGAACAATCGTGGCGTAGGTGAAATGACCGTTTGGGTACGTGTATAAATAATAACCATATAACAACAAAAAGCTGTCGGAAAACCGACAGCTTTTTTAGGTACAACTCTAGTAAGCATCATACCATAATCTGAAATTAAAGTCTAGTAATATTTTACATTTCTTGTATACTAATCTTACTGTATAACAAGGGAGGTAGCGTAGAAGTGGAAATGCAGAAAGAGCAAGCGCAGTTTGAATATTGTAAGGGAATCATTCAAAATAACATACGAAAGTATGAGGCGGAATACGAACTCAGACATTTACAGGTGCAGGAATTTCATCAACAGTTAAATAGTGGTGATGAAGGTGCCTATAATCAACTTATGACCGCAGCCAGCTTGGAAGAGCATGCTTACAAATCCATGAAAAAGAATGAAGCTGCACTCTTAAAGCCATATTTCGGGCGAGTGGATTATGTGGACCATTCTACGGAGAAGGAAGAGCAGATTTACATTGGTAAGAATGGTGTGTTTAAGAATAAGACAGACGTGCTGATTGCAGATTGGCGAGCACCCATTTCCGGTGTTTATTATGAGAACGAGCTTGGGGAAGGAGAATATGGACTTCCCGATGAAAAGCCCATACAGATAAATTTAAAACTAAAGAGAACCTACGATATTGAAGACGGCGTGCTGAAAGGGTATTACGACAGTGACGTGGCTTCCAATGATGAACTTTTAGTGCAGTACCTTTCCCGTAACAAAAATGAAGTTTTGGGAGAAATCATTGCTACCATTCAGAAAGAACAGAATGAAATCATCAGAGAGTCCCCCTTTGCCAATATTATCGTACAGGGAGTGGCGGGAAGCGGTAAGACCACAGTGGCCATGCACCGAATTTCCTACCTGCTTTATAACTACAAGCACCGCTTTGAATCCAATGAGTTCTGTATCGTAGGAAGTAATGACCTGCTCCTAAACTATATCACCAGCGGTCTTCCGGAGCTGGATGTGCCTAATATCAAGCATCTGCGCATGGATCAACTTTTTACCAGACTTTGTGAAAAGGATTGGCTGAAGAAAAATAGAATTGTGGAGCCGGATGATACCGCCATGTATCGCTGCAATATGGATTTCATGCAGCAATTAGAGCTCTATCTGATGTATAAGAGAGAAGAGTATGTGGATGTTAGTGCTCTGAAGGACAGACGTCTTGGAGTGATTCTTTCAGAGAGTAATAATACAACTCTCCTTAGAGAGAATCCGGCAAAGAGTATAAATGCTCTCCTTACCATGCTGGATGACCGTGTGAAGACACGTATCAAGTTCCTTATGAGTGGACAGGACAGAGACCGGATTAATGCCATGCTGAAGGAATACGCCGGATATTATAAGGATAAGAAGCCCAAGGCATCTATTTATCAATTCTATAGTGAATTTTTGGACGCATGGGGACAGCGTAAGGGCATCCATATGACAGAGCACCTTGCCCATGTGCAGTCAGGGGAATTTGATGTATATGATGTGGCAGCCTTAGCCCTGATTCACTATCGGATAACCCAGAAGGAGCCTAATCAGGAGTTTGGACTGGTATTCCTCGATGAGGCCCAGGATTTTGGAATCGGAATTTATTATGTACTGAAAAAGATTTTGCCGGATACGTATTTTACCATTATGGGTGATGTGTCTCAGAACATCAATTATTATACGGGCCTAAATGATTGGTATGAGCTTCAGAAATTGTTCCTCACCGGGGATAGGGATAAGTTTAAGCTTCTTCAAAAGAGCTATCGTAATACAATCGAGATCTCAGAGTTTGCGGGAAAGATTCTGGATAAGGCGTCCTTTGGAATGTATAAGATACAGCCGGTAATCCGTCATGGGGAGCCTGTTTCGGAGAAGGAATTCTGGAGCGAAGTAGAGATGGCAGAGTACACGGGTGAGTTGATTGAGGGTATCCGGAAAAAGGGCTACCAGACCACTGCCATTATCTGCAAAAGTGAAGGAGAAGCCAAAAAGGCAAGACTGCTTTTGCAGGAATATACGCCTATCGTGGATGGCAGTGATGACAATTTCTCTGCGGGAACCATGATTCTGCCTATTCGAATGGTAAAAGGTCTTGAATTTGATACGGTTATATTGTGGAATCCGGATTTGAAGCATGGAATGGAAAAGCCGGAAACTGCAAAGCTGTTATATGTGGCTGCCACCAGAGCATTACACGAGCTTCATATTTTGAATTGTTGATTGGGACAAAGGTACCATTAGAAAAGCGTCAATCATTGACTTTTTTGATAAGAAAAGTTATTCTAGGATTAGGTAACTTTACATCAAATGAGGGATTGCAAGATGAACGATTCAGAAATGTACTATAAAGCTGGGTTAGACTATTTAACCGGCCTTTCCAACAGATGGGGATTGCATGATTATTATGGTTCACTGGGACAGGGAAAGACTATTCATGCCATGTATATTGATGTAGACAATTTCAAGCGCGTGAATGATGTGTATGGTCACAGTATGGGCGACGAATTGTTAGTTGCCATCAGTAACCTGATTACTACTTATACTGAGGGCTTTGCTGCGCGTATCGGTGGCGATGAATATGTAGTACTGCTTGACGGCGGTTTATCCCGAAAAAAGGTGACCGGAATCGCGGAGAGCCTTTTAGAGAAAATGCCGAATATGGATTTCCGTAAAGATGTTTTATCCCTGATTTCATTAAGTATCGGTATCGTTTACGGACAGAAGGTAGATGTGCCTTTGGACGATATTTTGTATAAATGTGATGCTGCCATGTACAAGGCAAAGAATGATGGAAAGAATCAGTTTGCTTTCTTTCAGGCTTTGGATGAGAGCATCCGTTTGAAGAAGAGCATTGAAACTGAAATGGAAGATGCTTTAAGAGAAGGACAGTTTGAAGTATATCTGCAGCCGAAGATAAATATGTTATCCTCAGAATTGTATGGTGCTGAGGCTCTTTGCAGATGGATTCATCCGGTAGATGGACTTCGCAGTCCGGCGCTTTTTATCCCCATTTTTGAGAAAAATGGGTTTATTTCCAAGTTGGATTATCATATTTATGAACAGACCTGTAAGCTTAAGGCGGCGTGGAGAGGAACGGAATTTGAGCATCTGCCCATTTCTGTAAATATGTCCAGACTTCATTTGTACAATAAGCTTTTGCCCTTTGAACTGGCAGATATAGCGGATGAATACGGGATTCCTTATGCTGAACTGGAAATCGAGATAACGGAGAGCGTGTTTATCAAGGACAGTGAGGAGCTGGTACAGATGGTAGCTGCTCTTAAAAAGCAGGGGTTTATGGTTTCCATTGATGATTTTGGTGCCGGATTCTCTGCACTGAATCTCTTGAAAGATTTGCCGGTAGATACCATTAAGCTGGATAAGGAGTTTTTACAGGGGTCTACGGATGATTCACGTGGTAAGAAGGTTTTAAAAAATATTATTTCCCTTTGTAAGGATCTGAAGCTGGAGGTGGTTACCGAAGGTGTGGAGACGAAGCAACAAATCGATTTTGTGACCAGCTGTGGTTGTCGCATTGCCCAGGGATTTTATTATGCAAAGCCTCTTCCTCTTAAGGAATTTGAAAACTTTGCCAGAGAATATGCAAAGAATAAATTGGAAAGCTATACATTTCGCTTTAACGGAAGCCTCAGAAGTGAGGATGGTAGTTTGGAAGGTGAATATAACGGAGCGGAGCTGTTGTTTGAGCAAGGAATTACACCGAATAGCAGATCCATATATTTGCCGGGCGGAGAAGCAGAAGAGAATGTGGTGTTTTTACCCAATAAAGCGATTGTCAATGACAGCTATACCATTTCCATGTGGCTGAAGCCCAGAGAACTTCATAGCTGGGGAGCAACCTTATATGTGAAGTTTGAGACCGGATTTGCCGCAATGGTTCCCCTTGCATGGGAAGGGGTATCGGATTTCAGAATCCGGGATTCCAGAAGTATTAACGGATGGTATGATGTTAGTGGTTGCCCTGCAAGAGAAGGGCTGTGGTCTCATTTTACTATTTCCTACAATGCTAAGACAGAGACTGCCATCTCCTTCATCAATGGAGAAGTAGTGGGTGTTTTAGAAAATGTACCGGTAAATCGCTATGTGAACAGAATTATGCTGGGTGGAGATATTTTCCAACCGTCCTTTAGCGGTAATATTTGTGAAGTTGTAATTTACAATGAAGCAAAAGATTATCAGTTTGTGAAAGAATTGTTTACGTCCTATGTGGAAAGACCTGGATTTAGCCACGCATAAGGATGTTTGGGGAGAAAATGTATAAGATTTTAGTTGTTGATGATGAGAAAATAGAACGAAACGGTATCCGTTTTCTGCTGAAGCAGATGGATTTTGAACTGGAGATTTTAGAAGCGGAAAACGGAAAGAAGGCCGTAGAACTTTTAAAAACAGAGTCTGTGGACATTCTGCTGACGGATATAAAGATGCCCTTTATGGATGGAATGGAGCTGATTGCTACAGTGCGTCCACTATATCCGGATATGATGATTATCATATTCAGTGGCTTCAGTGACTTTGAATATGCGAAGAATGCCATGAAATATGATGTAAAGGATTATATTTTAAAGCCGGTGGAGCCGGCGGAATTTAAGAATACTCTCAGTAAAGTGGTTGGCGAGCTGAAGGAGAAGCAGGAGCAGAGGATTTTTAAGGACATGAGCCAGACCTTTATGGAGGAGCATTTGCTGTACAGTCTGGTGAATGGAAGTACCTTGTCAGAGCTTTCTAAGGAGCAGGGAGAATTGATTGACCGTTGCGGAATTCAGCGTTTTCATCAGATTGTTCTATTGGAATTTAATGAAGAATTTTTTGGTAAGAATGATAAGGATCTGCCGGAGCATGTGCAGGAATGTCTTGGAATGGATTGCCGTTACCTGAACCTGAATCCCCAGCAAAGTATTATCCTTTTGGAAGAGCCTTTAGGGGAGAATGCCAGAGAGACAGCAACTGCGTTGTATGAGAGGCTGAAAGGTAAGTATACCTCTAAATTCTACGTGGGCGTATGCGAGAGCTTTGTAGGAGCAGAGAATATTTATCCGCAGATGGAAAAACTGGAGAAAGTCATGGAGAATAAATTCTTCCTCACCGGCAACCATGTTTTTCTCGTAGAAGAAAATCAGGTGGAATATGCCCAGCTGATGGATGATAATACTCTGTTTAAGCAAATGCGCCAGGATATCAAGATGAAAGACATTCCGGCACTTAAAAATCATTTTGGATTTGTGTGTGACAGATATACGGATAAGACCAATTACTCCCAGGTCTATGTGAAATTTATTTTTTCCAACTTCTTGAAGGATTTCTATGATGCACTTCCCGAGAGTGAAAGAAATGAGGTGACCCGGGAGATTGAGAAACTGTATAAGGCCACTACCTTTAAAGAGGTTCAGGATATCGTGAATCAAAATATTGAACGTCTGGAGAGGGCGTTTACCGCTAATCCGCAGATGACTCATAGGGAGATTGAAGTAGTCAAGCAATATATATATGACCACTACAAGGAAGAGATATCCATTGATATGTTGGCCAGGATGGTATATATGGCCCCCAGCTATTTAAGTGCAGTGTTTAAAAAGGAAGTGGGTCAGAACTTAAGTAAATTCATCAAAGAATATCGAATGGTGAAGGCCAAGGATATGCTGGAAAATACCCATATGAAAATCGTACAGGTTAGTGAAGCGGTAGGCTATCCCAATGTATCTTATTTTTGCCAGAGCTTTCGTGAGTTTTTCGGAATCAGTCCCCAGAAATTCCGTAATCAGGGAGAAGAATAATGTTTTTACCGGAAAAGGTACAAGGCTTTTTTCATAAACAGAATACGAAAGCAAAAATGATGATCACATATGTGGTCGTTATTTTTGTGCCTATAATGCTTCTCTCTGTGGCTCTTTACGAGCAGATTCGAAACATTATGCTGGAGAAGGATACGGACAGCATTCAGAATTATGTGTATGAGGCTCAGGCAGCCATGGACAATCAGTTGGCCATCTATAACAATCTGACCAATTACGTCTCCTATAATCAGACTATTTCTCAGGTGGTGAGCTATGATTACCAGTCCACCTATGAGAAGTACAATCAGGTGGTATCAGTGCTGGATCCTCTTCTGGCCGGCTTAAAGTATTTTCATAAGGATTTAAAGCAGGTCACCATTTACATGGAAAATGAGGAAATCAAGCATGATACAACGCTGGCTCCTTTGGAGGAAATAGAGAATCAGGAATGGTATGATGTGGTGAAGGGAGCCGGTGATATCAGGTGGTTTGTGGATCAACAGAATGGCCAGGCCTTTGCGGCACGAAGGATGCCCACATTGGATGAGCATAATCTGACAGGTGTCTTATACATTAATGTAGATTATGATACCCTTTTTGCTTCTTTTGAGAATACCATGCGTTCCAATTATGGCATTTATATTGTGGATGAACGGGGAGATGTGATTTATGAGCAGAATCGTTTTGAAGAGCAGTACAAGGAGGAGTATCTTACCTACGAGGAGTTTTTGAAGGAAAAGGAAGAGGATAAGGGAGACTATGTAGTCGTGGAAGCAGTGTCTGATCAGACCGGGTGGAAAATCGGTCTGTATATGCCAAATGCCCTGATTCTCAGTACTGTGACACCACTGGTTATTACTACAGTACTTATCGCGCTGACCTGCATTATCCTTTTGATTGTCATGCAGCAGATGGTTTATCAAGTGTATGATGCAAGGCTTAACCAGAAGGCGTATGAAATGAAGGCACTGCAATCCCAGATTAATCCACACTTTTTGTATAACAGTCTTTCCCTTATTAACTGGAAAGCTCTGGAGGCGGAGAAGGAGGATATCAGTCAGATTACGCTGGCTCTTTCTAAGTTTTACCGCACTTCCTTAAACAAAGGGAAGAATATCCTTCGGGTTGCGGAAGAAATCGAGAATGTGAAATCTTACCTGCATATTCAACAGGTAATGCATGATGATTCCTTTGATGTGGAATATTTTATCTCACCGGAAATTCTGGAATACGAAGTGCCGAATCTGATTTTGCAGCCTATTGTAGAAAATGCTATTGAGCATGGAATAGAGCTGCTGGAGGAGGGACGCGGGATGCTTACAATTTCCGGATATACGGAAGGCAAGTTAGTTATCTTAAGTGTTAAGGATAATGGCGTAGGGATGGAGCCTTCTAAGGTGGAGAGTATATTGACGGAGAGTTCTAAAGGCTATGGTGTCCGCAATGTAAATGAACGATTGAAAATCAGTTATGGACCGGAATACGCGTTGCAGATTACCAGCGTGTTAGGAGAAGGAACAGAAGTAAAGGTACGACTGCCCATTGGGTAGTCGTACTTTTTTGCGCGAATAAGCAGAGTCAAAAGCGCGTGTGACGGGTGTCATGCTTGCATGTAAGCCTGGAACTACGTGCATTTGACCAGCAACGCGAACGAGAAAGGTGTAGCCTTTCGAGTCTGCTTATAATGAAAAGGAAAACGATTTCTTAAAAATCCAACATGTTTCTAAAATCATTGATATATACGTTTTTCCTTTGAATAATTACAATAAAACATGTAAACGATATGAAAAAAGTTCAAACAATTTTGAACATTTTTTCACCGTGAAAAGGAGAGGAAAAATGAAAAAGAAAGTATTATCTTTGGTTTTAGCAACCACAATGATCGCTGGACTTACCGCATGTGGCGGAAGCGAAGCACCACAGGATTCACAGGCAGCACCTGCAGAGAGCAACCAGGTAGAGCAGAGTGAAGCAGCACAGAGCGAAGAGGCTCAGGGTACTACTGAAGAAGTAAGAACCGTAGACCTTTTAGTATGGGCTCCTTCAGAGGATCAGGCAGAAGATACCGGTAACTGGCTTGCAACTATGTGTGAAAAGTTCGATGAAGAGCATCCTGAATGGGAGATTAACTTCAGCTATGGTGTATGTGCAGAAGGTGATGCAAAGGCAACCGTAACTCAGGACGTTGAGGCAGCTGCAGATGTATATATGTTTGCAAATGACAACTTAAATGATCTTCTTGCAAGTGGAGCTATCGCAAGACTTGGTGGCGCTACACTTGATTACGTAAATGCAGAGATTCCTGCATCTTTAGTAAATTCCGTAACTGTTGACGGAGCTGTATATGGTATTCCATTTACTTCTAATACATGGTTTATGTACTACAACAAGAGCATCTTTACTGAGGAAGATGTAAAGAACTTAGACAATATGCTTGCAAAAACTAAGGTAGCATTCCCGCTTACCAACTCTTGGTATATTGCATCTTTCTATGCAGCTAATGAGTGTACCTTATTCGAAGATGGTACCAACGAAGCTGCTGGTATTGACTTTGGTGGAGATAAGGCAGTTGCAGTTACTAACTACTTAGTAGATTTAGTTGCAAATCCTAACTTCGTAAACGATGCAGATGGTGCTGGTATCTCTGGTTTAACTGATGGAACTATCGGTGCTATGTTTACCGGTTCTTGGGATTATCAGAACATCGTAGATGCAATCGGTGTTGAAAATGTAGGTGCTGCTCAGCTTCCTACCATCACTATCGATGGTGCTGAGAAGCAGATGAAGGCATTTGCAGGTTCTAAGGCAATCGGTGTTAACCCTCACTGTGAAGATGCAGATGTAGCAATCGCACTTGCAGCTTACCTTGGTGGTGTAGACGCTCAGAGAGCTCACTATGAGATGAGAGGTATCATCCCTGCTAGTAACACTGTTGCAGCTGATGATGCAGTAAAGGCTGACGTTGTTGCTAATGCTCAGTCAGCAACCATCGCTAACACTTCTATCATGCAGCCTATCGTAGCTAACATGGGAAGATATTGGAGTCCTGCTGAGAACATGGGTAAGGCTATCTTAGCAAAAGAAGTTACACATGATAACGCAGCAGAGCAGACCGAGCTTATGAACGAGTCTATGAATAAGGACGCTGTACAGTAGTTTTTTCAGCCGGCGGCAAAGTGTCGCCGGCACTTTTAAAGTAGGAGGGCAATATTGTGAGTAAGAATTATCAGAACCCACATACCCTGAGGGCAGCAGTAAAACACGGTGATTTAGGAACCAGACTTTCTTTGATACTCTGTGGTGCCGGTAATATGTTACATGGACAGATTGTTAAGGGACTTCTTTTTCTGGCAGTAGAGCTGGGATATCTCTGGTTTATGGTAATTGCAGGTTTCTCCTGCATTAAAATGCTGCCATCCCTTGGTTGGCTGACCCAGCAAGAGGTATGGAACGATGCAAAGGGTATTTATGAGTACGTACAGGGACATAATTCTGTCCTGATTTTGTTATATGGTGTTGTAACCATTTGTGTTTCTGTTTTATTTGTTTTATTTTGGAGAGGCTGTGTTATCAGTTCATATAGAGCGCAGCTGAGACTTAAAGAAGGTAAGCATGTGAATACCTTCGTAGAAGATGTAAAAGATCTGTTTCATGGTAATTTGCAGAAACTGTTAATGACAGTACCTCTTGTAGGTATCTTCGCATTTACGGTGCTGCCACTTATTTTCATGATTACCATGGCTTTTACCAATTATAGTAAGATTGATGACCATCTGGTGTTATTTGATTGGGTAGGTCTGGAAAACTTTAAAAAGGTATTGAGCTTTAGCGATACCATAGGTCAGACATTCTGGTCGGTTCTGGGATGGACCATTTGCTGGGCTATCTTTGCAACTGTACTTAATTATATACTCGGTATGATTCTTGCGATTGTAATCAACCGTAAGGGAACGAGATGTAAAGCATTCTGGAGATTTTGCTTTATGCTTTCTGTGGCAATTCCTCAGTTTGTATCCTTATTAATTATTCGTACCATGTTTAATCAGGATGGTATTGTAAACCTAATGCTGAAGGAAGCGGGATTGATTTCAGAATCTCTTCCTTTCTTCTCAAATGCTACATGGGCGAGAGTGATGGTTATTGTAATCAACCTGTGGGTAGGTATTCCTTATACCATGATTCAGGCGACAGGTATCTTACAGAATATTCCTCAGGAGCTCTATGAGTCTGCGAAAGTAGACGGAGCAGGTCCGGTGGTAACCTTCTTTAAGATTACACTGCCATATATGATGTTCGTTATGACACCATATTTAATTACCCAGTTTACCGGAAATGTGAATAACTTTAACGTTATCTTCCTTCTTTCCGGAGGTAACCCTACACCGGTTGGTTCTACTGCCGGTAAGACCGATTTGCTTGTAACCTGGCTGTATAAGCTGACCGTTGACCAGCAGTATTTCAATTTAGGTGCAGTTATCGGTATTTTAACCTTTATTGTTCTTGCGATTGTTGCATTGGTAACCTATCGTAACACCACATCCTATAAAGACGAGGAGGGCTTCCAATAATGAAAAAGGAAAATAGCGGTTCTGCGAAAGCAAAGCGATTTATTTCTAACAGTATTGTTCATGTAGTATTGGCTGTACTGGCTCTGGTTTGGCTCTTCCCCATTTTTTGGGTGGTATTGACCAGCTTTAAGACGGATAAGGGACCTTATTCCACCCAGTTTTGGCCAAGTGAGTTTACTTTGGATAATTATGTAAGACTTTTTACAGATAAGACAGTACTTGATTTCCCTCAGATGTTTAAGAATACCTTATTCATCGCAGTTTGTTGTTGTCTTATTTCTACCTTCATGGTACTTTGTGTATCTTACTGTATGTCTAGATTGCGCTTTAAAATGCGTAAGTCATTCATGAATATGGCAATGATTTTAACTTTGTTCCCGGGCTTTATGTCCATGATTGCTATATATTACATTTTGAAAGCCATCGGCCTGTCAGAGGGTTCTATGATCCGAGTTGCCCTCATCATGGTCTACTCTGGCGGTGCCGGTTTGGGCTTCTATGTGGCAAAGGGATTTTTTGATACCAT
This sequence comes from Lachnospiraceae bacterium, assembly GCA_017467845.1. Taxonomy (GTDB): domain Bacteria; phylum Bacillota; class Clostridia; order Lachnospirales; family Lachnospiraceae; genus Acetatifactor. Next base: position 44,511 of record JAFUKH010000001.1, on the reverse strand, counting down.
TCCTAAGGCACTGGATGAAGCCGCTCTTTTAGATGGTGCTACCAAGTGGCAGATTTTTACCAAGATTACCATGCCGCTCAGTAAACCTATTATTGTTTATACAGTACTGACATCCTTTATGTCTCCTTGGACAGATTTCATTTTTGCGAAGGTTATCTGTAGAGCAAATGCAGAGTATTATACCGTATCGGTAGGTCTCTGGAAGATGCTGGAGAAGGAATATATCACCAAGTGGTTTACTTCCTTTGCAGCTGGAGCAGTATGTATCTCCATACCGATTTCAATTCTGTTCTTAGTAACACAGAAGTTCTATGCGGACGGTATGAGTGGTGCAGTCAAAGGCTAGATTTTCATTTTCAGGGTTGGGGCATATATGCCTCAACCCGAATTTGTGGTATAATGGCTCCAGAATCCAACTGTTTCACAGTTGACGTGCTTCGCACGTAGTGATTCTGTCGCTGCAATATCAGGTAAAAACAAATGCTCACAAGTGAGCGCTTGTTTTTCTGCTGATACTGCAAATAGTCTCTAGAAAAGGATGGAAAGGAAGAAATATGAAGAAGAAAATACTTTCTGTTGTTTTGTGTGGATTATTATTGCTTGGTGGCTGCGGTAGCGTGGCAGATTCTGAAAAGGAACCTGGACTTAGTGCTGCGGAGTACGAGGCGGCTATGGAAGAGGCCAAGACCACCCCTTATGGAAAATATCCGGAGCTGGTGACATATACGCTGGCCAAGATGAGTGCGGCAAACAATTCCAATATGCCGGAAGGAGATACCTACGAGAATAATGCGTATACCAGATATCTGAAGGAACTCCTAAATATTCAGAATGTGGATGTATTTGAAGAAAAGGATGACCAATATTATATTACGGTGGACATGGCCATAGCATCAGGGGAGATTCCGGATATTATGGTGGTAAAGGATGCTGAGACTGTGGCAAGGCTTTACGAAATGGACATGATAGAGGATTTGACTTTAGTTTATGAAAACTGTGCCAGTCAGGTGATTAAAGATATTTACGCCAGCTATGGAAAGAGAATTTTTGAGCCGGTAACCTTTGATGGAAAACTGATGGCCATGCCGGAGACAAGTATCTCCGATGGTCCCAATCTGATATGGCTCAGGCAGGATTGGATGGACCGGCTGGGGCTTTCTGCGCCAAAGACTATAGAAGATTTGGTTGAGGTAGTAAGAGCATTTATCAGGGAGAATCCGGGGGGAAATGAGCCGGGAGAAACGGTTGGTATTATGTGCAATACAGACCTGTGTGGGGAAAACGGTATCAGTTTGGAATATCAGTTGGATATTTTATTTGCAGGCTTTGGGGCATTTCCAAAGCAGTGGGTCTATGATGAGGATGAAAAGGTTAGCTATGGTTCTGTGCAGCCTCAGGCTAAGGAGGCACTGGCTTACATTCATCAGCTTTATGAAGAAGGAATTATTGATCAGAATTTTCTTCTACGAACGGATACCAATATTGTAGATATGATTGTAAGCGGTAAATGCGGCTCCTTCTTTGGTCCTTGGTGGGCACCAAACAATCCGCTTGTGGATGCGGTGAGTGCAGACCCCGAGGCAGATTGGCAGCCTTATCTGATTGCTACGGCGGAAAATGGGGCAACCTATTATCACAGTCAGAATCCGGCGTATAAATACGTGGTGGTTCGTAAGGGCTTTGAGTATCCGGAAATCGTACCTAAGATGATTAGTGTTATTTTTGATTATTCCAGATACGAGGATGTGGACAATGAAGAGCTTTCTGCATACTTTACCCAGAATGTAGATCCTACGGCCAGACCGGTTGCAATTAATGTAGATTACAATTCAGGATTGAGACGCTGCTATCTTTCACTGATGAATGCCTTTGGCGGGAAGACTACTTACGAGGAGATGCCGCTTTTGGAGCGGTCCTATTACACTGCATGCAAGGCTTATCTGGAAAAGGGACAGGAGGCCACTGCACAGGAATGGGCAGCCTATGAATCCCGTATAGAGGCGTGTTCCCTTTTGAATGGCAAAAATATTATAGAAGTGGAGAGCTTGTATTTTGGGGAAACGGAGACTATGCGAAATGTATGGTGGAAGCTACAGGAGCTGGAAAATCAGGCATATTTAAAGATTGTATGTGGCGAGGAAGATATATCCTATTTTGATACATTTGTAGAACAGTGGCTTAGTATGGGCGGTGAGCAGATTGTAGAAGAAGTGACAGTTGAACTGGAGGAGGACTAAGGATGAAAAGGTTATTTTGTTTGATATTGGCAGTGTGCATGGTGTTTTCCATGACTGCTTGCGGAGGTGAAAAGGTGGAGGTACCGGATGATAATTATCGCACCTATTATGAGGTGTTTGTACGTTCTTACTATGATAGTGACGGAGATGGGATTGGTGATATTCCGGGACTTACTCAGAAGTTGGATTATATTCAGGAGCTTGGTTTTAACGGAATCTGGCTGATGCCCATAATGCCATCCATGACCTATCATAAGTATGATGTGACAGATTATTATTCCATTGACAGTGAATATGGTACTCTGGATGATTTTAAGGTGCTTCTGGAGGAGGCTCATAAGAGAGGAATCAATGTCATTATTGATATGGTATTCAACCATACTTCTTCAGAGCATCCATGGTTTAAAGAGGCTTGTAATTATTTAAAAACCTTGGATCAGGGAGAGCAGCCGGATGCAGCAGTATGTCCTTATGTGGAGTATTATAACTTTAATAGAGAGGGCGGCTCCGGTTATTCCGTAGTGGACGGCAGCGATTGGTATTATGAAAGTGTATTCTGGTATGGTATGCCGGATCTTGATTTATATAACCCGGAGGTGCGTAAGGAGCTGGAGGATATTGCGGATTTCTGGCTTTCTATGGGCGTGGATGGCTTCCGCCTGGATGCAGCTAAGGAATATGTGACAGGAAGTACCAGCAAGAATGTAGAGATTCTGTCCTGGTATGTGGATTATGTAAAGACAGGTTATCCGGATGCTTATCTGGTAGCAGAAGTGTGGGATACCTTAGAAACTATTACTGCGTTCTATGAGAGTGGCATTGATAGTATTTTCAATTATCCTTTCGGAAATAATGACGGTAAGCTGGTAAGTGTGGTAAAGAAGGCCGGGGATGGCAAGTCCGGAGCAAGCTTTGCTACTGCGCTGGAAACGGTGGAAAGTCAGTTTAAGGAAACTAATCCCAATATGATAGATGCTCCATTTTTAAGCAATCATGACACCGGGCGTATTGCCGGATTCCTTGCACCGACTCAGGAGAAAATCAAGTTCGGTGGTGCATTGAATTTACTTATGAGTGGCAGCTCCTTTGTATATTACGGCGAAGAAATTGGTATGAAGGGCTCCGGAGCGGATGAGAATAAGCGTGCTCCCATGCGCTGGTCTGCAGATGGCAGCGAAGGCATGACCAATCCACCGCCAAATATGGGTGATGTAAAGCAGAAATACGATACTTTGGACATTCAGATGGAGGATGTGGATTCCATCTACAATTATTATAAAAATGCCATAGCGATTAGAAATAAATATCCGGAGATTGCAAGAGGAAGCCAGAGAGGGGTGACCTTGGAAGACGGAGACATCATCGTGATTGCTAAGACCTATGGCGAGGAAGTAACTTATGTGGTTTTAAATAACTCGGAAGCAGAAAAGAATATTTCTCTTTCCGGAACTGAGCTGGAAGGCTGCAAGGTAAAGAGCAGTCTTGTGACCACACCAAGTACTCAGGAGGGTACTATCTCCATGGAGGAAGATACCTTGACACTGCCACCGTTCGGCGTGTGCATCATAAAATAAGAAGCTGAGGTAATATCCCCGATAAGGACTACTAGTCACTGCTTGGGAGTCCCTTTGGGGATATTTTATTTAGCTTTCATAATATTTAGGAGGAATTAGGGATGCGATTTTGTTTTGGAAAAAGTGACTGGAAGGATATTTCCAGAGGGCAGGAGAGATGCTTTTTGCTCACCAATGGATTGGGGGGATATACCAGTTTGTCCATGGTAGGCTCTAATGACCGGAATGATCAGGCACTTCTTATGGCAGCCCTTGTTTCACCCAATAAAAGATATCATATTTTGACCAATATAAAGGAAAAGCTCTGCATGGAGAGTGGGGATATATCCCTTTATAGTCAGCAGATATGGAAGGATGGAGAAATAGGTAGTCGTAAGGGCTACCTATTCTTGAATGAATTTCTTTATGATACTTTGCCCATATGGACTTATCAGGCGAAGGGAATCGAGCTTCGCAAGACTATTGTAATGCCTCAGGGAGAAAATACAGTGGGTATCCGTTATCAGGTATATAAGGAATGTGAGGAAACGGTTACACTTCAGGTGACTCCGCTTTTTCAGTTTGTACCGAAGGGACAGCTTCTCAGGAAAGAGCAGAAGTTTTGTTTTACCGGAAAATCCGTACAGAGTGAAGGGATGGAGCTTTTTATCCAGACAAATGGTAGTATGAAGGAAATCCCTCTGACCTATGAGGATAATCTTTATTATGAAAAGGATGCCAGAGACGGTAGGGATTATATAGGACGAAGTGCATACAATCATCAGATTTCCTTTGAAATCACGGAGAAGGAACAGGAGTTTACAATTATTTTCTCCATGGAAGAGGGAACACGGACTTTGGAGAGAATGATTCCGGAGGCACTAAAGCATGGCGAAGAGCTGGTGAATAAAAGTGGTCTCATAGATGAACTGGCAAGGGAGCTGGTAAAGGGGGCGTACAGCTTTGTGGCTGCAAAGTCCTCTACCGGTGGCAAAACGATTCTGGCAGGCTTCCCTTTCTTTTCCGATTGGGGAAGGGATACTATGATTGCATTGCCGGGATGCTGCATTGCTACCGGGAGATATGAGGAGGCGAAATCTATTCTTCGTACCTTTATGAAGTATTGTCATAAAGGACTGATGCCGAACCTTTTTCCGGAAGGGGAGGAGCAGGCATTATATAATACAGTGGATGCAGCTCTTTTATTTGTCCAGGCGGTGTATGAATATTTTAAGGCAACGGGAGATTCCTGTTTTGTGAAGGAAGCGTTACCGGTAATGGAAGACATTATCAGCTGGTATCAAAAGGGAACGGATTATCATATCCGTATGGATGAAGATGGGCTGATTATGGCAGGGGCGGATCTGGAGCAGGTGACTTGGATGGATGTGCGTATGGGTGACATATTACCTACGCCAAGGCATGGAAAGCCTGTGGAAATCAATGCTTATTGGTACAATGCACTGAAGGTAACAGATGAGCTTAGAAATAAAGTATGTGGATTACTGCCTAAGTATGCCCAGCTTGCTGACAAGGTAAAGGAAAGCTTTCTGGAAGCATTTTGGATGTCAGATAAAGGGTATCTTAGAGATGTGATTAGTGTGGGCGAGGATAATATTCGTGAGCTGGTAAAGTACCGTAGGTTTGAGGGGAGGGACTGTACCGAGGAGAGTCTTAAAAGAATGAATATGCCGGATGTACAGATTCGTCCCAATCAAATCTGGGCAGTCTCTCTGCCTTACAGTATGCTTGATAAGGTGCAGGCAAAGAGTGTGCTTAAACTGGTATATGAGAAGCTTTATACGCCCTATGGACTTCGTTCTTTATCCCATGATGATGAGGATTATCATCCTTTTTATGAAGGTCCTCAGGAAAAGAGGGATATGGCTTATCATCAAGGAACTGTGTGGCCCTTTCCGCTGGGACAATATTACCTCGGCTACTTAAAGGTTGCAGAGGATAAGGAAAAGGCCGTCTCTACTGTGCGCAGACAATTGGAATCTATGATTAGTTGTTTGTCAGAAGGGTGTCTGGGGCATATTGCTGAGGTATATGATGGCGTGAAGCCCAATGTATCCAAGGGCTGCTTTGCACAGGCTTGGAGTGATGGAGAAATCTTACGCGTGTATGCCGCTCTTGAGGAGCTGGAGAGAACGTTTGTGAAGGGAAATCGTATGACAGGGAAAGAAAAAAAGGAGCTGTTTGAATCCGTAGATTTTGAAGAGAATTTTACCTATGAAGGAGATGATCTGGGGGCTGTTTATGACCGAACAAAGGGAACAACTACCTTTAAGGTATGGGCACCTACGGCAAGCAGTGTGAGCGTTAATTTTTACCGTAGCGGTGGAGAAAGCGCCGGAGATTTTGTGGGCTGCATGGCAATGAGAAAAGAGGATCGGGGAGTATGGTCTTATTCATCTTTGGAGAACCTGTGCGGAATGTATTATACCTACTTGGTGACGGCAGAGGGAGAAACCAAAGAGACCGGAGATATTTATGCCAAGGCATGTGGTGTTAATGGAATGCGTAGTATGGTGGTGGATTTGGAGCGTACCAATCCGGAAGGCTGGGAGAAGGATGCACCGGTAGGAAAAAGAAAAAAGGCAGGAACCATATACGAGCTCCATATCAAAGATTTTTCATATCAGCCGGAAAGTGGTGTGAAGGAAGAGTTTCGCGGCAAGTATCTGGCATTTACCCAAAAGGATGCATTTTGTGTAAAACGACTAAAAGAGCTTGGTATTTCTTACGTTCATCTGCTTCCGTTCTATGATTATGGTTCTGTGGATGAAGCGGGAGATGACAGTCAGTTCAACTGGGGATATGACCCGGTGAATTATCTGATTCCGGAGGGCTCCTATTCCACGAATCCATACTTTGGCCAGGTTAGGATACAGGAAGCAAAGCGTATGATTCAGGCGCTTCATGAAGAGGGAATCGGCGTAGTCATGGATGTGGTGTTTAATCACACTTATCATCTGGATTCTCACTTCGAGAAAACTGTGCCGGGTTATTATTATCGCATGGATGAGAGCGGTAAATATACCAACGGATCTGCCTGCAGTAATGATACGGCTTCCGATAGAAAGATGTACCGCAAGTATATGTTGGATGCTGTGAGATATTTATTTACGGAGTACCATCTGGATGGTATGCGTTTTGACTTAATGGGACTTCATGATGTGGAGACTATGAATGCCATCAGAGCCCTGGTGGATTCGTTGCCCGGCGGAGACGATTTGTTGGTTTACGGAGAACCTTGGAGTGCCGGATACTCTGGCTTCCGTCCGGGAGCTGTACCGGCAGTCAGAGACAATCTGCATATGCTTTCGGAAGGGATTTCCGTGTTCTGCGACTATACCAGAGATTCTATAAAGGGAAGTGTATTTAGAAGCAAGGAGCCGGGGTATGTGAATACCGATGACGAAGAGCAGAGAAGACTTCTGGTGACGAGCATTAAGCATGCGGTCAGGGGATGGCAGGGAATTCCCGCTCAGGAGTTTGGGCTTAATTATGTGAAAAATGATGATGGCCCTTATGGAGAGCTCTCACCATTTTATCCGGTTAGTCCCAGACAAATTATCAGTTATGTATCAGCCCACGATAACTATACCTTGTGGGATAAGCTGATGATTACCTGCAAGCAGGCACCTGACTTTGGAGAAGAGCCGGATGAGAGGCTGATTCAGATGAATAAGATGATTGCCGGAATTGTATTTACCTGCATGGGACAACCTTTTTTACAGGCGGGTGAGGAATTCGGAAGAACCAAGCAGGGGGCAGGGGACAGCTATAATTTATCGCCTCGGTTAAATCAGATGGATTATAACAGAGCTCTACAGATGCAGGATTTGACGGAATATTATAAGGGATTGATTGCTCTTAGGAAAGAGATGCCTTTCTGGGGAGAAGAGATGGAAAATGCGACCGAGCTGCTGCGCTTTGTGGATGTGGCAGAGCCACTTGTGGGATTTGAGATAGGAAATCTGCTCATATATTATAATCCTCTTGAAAGTGAAGTAACAGTGTCACTTCCTTCTACAGGGTATGTGCTTTTATCTGACGGAACATGCTTTGATGAGAAGCCTTACGAAATTGCAGATATTATAAAACTAAAGGCCAAAACCGTAACAATTCTAAAAAATAATTAAAATGTCATAGGTAATCTTAACTGATTCTTAGCCCTGTTGTTGCTATAATATCAAATTGGTGAGGTATGTATGAAAAAGTATTGGCATATAATTAAGAATTGTGCATTTTCTATATGTGTCTGGAGTGTTTTTGTGATTATTAGCGTAGGAGTGGAAGAGTGGCTTGATTCAGTAACTATGGTTCCGGCGATTTTTGCACTTGCTGTGTTTTTGATATCCCTTTATACAGATGGATACGTGTATGGAATTGTTGCATCTCTTCTTAGTGTACTGGTACTGAATTATGCATTTACATTTCCCTTTTTAAAATTTAATTTCAGTATTCCCGAGAATCTGATTTCTGCAATCATTATGCTGAGTATTACCATTTTGTCAAGTGCACTGGCAACGAAGGTTAAGAATCAGGAGAAGATAAAGGCAGAAACCTATAAGGAGACGATGCGGGCTAATTTGCTTCGGGCAGTTTCCCATGATTTAAGGACTCCGTTGACTACAATCTATGGATGCAGTTGTGCTATAGAGGAGAAGATGGAGGATTTGTCCAAGGAACAGCTTTTGCAACTGATTCGCGGAATTAAAGAGGATTCTCAGTGGCTTATTGGAATGGTAGAGAATCTTTTGTCTGTCACAAGGATTGATAATACCGGTGTGAAGATTGTCAAAACTCCTACTGTATTGGAGGAGTTGGTTGATATTGTGTTAATGCGTTTTAAGAAGCGTTATCCGGGACAGAAGATTCAAGTGGATATTCCGGAGGAATTTATCAGTATTCCTATGGATGCAGTGCTGATTGAACAGGTAATTGTTAATATTCTGGAAAATGCGGTGCAGCATGCGGTTGGAATGACAAGACTGGAGCTTAAGGTATTTACCAAAGGAAATCAGGCGATTTTTGAGATTATTGACGATGGTTGTGGAATTGAGAAGGAACTTCTTGGTAATATTTTTACCGGGTATTTTGAAATGAAAGAGAAAGAGGCTCCGGTGGACAATCAAAAGAGAAGTATGGGAATCGGTCTTTCTGTATGTTCTTCTATAATCAGTGCCCATGGCGGAAAGATTAGCGCGGAGAATCGGAAGGAAGGCGGATGCGTATTCCGCTTTGTTCTTGACATGGAGGAGGAAGAGTGTGAGTAATCTACACAAAGTACTGGTAATTGAAGATGAACAGAATATTTGTAATTTCCTTCGAACTGTCCTTGAGACCCATGATTATCAGGTTCTTTTGGCGAATAGTGGAAGTAATGGTAAAACCATGTTCTTATCTCACAACCCTGATTTGGTTATTTTGGATTTAGGACTTCCGGATATTGACGGAACGGAATTAATTAAGATGATTCGTCAGGAATCAGAGGTACCTATCATTGTTCTTTCAGCGCGAAGCAATGAGAAGGACAAGGTGTTATCCCTTGATTTAGGTGCCAATGATTATGTAACGAAGCCATTCGGTACAGAAGAACTTTTGGCAAGGGTACGTGCAGCAATTCGCAGCAATCGTTTCGGAGGTGGTGTGCGTCCGGCCAGTCAGAAGTTTGTCTTACAGGATATGGTTATTAATTATGATGCGCGAATCATTACCATAGAAAAAAAGGAAATAAAGCTGACTCAGACAGAATACAATATTGTGGAGCTTTTATCCATTCATGCAGGAAGGGTATTAACCTACGCAGAAATTGTTAAAAAGGTGTGGGGATATTCTGACAGTGGCAGTATTAAAAAGCTTCAGGTAAACATGGCCAATATACGCAAAAAATTCGGGGAAAAACCGGGGGAATACAAGTACATATTGAATGAACTGGGAGTAGGCTACCGAATGAATGCAGATACCGAAGAAAACACCGAATAAAGATATGTTAGGAGATTTTTATGGATATTTTTGTATGGATTTTCTTTATCATTGAGGCAATCATTGGAGTAGGTTCTTGTGTGGCTATTATTGTATTGTTGTTTGGAACTTTAGGATATAAGATTATGCACAAGGTGAAAGATGGAACATCTTTATTTAATTAATTAGTGAGAGAGAAAGAAGAAGAGAGTATATATTTTTTAGAAAAGCTATGATAAAATGTTATGGAGCATTTTATCATAGTTTTTTTGTTAGGAAAGGTAGTATGAAAAAGTATATTAGGATTCCGTTATTGATTGTTGGTATAATCTTAGCGATTGTAATTATATATGTTGCGTATGTATTTTTGAGTTATAGACGAATTGAGGACTACCAGCCGCTGACTGTAAATATGTCTTTGGAAGAAAAAGATTTTCAGAAGGTGGAGGCCGGAGAGGTATATAGCGCTGTTACATACAACGCAGGCTTTGGTGCCTATCTCCCTGAATTCAGTTTCTTTATGGATGGTGGAACACAGTCCAAGGCAAAGGATGCGGAGAGTGTCTATTATTCCATTAGCGGTGCGGCGGAGTGTATGAAAGGATATGAGCCGGATTTTCTGCTTTTGCAGGAGGTGGATCTGGACAGTACCAGAAGCTATCATATTGATCAATATGACCTGTTTCGGAAAAGCTTTGCTGATATGCAGTCGACCTTTGCGGTAAACTATGATTCGGCATTTTTAATGTATCCGATTCTGGATCCTCATGGAAAAAGCAAGGCCGGAATAGCCACATTTTCAGCGTATGAGATGACGGAAGGGATGCGGAGAAGTCTTCCGATTACAGAATCTGTAATGAAGTTGGTGGATTTGGACCGATGTATATCGGTGAATCGTATTCCGGTAGATAATGGAAAAGAATTGATTCTGGTCAATGTACATATGTCAGCGTATGGAAATTCCGACGAAATCCGTGAGGGGCAGATAGGGCTTCTGACTCAGGTGATGGAGGAAGAATACGCGAAAGGAAATTATGTGATTGTAGGTGGCGATTATAACCACAATCTTAAGCTTTTGGGGGATGTAACCGGAGAGTTTGAATCTTGGGCATATCCGTTTCCAAGAGAAGCTTTGCCGGAGCATTTTGCATTTTGCATTGATGCTTTTTCGGAAGACGAAAGAGAACAGATGTGGAATACTTCCAGAAATGCAGATATGGCCTATGTACCTGATGTGACATACACCATTACCTTGGACGGATTCATTTTATCTGATAATGTGGAGTGTGCGAAGTACGAGCACGTGAATACCGGTTATGCATATTCAGATCATGAACCGGTATATATGGAGTTTTGGTTGAAATAGAGCCCTTTTGTTGCAATTGATCGGAGGAAGTGATATAGTTAAGTGAGTTAGTTAAGGCTAACTGCATATATTAACATAGGAGGTACGATTATGACAATAAATGTTTTATTAGGAATTATAGTTCCTTTTTTGGGTACCGCACTTGGTTCAGCACTTGTATTTCTCATGGGCGGCAAGATGAATTCGAATTTGCAGCGTGCCTTGACCGGATTTGCAGCTGGAGTCATGGTAGCTGCATCTGTATGGAGCCTTCTCATACCATCTATTGATCAGTCTGCACATATGGGGAAATTATCTTTTATCCCTGCTGTGGTAGGTTTTTTGTTGGGAATGATATTTTTACTTGTCCTGGATACTTTTACTCCTCATATGCATTTGAATAGTGAACAGGCAGAGGGGGTAAAGGTGAAGCTGGACAGAACCACTATGCTGGTGCTGGCGGTAGCTCTTCATAATATTCCGGAGGGAATGGCGGTAGGAGCTGTATTTGCCGGGCTAATTTCTGATTCTACAGAGATAACACTGCTTGGTGCATTTGCATTATCCATCGGAATTGCAATACAGAATTTTCCGGAAGGAGCGATTATCTCCATGCCTCTGAAGGCGGAGGGAGTATCCAAGGGAAAATCTTTCTTATATGGAGCCTTATCCGGAGCTGTAGAGCCTTTGGCGGCGATTCTTACAATCCTGTTATCCGGTATCATGGTTCCGGTTCTACCATATCTTCTCAGCTTTGCAGCAGGAGCTATGCTCTACGTGGTTGTAGAAGAGCTGATTCCTGAAATGTCTGAAGGAGAGCACTCCAATATCGGAACCATATTCTTTGCAGTGGGATTCTCGTTGATGATGATTTTGGATGTGGCACTTGGCTAAACAAACGGGCCGTCGCATTTCGCGACGGTCTTTCTTTGTGCCCTTCCTTGCTCACTTCTGCCGGACCAACCGGTTCCCCTATTCCTAAAACCATATAGCCTTGCACCCGGGATGCGCCTACGCGGTAGTCCCTTACCTTGGTTTGCATGGCTTAGAAAAAATGCGTAGTAATTTCCAAAGTTGTCCCTTGCGTTCGGGTTGTGTTCTTTCCACGTGTTAGACCATCTGCGTATCTGTTCCGCATAAGGCGGACAGATAGCAGATTGCTCTAACCTTGGAAAAACACAACAAATCGGGGAACGCAAGGGAAACTTTGTGAAATTCAAGCATTTTTGAACAGTCTGCAAACCAAGGTAAGGGACTACCGCGTAGGCGCATCCCGGGGGCAGGGCTGAGTATTGAAACTATGAGGAACCGATGGATGCGGTAGGGGTGGTCAAGAGAAGGGCACAAAGAAAGACCGCTACCCGAAGGGTAACGGCCCGTTTTGTTTAGATATTTTTCAGTGCATTGTCAACATCAGCGATGATGTCATCTACATTTTCGATACCAACAGAAAGTCTTACAAGGTCAGGTCCTACGCCGGCAGCAATGAGCTCTGCGTCGTTCATCTGGCGATGGGTAGCAGAAGCAGGGTGAAGGACACAGGTGTGAGCATCGGCAACGTGGGTTGCAATCATGGCAACCTTAAGACCGGCCATGAATTTCTCGGCAGCTTTACGTCCGCCTTTTACACCGAAGGCGATAACGCCACAAGTACCGTTTGGCATCATCTTCTGAGCAAGGTCGTAGTACTTGTTGCTCTTAAGACCCGGATAATTTACCCATTCAATCATAGGATGAGCCTCTAAGAATTCTGCAACCTTCTGCGCATTTTCACAGTGACGAGGCATACGTACGTGTAAGGACTCTAAACCAAGATTTAATAAATAAGCGTTCATTGGAGCCTGGATGGAGCCGAAGTCTCTCATGAGCTGGGCAGTACATTTGGTGATGAATGCGCCGCCAAGTCCGAACTTCTCTGCATATACAACACCGTGATAAGAGTCATCCGGAGTAGTAAGACCCGGGAACTTATCTGCATGAGCCATCCAGTCGAATTTACCGGAATCTACGATACATCCGCCAACTGCAGCGTCGTGACCATCCATGTACTTGGTGGTAGAGTGGGTAACGATGTCTGCACCCCACTCAAAAGGACGACAGTTGATAGGAGTAGCGAAGGTGTTGTCAATGATAAGAGGAACACCATGTTCGTGAGCAGCTTTCGCGAATTTCGGAATATCCAAAACAATAAGTGCAGGATTGGCAATGGTTTCTCCGAATACTGCCTTGGTGTTGGGTTTGAATGCGGCAGCAAGCTCTTCTTCACTACAGTCAGGATCAATGAATGTGAATTCAACACCCATACGCTTCATGGTTACGGAGAATAAATTAAATGTTCCACCGTAGATAGTAGAAGCTGCGATTACGTGGTCGCCACAACCGGCAATATTAAATACTGCGTAGAAGTTTGCAGCCTGTCCGGAAGATGTAAGCATTGCAGCAGTGCCGCCTTCTAAAGCGCAAATCTTTGCAGCTACGTAATCATTGGTTGGGTTCTGTAATCTGGTGTAGAAGTAGCCGGAAGCCTCTAAGTCAAAAAGCTTTCCCATATCTTCGCTGGAGTCATACTTGAAGGTAGTACTCTGAACAATAGGAATCATACGGGACTCGCCGTTTTTTGGTTCGTATCCGGCCTGGATACACATGGTTTCTCTTTGCATAGTTTAATCTCCTTATTCAAGTGAATTCAGAACCACTATTCGCAAAATCGCTGCGGTGCAGCTTTCTTTTGTTCATGAATGGCTTTTCGCCATATGAATTTATGTCAACAGACCTCTGTAAGTAAACTTAATCGGTCTGTTGTTTATAAATCCGCATGGTTCTGAATTATTTCAAGTTTTTATTGGCAGTGGAAAGCATCAGCTTAATACGATTCAGCTGGTTAACTTCACTTGCACCGGGGTCATAGTCAATAGCCACAATGTTAGCTTCCGGATGAGACTTACGGATTGCCTTGATAACACCCTTACCCACTACGTGGTTAGGGAGACATCCGAAGGGCTGTGTGCATACAATGTTAGGCACATTGTCATGAATCAGCTCCATCATTTCTCCGGTTAAGAACCAGCCTTCACCGGTCTGGTTACCGATATCTACGATAGGCTCTGCCATCTTCACTGTTTCACGAATAGGAGTAGGAGCGTAGAAGTTCTTACTCTTCTGAAGTGCTTTTACAGTGCTACCACGAAGGATGTGTTCAATAGCCCAGATGCCAAGGTTACAGGTTTTTGCAGCTTTCTTACTGGTGCCAAGATGCTCCGCCTTATAAATCTGATTGTAGAAGCAATAGAGAAGAAAGTCAATCAAATCCGGTACAACTGCTTCGGCACCTTCTGCCTCTAAGAGCTCTACCAGGTGATTGTTGCCGGCAGGAGAGTATTTTACCAGAATCTCTCCAACCACACCTACACGTGGTTTTTTGATATTTTTAATTTCAATAGCATCGAAATCTTCAATAATCTGTCTGCATAAAGAACTAAACTTAGTGAGCTTAATCTTTGGTGCAGATATATAATCAACAACAACCTTTTTCCACTTTTCATGTACTGCATTAACGCTTCCGGGCACTGCCTCGTAAGGGCGCATATGATAGGTACAACGCATAAAGATATCACCGAACTGTGCGGCCAAAGCTACACGGAGGAGCATATTAGCATCCATTTTAAAGCCCGGATTGGTTTCGATACCGCCCAGATTCAGGGAGATAACCGGAATCTGTTTCATTCCTGCTTTTTCTAAGGCTCTACGGATAAATCCGATATAGTTGGTTGCACGGCAACCGCCACCTGTCTGGGTAATAATCAGTGCAGTCTTATTTAAATCGTATTTACCGGAAAGAAGTGCTTCCATCAGCTGACCAACAACCAGCAGGGAAGGATAGCAGGCATCGTTATTTACATATTTCAGACCTACATCCACAGAATGTTTGTTGTCATTGCTGAGGACCTCAAAATTGTAGCCGCAGGCTCTGAATGCAGGCTCTACGATTTCGAAGTGAATCGGTGACATCTGAGGACATAAAATTGTGTATTCCTTACGCATTTCCTCGGTAAACTGTACCTTATGAATAGCGCTGGAGCGGATGGTACGTTCCTTGCCCATCTTTTCTCTTACGCGAAGTGCGGAGAGAAGGGAGCGGATACGAATACGGGCCGCACCAAGGTTATTTACCTCATCAATTTTGAGACAAGTGTATATTTTGTCGGAGCCGGATAAAATATCATTTACCTGGTCGGTAGTAACGGCATCCAGACCACAGCCGAAGGAATTCAGCTGAATCAAATCAAGATTCTCTACCAGCTTTACATAGCTTGCAGCAGCGTAAAGGCGGGAGTGATACATCCACTGGTCGGAAACAATCAACGGTCTCTCCGGCCGAGCCAGATGAGAAATGGAATCCTCCGTAAGTACCGCAATATCGTAGGAAGTAATCATCTCCGGAATACCATGGTTAATTTCCGGATCGATATGATAAGGACGCCCCGCAAGAACGATACCCCGCTTTCCGGTTTCCTTTAAGTAATTTAATACTTCCTCACCCTTTGCGCGCATATCTGCGCGGGCCTTTTCCTGCTCGCCCCAAGCTTTATGTACCGCGGTCTTGATTTCGCCTTCCGGAATATTCCCAAATTCCTTAATTAAAGCCTGAGAAATGGTTTCTTCGCTTAAGAAGGACATAAACGGATTGATTAAAGTAACATCACCGCTGGTGATTTCTTCTACGTTATTTTTAATATTTTCAGAGTAGGAGGTTACAATCGGACAGTTGTAATGATTGTTGGCCTCTTCAAATTCGTTCCGCTCATAGAATACTGCAGGGTAGAAAATCTTCTTGATGCCCTGCCTGATGAGCCAGGTTACATGACCATGGGCAAGCTTTGCCGGATAACACTCGGACTCACTGGGGATGGATTCAATACCCAGCTCGTAAATTTTACGATTGGAAACGGGAGAGAGTACTACGCGGTAGCCAAGCTCTGTAAGGAAGGTATGCCAGAACGGATAGTTCTCATACATGTTCAGAACTCTGGGAACACCGATTTCTCCACGGGGAGCCATATTAATATCCAGTGACTCATAGTCGAAGTATCTCTTTAACTTATATTCAAAAAGGTTCGGTACGTTACCGGCATTTTTCTGACCGCCGATACCACGCTCGCAGCGGTTACCGGAGATATACTGTCTGCCACCGGAGAATTTGTTAATGGTGAGACGACAGTTATTGGTACATCCCCGACATTTCGCCATGCTGGTGTCAAACTTTAAGTCACAAATCTGCTGATAGGTGAGCATGGAGGTCTCATATTCTTCGGTATAACGCTCTCTTGCGATAAGAGCGGCACCGAAAGCACCCATGATACCTGCAATGTCAGGTCGGATAGCTTCGCAGCCGGCAATTTTTTCAAAGCTTCGAAGTACCGCATCATTGTAGAAGGTACCACCCTGTACAACGATTTCCTTACCCAGCTCGGAAGCATCGGATACTTTAATAACCTTAAAGAGTGCATTCTTGATAACGGAGTATGCAAGACCTGCGGAAATATCGGAAACAGATGCTCCCTCCTTCTGGGCCTGCTTTACCTTGGAGTTCATAAATACGGTACAGCGGGTACCAAGGTCGATAGGATGCTCTGCAAAAAGAGCAGCTTTTGCGAAGTCCTGTACGCTGTAATTTAAGGATTTGGCAAAGGTCTCAATAAAGGAACCGCAGCCGGAAGAACAAGCTTCGTTCAGCTGGACACTGTCAACAGTCTGGTTTTTTATCTTGATACATTTCATATCCTGTCCGCCAATATCTAAGATACAGTCAACGTTAGGATTGAAGAATGCAGCAGCATAGTAGTGGGCAACGGTTTCCACTTCGCCATCATCTAAAAGGAAGGCCGCTTTCATCAGTGCTTCACCATAACCGGTAGAGCAGGAACGGACGATATTTACATCTTCCGGAAGAAGAGTATAAATCTCCTTCAATGAGTCGATGGCGGTAGCCAGAGGGCTTCCGTTATTATTGGAATAGAAGGAGTAAAGGAGAGCACCATCATCGCCCACCAAAGCAATCTTGGTGGTGGTGGAACCGGCATCAATACCAAGGAAAGCATTACCATGATAATTCTCCAAATCCCCGGTTAATACTTTATGTGAGTCGTGTCTGGTAACGAACTCATCGTACTCCTCACTGTTTGCAAAAAGAGGCTCCATACGCTCAACTTCAAACTCCATTTTGATATGGTCAGAGAGCTTTCCTACCATTTCCTCTAAGGTAAAGAATACCTCCGGCTTTGCATTCAGTGCAGAGCCGATAGCAGCAAAAAGGTGAGAATTGTCAGTGTCAATAATATGTTCCTCATCCAGCTTTAAGGTTCGGATAAATGCCGCCTTCAGCTCTGAAAGGAAATGAAGGGGACCGCCCAGAAAAGCAACATGGCCGCGAATGGGCTTACCACAGGCAAGACCGGAAATAGTCTGGTTCACTACCGCTTGGAAAATGGAAGCAGATAAGTCCTCCTTAGTTGCACCGTCGTTAATCAGCGGCTGGATATCTGTTTTGGCAAATACACCGCAGCGTGCGGCAATGGTGTATAAGGATTTATAATTCTTGGCATATTCATTTAAACCGGATGCATCTGTCTGAATCAGGGATGCCATCTGGTCAATGAAGGAACCGGTACCGCCTGCGCAGATACCATTCATACGCTGCTCCACGTTACCGCCTTCAAAATAAATGATTTTTGCGTCCTCGCCACCCAGCTCGATGGCAACATCTGTCTGAGGAGCCAACTCCTGCAGGGAGGTGGCAACAGCGATAACCTCCTGAGTGAAAGGTACCTCTAAGTGATTGGCAAGAGTAAGACCACCGGAACCGGTAATCATAGGATGTAATGTAATATTTCCAAGGGACTCATAAGCCTTCTTTAATAATCCGGCAAGAGTTTCCTTGATATTTGCAAAATGTCTTTCGTAGTCAGAGAAAACAATCTCTTTGTCCTCATTTAAAATAGCAATCTTTACGGTTGTAGAACCAATATCAATTCCTAATGTAAAGTTGTTCGTCATTTGTTTAACCTTTACTTTCTCTATTATTATTCATTTTACGACATACGAGGTCATTATACGCCTATGGGAGTTAAAAATCAACGCCTCCATAGTACTAGAAGTGGTTAAGATTTTATAAACAAATTATATTTTTCTGAAAAAGAAAGTGTTTTATTTACGAACACAAAAGGGAAGTGCTATAATAAATTGAATTATTCTGTTTATCATGGAGGAGTATATGAGTAAATTTGAAAAGAAGTTCGGAAGATATGCGATTTCTAATCTGACGGCAATCTTGATTATGTGTTATGTAGCCGGTTATATTATTCAGTTTGTGAATGAGGACCTACTTTTACTGCTTACATTGGACCCGTATAAAATACTGCACGGGCAGATTTGGAGATTGGTGACTTGGATTATTGCCCCGCCTTCTTCTTTGGATATATTTACCATTTTAATGTTGTATTTTTATTATTCAGTAGGGAATACGCTGGAACGTACATGGGGGACCTACCGGTACAATGTGTATATTTTCTCTGGAATGATTTATACCGTGATTGCAAGTTTTGTGGCAATGATAATTTGTTATGTAATGTACGGTGACCTTTTGACGACTACAGAAATAGCAACCAATGTATTCTTAAGCGGCAGTACCATGTTTAGTACCTACTATGTCAATATGTCCATTATGCTGGCATTTGCGGCCACTTTCCCCAATGCAGAGATTCTGCTGATGTATATCGTGCCCGTACGTATGAAGTGGATGGGGCTGATTTATGCCGGTTATCTGGTAGCAGATTTTGTAGTGGGAGTCGGTCATCCGGTTTATAATATTTTTAAAAGATGTGCCATCGCGGCATCTCTGGTTACCTTCGTAATGTTCTGGCTGACCTCGAAGAATTCGTTGCACATGTCACCGGCCCAGGTGAAGCGTCGCGCCAAATTCCGCAGTGAGGTGAGACGCACGGCAACGCCTAAGATGTCCGGTCATAAGTGTGCAATTTGCGGTCAGACCGATGAGGATAATGAGAATCTGGAGTTTAGGTTCTGTTCAAAATGTAACGGCAACTATGAATACTGCCAGAATCATTTGTTTACACACGAACACGTGAAATAACAGCTCACTCGTCAGCCGTGATGAAAAACGCATGTGCTTGCACAAGGCGTTTAATATCCCGGCTGACGAAGGGAGCGCCGGTTCATGAGCAAAGGTAGCTACGAAGTAGCGGGAAAGAGGCGGAGCCTCCTTTGCGAATGGCGCGAGTGAGCGTGGTGTTGCGAATGGCGCGGATGTGAACAGTAATTTTAAAAAAGGAGATGGGAAATTTATGAATAGAGAAGTGTTGTTTGCACAGAAGTTGGAAGAAGTGCGCGCTCTTGCCAAGGAGCAGGGAAACTGCATTATGGAAAGTCAGGTACAGGAGGCCTTTGCAGAGCTGGATTTAAATGAAGAGCAGCTGCAGATGGTTTATGACTATCTGGTAAAGCATAAAGTAGGTATCAATCAGCCTGTAAATATGGATGATTATCTTTCGGATGAAGAGCGTAATTTCCTGCAGGATTATCTGGACGAGCTGGCTCTTCTGGAGCCTCTTTCCGATGGGGAAAGGGAGGCAGTTACTATTTCTGCCATGGCAGGAGATCCGGATGCCCAGGCGAAATTGAACTTAGTATTTCTGCCGGAGGTAGTAGAGATTGCCAAGATTTACACCGGTATGGGAGTTCTGATTGAGGACCTAATCGGGGAAGGGAATGTGGCACTTACCATGGGGGTATCCATGCTGGGATGTGTAGAGAAGCCGTCGGAAGCGCAGGGGATGCTGGCGAAAATGATTATGGATGCCATGGAAGAATTTATCGCTGAAAATGCAGACGCAGAAAAGGCAGATCAGAAGGTGGCGGATAAAGTAAATAAGGTGATGGAAAAAGCCAAAGCTCTTTCTGAGGATTTACACAGAAAAGTGACGGTGGAGGAGCTGGCTTCGGAAACCCGCATGAGTGAAAAATATATTCGCGAGGCAATTCGCTTTAGCGGTAATCAGATTGAATACATTGAGGAAGAGAATCAAGAATGAAGATACAGAAATATGAAGATTATAAATATGTAATGTCGGATACTTCTTTTGTGTATCTGGGTGCCAAGTATACCTATGAAGAGCTGATAGAGAATGAGGATGTTCCCTTTAAGCTTCGTACCATTTTAGAGCGTTACATAATGCCGGAAATTAGTGGAGATACTACACTTGAGGAGCATTTTAATAAGATGTCGCAGGATTTGGCATTTAAGACATATAGGCAGCTGAAGGTTAAGCTGAAGATTAACAGACCTGATGAGAAGAAAAATCTTTTTGGTAAAGTGACAAGAAGATATATCACAGAGACCATTCCGGTGGCAGATTATGTGAAGTTAAGCCCGGAGAGAAAAGTGGGTATCGTGATTCAGGAAGTTGTATTTGGTAAGTTGACACTGATGACATTTGCTGTTTAAGAAAAGGATTGAAAAGTATGAATTTAGAGAAGCTTTCCGCTTATGAATTGATTGAAAAAAGGGAGATGCCGGACATTAATTCCGTGGGATATCTCCTGACACATAAAAAGACCGGAGCAAAGGTGGCACTGGTGTCAAATGACGATGAAAACAAGGTGTTTTACGTGGGGTTCCGTACCCCGCCGAAGAATTCTACCGGCGTGGCACATATCTTAGAGCACTCCGTGCTTTGCGGTTCCAAGGAATTTCCCATTAAAGACCCGTTTATTGAACTGGCCAAGGGATCTTTAAATACCTTTTTGAATGCCATGACTTTCCCGGATAAAACCGTATATCCCATTGCCAGCTGTAATGGTAAGGATTTCCAGAATTTGATGCATGTATATCTGGATGCGGTATTTTATCCCAATATTTATAAAACAGATAAGATTTTTAAGCAGGAGGGCTGGCACTATGACATGGAGAGTTTAGAGGATGAGCTGACCATCAACGGCGTCGTGTATAACGAGATGAAGGGCGCTTTCTCTTCACCGGATGATGTACTGGTGAGAGAACTGATGAATTCTCTTTATCCGGATACCCCCTACGGAACAGAATCCGGAGGAGACCCGGAGGTGATTCCGGAGCTTTCCTATGAGGAATTCTTAGATTTCCACAGAACCTATTATCATCCTTCCAATTCCTATATTTATCTGTATGGAGATATGGATATGGAGGAACGTTTGGAATATTTGGACAAGGCATATTTGTCTGCTTTTGATGCCATTACGGTAGAGAGTCAGATTGCAAAGCAGGAGGCATTTAAGGAGACCAGACGAATCGTGAAGGAATATCCTATCAGCGAGGAAGAGGATGAGGAAAATGCATGTTATCTCTCCTTAAATATGTCTGTGGGAGATAATCTGGACAAGGATTTGTACGTGGCTTTCCAGGTATTGGACTATGCTCTTTGCTCCGCACCGGGAGCACCTTTAAAGGAGGCATTGGTGAAAAAAGGAATCGGTGCAGATGTGTACAGTATGTATGATAACGGTCTGCAGCAGCCGGTATTCAGTATTATTGCCAAGGATACCTCACTTTCCAAGGAGCAGGAATTTTTAGATACCATAGAGAGTGTTTTATCTGAGCTGGCAGAAAAGGGTATGGATAAGAAGGCTCTTCTTGCAGGTATCAATTATTTTGAATTCAAGTATCGTGAGGCGGATTACGGCTCATACCCTAAGGGCCTTATCTATGGTCTGACGGCACTTGACAGCTGGCTTTATGACGATAAAGAGCCATTTATGCATCTGGAGGCGAATGCCACTTATAAGAAGCTCCGTCAGGCAGTGGAGGAGGGATATTTTGAAGCACTGATTCAAAAATACCTTCTGGAAAACCGGCATAAATCCATTGTGATTTTGCAACCGAAAAAAGGACTGACCGCAGAAAATGACCGTAAGTTAAAAGAGAAGCTGGAGCAGTATAAGAATAGTTTATCTGAGGAGGAAAGACGGAAAATCGTGGAGGAAACTGCTGCACTGGAGGAATATCAGGACAGTGAGGATTCGCCGGAAGATTTGGCAAAGATTCCCATGCTCTCCAGAGAAGATATCGGTAAGCAGGCCAGAAAACTGGTAAACAAGGAGCGTAATATCGGAGATATCCCGGTATTACACCATGATATTTTCTCTGCCGGAATCGGATACCTTCGGATGATGTTCAAGGTGGAAAATATAACAGAAGAGCTGGTAACTTATATCGGTCTGTTAAAGGGCGTGCTTGGTGAGCTTAATACCGAAAATTACAAGTATGGTGACTTGTTTAATGAGATTAATATTCTTACCGGTGGGATTTCCACGGTGAATAATGTCTACGCAAATGTGGACGATCTGGATAAATACACCCTTACCTTCGAGATTAAGGGGAAGGCTTTGTATGAAAATATTCCGGTGATGGTGGAGCTGATGCGTGAGGTGATTATGACCTCAGATATGACGGATGGTGTGCGTCTTAAGGAGATTCTTGCGGAAGGTAAATCCCGTATGCAGGCTCAGATGATGAGCGGCGGACACAGTGTGGCAATCGGACGTGCACTTTCCTATGGAAGCGCGTCGGCACAGCTTAGTGAGATTATGAATGGTATTCCTTTCTACCGTTTGATTTGTAGATTGAATGATGAGTTTGAGGCAGAAAAGGAAAATATTACCGAGAAGCTTCAGAAACTTGCAAAGCATATTTTCCGTAAGGAGAATCTGATGATTGACTTTGTAGGAACAGAGGAAGGTTTTTCGCAGGTAGAGAAGGCGGCAGAGAGATTTGCGGGAAGTCTTTATACCGAACCGGTGGAAAAAGTAAGCTTTGTACCGACCTATGAGAAAAAGAACGAGGGCTTCATGACCTCCGGACAGGTACAGTATGTGGCAAGAGGCGGTAACTTTAGGAAGAAGGGGCTGCCCTATACCGGAGCACTTCGCATCTTAAAGGTGATGATGGGATATGATTACCTCTGGAACAATATCCGCGTAAAAGGTGGTGCTTATGGCTGTATGTGTTCCTTCGGAAAGGGTGGCGACGGCGGCTTTGTATCCTATCGTGACCCGAACCTGAAAAAGACCGTAGAGGTGTTTGAGGGAGCAGCGAAGGCTATTTCTGAAGTGAAGCTGGATGAGAGAACCATGACTCAGTATCTGATTGGTGCTGTCAGTGATTTGGATGTGCCTATGAATCCGCAGGGGTACGCACTCTTTTCCTTAAGTGCCTATATGACCGGCATCACTCAGGAGATGCTCCAGAAGGAACGTGAAGATATGCTGACTGCTACGCCTGAGGATATCAGAGCTTTGTCAAAATACATTGAGGCCATGATGAGCGATGGTTATTTCTGTACCGTAGGTAATGCGGAGAAGGTGAAAGAAGCATCGGACTTATTTATGAGCATAGAAAACATGTTGTAAGATTTCATAAGATACAAGGGAGGGTACATTATGAAAAAGAGATTACAGTTATTATTTTTGTCGTTAATGTTAACGCTGGGCTTATCCGCCTGCGGTGGTTCTGCGTCAGATTCTGCAAGCAGCAGTCCGGAGGCAAAGTATGAAACAGTAACGGAAGAGTATTATGACGCAGAAATGGGCTTTACCAATGGAACCGGTAGCGTAGAGGTTACGGAAGAGGCCAGTGGAAGCCAGACCACTGTACAGACCCAGCGGAAGCTGATTAAGACCGTGGATATGTCCGTGGAGACCAAGGAGTATGATAATCTGCTGGCGGCAGTGGAGAATAAGGTAAATACTTTAGGTGGCTACATCGAAAATATGGAGACCTATAACGGCAGTGCCTACAGTGGTTATCGTAGCAGTCGTAATGCCAGCATGACTCTTCGAATTCCTCAAGAAAGCCTTGATGCTTTCTTGGAGGAAATCTCTACTATCAGCAATGTGGTAAGGCATTCGGAGAATGTGGAGGACGTGACCCTGCAGTATGTGGATTTGTCCAGCCACAAAGATGTGCTTCTTGCGGAGCAGGACAGGTTACTTGAGCTGATTGCAGAGGCTACCACCATTGAGGATATTATTACCTTGGAATCCAGACTTTCTGACATCCGTTACCAAATTGAAAGTATGGAGTCACAGCTTCGCACTTATGACAATAAGGTTACATATAGCACTGTTTATCTGTATATAGATGAGGTGCAGGAGCTGACCCCGATAGTGGAAGAAACGGTATGGCAGCGTATTAGCGGAGGCTTTGTTGAGAGCCTTGAGGATATCGGTTATGATATTACGGAAGCCTTTATCTGGTTTGTAGTTAATATTCCTTACTTGCTTATTTGGGCAGTTGTGATTATAGTAGTGGTATTGGTTTTAAAGAAAATCAAGAAAAGAACAATACGGATCAAGGAACAGGAAGCTACTCAGATAAAAGAAAATGAGGGACAGGGAAAGAATGAGTAATAACAATAATTTTAAGTCAGGTTTTGTAACACTGATCGGACGACCGAATGTAGGAAAGTCCACACTTATGAATAAGTTAATCGGGCAGAAGATTGCGATTACCAGCAAAAAGCCCCAGACCACCAGAAACCGGATCCAGACGGTATATACCTCTGAGGAGGGACAGATTGTGTTTGTGGATACTCCCGGTATTCACAAGGCAAAGAATAAGCTGGGCAACTACATGGTGGGGGTGGCGGAGAGAACACTTTCCGAGGTGGATGTGATTCTGTGGCTGGTAGAGCCTACCACTTACATTGGTGCGGGAGAACAGCACATTATCGAGCAGCTTAAGAAGACTAAGACACCGGTTATCTTAGTTATCAATAAGACGGATACCGTAAAGAAGGAAGAGATTTTAGCCTTCATCGATGCGTACAGAACTCAGCTTGATTTTGCGGAAATCGTTCCGGTATCTGCACTGAAAGGTGATAATACGGACGTACTGATTTCCTGTATTATGAAGTATCTTCCTTACGGAGATGCATTTTATGATGAGGATACTATCACTGATCAGCCTATCCGCCAGATTGTAGCGGAGCTGATTCGTGAGAAGGCACTGAGACTTTTAGAGGAAGAGATTCCTCATGGCATTGCGGTTAGTATTGACAGTATGAAGTATCGTGGACATATTTGCGATATTGATGCAACCATCGTATGTGAGAGAGATTCCCACAAAGGAATCATTATCGGCAAGGGTGGTAGTATGTTAAAGCAGATTGGTTCTAAGGCAAGACCGGAAATCGAAGATTTGATTGAGTGTCAGGCGAACCTACAGCTTTGGGTAAAGGTGAAAAAAGACTGGCGTGACAGTGATTTTCTCATGAAGAATTTCGGATATAA
Source organism: Lachnospiraceae bacterium (assembly GCA_017467845.1). GTDB lineage: Bacteria > Bacillota > Clostridia > Lachnospirales > Lachnospiraceae > Acetatifactor. The sequence continues at coordinate 19,063 of JAFUKH010000001.1, read as the reverse complement.
TCCAAGTGATATTCGCGAATAGTTTTGAGCTTAATTGTTAACCCTATTATCAGACGGATGAAAAGGGGGCGCAGGAAATGGAAGCTTTTGAAGATTCGCAAAGCGATTATTGGAAACGGTTTGAAAGTTCCGGGCTGGTAGATGATTACCTAAGATATGCACAGTGCGGAACTCAGGGAGAATCCAATGCAGGAATTTGTAACAGTAACGGGAATTATACTAAAGCAGACGCCTATCGGTGAGTATGATAGGCGTATCTGCTTATTAACTAAGGAGAGGGGGAAGATATCTGCTTTCGTCAGGGGCTCCAGAAAGCCGGGCAGCAGACTATCTTCCGCAACCAATCCATTTTCCTTCGGCATTTTTAAATTGTACGAAGGGAAAAGTTCTTATAATGTGTCTGAAGTGGATATTCAGAATTATTTTGAACCACTTAGACTAGATTATGAGGGCGCATATTATGGAATGTATTTTTGCGAAATTGCAGATTACTACACCAGAGAGAATAATGATGAGAAGGAGATGATGAAGCTTCTTTATCAGTCTCTTAGGGCGCTTTGTGCAGAGAGCATTCCCAATCCTCTGATTCAGAGTATTTTTGAGATTAAGAGCATTGTGGTAAATGGGGAGTTTCCCGGGATTCCTTCAGATTGGAAGCTTACAGAATCTACCATGTATGCTCTTTCCTACATAGTGGAAAGCTCTGTGGAAAAGCTGTATACTTTTAAAGTAAGTGAGGAAGTACTATGTGAGCTTAGGGAAGCAGCGGCCTTTTATCGGGATAAATTTATGGACAGAGAATTTAAAAGTCTGGAAATATTGCAAAGTCTAGGTTGAAAAAACAATTTCTATCCCTTATAATATTTCAATCAGTCACTATGATGAAGAAAAGAGGAGTTCTATGAAAAGAGAATATTTTAGCGCAAGAAAGAAGGGCAGTCTTTTGCTTGCCTTCATAACTCTTTCGGCTCTTACTTTTACCGGGTGTGAGGCGCAGGAGGAAGAGCAGCCCATCACCGGGAATGCTGTAGTAATTACCGAGGAAGGGAAGCTGATTTCGTATATGGTGGATGCCTTTGACAAGGATTACTATGATGCGGAAGAATTGGCTGCCATGGCAATGCAGGAGGCAAGTGCTTTCAGTGCGGAGCATGATTTGGCAGAAGGCGATGAGATGGTAATCCAGGGAGCGGAGGTATGGCCGGATAGTGGGCAAGTGGCTCTTATTATGGAGTTTGCCAATGCGGAAAGCTACGCAGCTTACTATGATGTGGACGCCTTTTATGGTACGGTAAATGAGGCCATGGGCGCCGGATGGTCCCTATCGGGAAAGCTTATTGATACCAAAAAGGAAACTGCTCTCAGTGATGAGAAGCTGGATAAATACGGCGAGAAAATGATTTTTATCTTGGGGCATGAGGTAGATATTCGTATGCCGGGGAAAATAATAGCACAATGCGAAGATGCCGGGCTTAAATATATAATGATGAAATAAAGGTAGGAGAATGATTATGGAAAAGACAATGGATAAAATTATTGCATTAGCGAAAGCAAGAGGATTCGTATATCCCGGTTCAGAGATTTACGGTGGTCTGGCAAATACCTGGGATTACGGTAATCTTGGTGTAGAACTTAAGAATAACGTGAAGAAAGCATGGTGGCAGAAATTCGTTCAGGAGAATCCTTATAACGTAGGTGTGGACTGTGCGATTTTAATGAATCCTCAGACCTGGGTGGCGTCAGGACATCTTGGTGGATTCTCTGATCCGTTAATGGATTGTAAGGAATGTAAGGAAAGATTCCGTGCAGATAAGTTAATCGAGGACTACTGTGCAGAGAACGACATCACCTTAAATGAAAGCGTTGATGCATGGACGCAGGAGCAGATGAAGGAATTCGTGGAAGAGAAGAACATTCCTTGTCCTTCCTGTGGTAAGCACAATTTTACCGATATCAGACAGTTTAACTTAATGTTCAAGACCTTCCAGGGTGTAACCGAAGATGCAAAGAACACTATTTATTTAAGACCAGAAACAGCGCAGGGTATCTTTGTAAACTTCAAGAATGTACAGAGAACCTCTCGTAAGAAGATTCCTTTCGGTATCGGACAGATTGGTAAGTCTTTCCGTAACGAGATTTCTCCCGGTAATTTTACTTTCCGTACCAGAGAGTTCGAGCAGATGGAATTAGAGTTCTTCTGCGAGCCGGGTACCGATATGGAATGGTTCCAGTATTGGAGAGCATTCTGCCGTGATTGGTTACTTTCTCTTGGTATTAAAGAGGATGAGATGCGTCTTCGTGACCACTCTCCTGAGGAACTTTGCTTCTACTCTAAGGGAACTACCGATATTGAGTTCTTATTCCCATTCGGATGGGGTGAACTCTGGGGTATCGCTGACAGAACCGATTACGATTTGACCCAGCATCAGAACGTATCCGGTGAGGATATGAGCTACTTCGATGATGAGAAGAAGGAGAAGTATGTTCCTTATGTTGTTGAGCCTTCTCTTGGTGCAGACCGTGTAGTTTTAGCATTCCTTTGTGCAGCATATGATGAGGAAGAAATTGGTGAAGGAGATGTTCGTACCGTGCTTCATTTCCATCCTGCACTTGCACCGGTTAAGATTGGTGTATTACCTTTATCAAAGAAGTTAAATGAGGGCGCTGAGAAGGTATTTGCTACACTTTCTAAGAAATACAATTGTGAATTTGATGATAGAGGAAACATTGGTAAGAGATATCGTCGTCAGGATGAAATCGGCACTCCATTCTGCATTACATATGACTTCGAGTCCGAGACAGACAATATGGTTACCGTACGTTTCCGTGATACCATGGAGCAGGAGCGTGTTGCAATCGCTGATTTGGAAGCATACTTCGCAGACAAATTTACGTTTTAAAGTTCAGCCATCACTTGCGAATGTGCGGGCCGAACTCTGTATTTGATTTTTAACAGGCTGTTGTGCTTTTAAAGTATGACAGCCTCTTTCCTTTATGGGAGATGAATACGCGAGGGGAATATGACGGATTGTTTTTTGATATTAGAAATTGAAGAAACGAAGGATTTGGCGCAGATTAAGGCTGCTTATTATAAAAAGCTGAAAACCGTGAATCCGGAGGATGACCCGGAGGGCTTTAAAAGACTTCGTAAGGCCTACGAGGAGGCTAACGAATATGCAAAGAGACCTGATGAGGAGGGTGCTTTAGAAGAGGTTGATGAAACACCATCCGGTCAGTGGATGCAGAAGGTAAAAGCATTATATGGTTCCCTTTCCGGAAGACAGGATGTTGTAGCTTGGAAAGGGCTGTTTCAGGATGACATTTTTCTGTCTCTGGAGGAAGAGGAGCAGTGTAAGGAAAAGCTGTTAATCTTCCTGATGAATCATATTTATCTTCCCACAGACATCTGGAATCTGGTAGATGAGAAATTGCAGATAGTGGGTGGCAGCGGAAAACTTCAGGAACGTTTTCCTAAGCAGTTTATTGATTTTTGTGTGTATAAGTGTAAGCAGGGAGAGAATCTGGACTTTGCCATGTTTGAGTGTGCAGATGATGCAGACTTGGATAAATACATGTACTACTATGATTCCGGTTACCGCCTTTTAGAGCAGAAGGATTTATCCGCAGCCAGACAGGCATATGAGGACAGTCTGAAGTGCGATGTTTATCATCCTGTAATGGACATTTTTCATATGCATCTGTTGGAGGCAGAAGAGAAAACGGAAGAAATGCAGGCTGTACTGTATTCCCTTCTGGAAAGGTATGAAGCTTCCGATGTGGTGCAGTATCAGTGCGGCGAAAGTCTGTTTAAATTGGGAAAGAAGGATGAGGCTAAGGTTCTCTATGAGAAGCTTAAGGCGGATGTTAACAAGCATTATATGGCGAACTATCGCCTTGCATCCATTTATTATGAGCGTAGCGAATATAAAAGAGCAAAAAAATGTGCAGAGATTGTACTGGAATATGGTGGGGATGAGGATTTTCACCAGCTTCTTCAGCAGATTAATGTCAAGCTGAAGGAGGAGTATAAGAATAAAATCGACCAGGATGGGGACGCTGCCATGGAATATGGCTGGTGTCTGATTCAGAATGAGGAATATTTTGCGGGAATTAAGCTTGCCGAAACGCTGGAAGGTAGAATTCCTCAGTCCAGAGAAGTGGAGCGTAAGGGATTACTTGCAAAGCTCTATGTGCAGGAGGCTCTTTATAAAAAGGCTGCGGAGATGGCACTGGTATGGAGAACCGGACTTTTTGACCGATTACCGGGAGAGAGTGGAGACGACAGAAAGTCAGATATCCGCAGAGTCAAGGATTCCTATTTTCTGCGTATCCAGGCATTTCATGCCATGGGCGGAGCGAAAAAGGAATTCTATGAGGAGGCACTAAGGGAGATTGAGGAGGTAATCGCCTTTATTAAGGAGAATGAGGAACGGGGAGAAGTAGATGTAACCGTTTATCTGGAGCGTGCTCAGATTCTCTTGGAGATGGAGAGGTACGACGAGTGTGAGCAGCAGTGTCTTACCATCTGGCAGGAGTATCATGTGGAGGCGGTGTACAGTATCATGCTGAAACTGGCTACCAGAAGGCGGGATGCCGGCGGAGTGGTACAGTTTGGTGAGTACTGCATCAAGGCATTTCCACAATTTATCGCTCCTTATGAGGAGATGGCTCTGGTATACTTATGCTTGGATAAGAAGGACGAGATGGAGGATATCCTAAAGCGTGCTAAGGAGGCAGATATCAAATCTCTTTTCCTTGAGGCATACGAGTATCAGTTTAGAAATCAGACGGAGAAGGTGAAGTATCCGGATGAGATGGAGCTTTTTGAAAAGAAGTATAAGAATCCTATCACTCAGGATGGGAATATGACTTTGTATGAAGAGGGGCTTGTTTATTTAAAGAGCTTGTTTTATCGTTCGCCATCCATTTATCTGCTTAATGAGATCGGAAGACTTTACATGGATACCATGCATTATGAGGAGGCGGAAGAAACCTTTAAGAAGATTCTGGCAGAGCAGCCCTATGACCAGTTCGCCTTAAACAATCTGGGATGCATTTACAAATATACCGGAAGGTATGAAAAGGCGGTTGTCTGCTTTAATAAAGCCATTCTTTATATGGATGATGAGCCGAATACATATCCATACGGAAATTGTGGTCATACATTTGAGCGCATGGGTGAGTACAGCCAAGCGGAGAATGTATATCGTGCCCTGGTAGAGCGATTCCCGGAGAAGGAAATGGGGTCTATGAGAGATATTGTCACCTGTATGGCAAGGGGCGGCAATCTGGAAGGTGCACTGAACCTGATTGTGGAAAAATACACCGAAAATAATCTAAGCTATGGTCTTTTACTTGCAGTGGATTTGTGTATTGAACTGGATAATGAGTCGCTGGCCAGAAAGTTTCTGGCTCAGCTGGAAAAAGCAGTAAACGGAAGTGGGAGTGAAAAGAAACTCACAAAGCAGCAGAAGGATTATTTGAAGAGAGTAGTAGAGCTGGAAATGCTCTATGGAGATTATTTCAAGGGACTGAAACTGGCAAAGCAGTATTGCGAAAAAAGTATGTCTCTGAAAACGCTGGGGCACATAGACGGCGCTGACGTGGTAGGGGATATGGCAGACTTTTTATTCTTTGCTACCCTGTATCAGGATGTGCTTAAGGCACAGGGTAAGACAGAGCAGCAGAGGAAGGGATTAATGGATTGGTTATTTTCTTCCTTTAAGTCCGGTGGTGCGGTGAGTGAAACTATGGTGACCAAGATGCAGCTGGACCAGTGGACGGAGTGGGCGAGAATTACTATGAATAATCTGATGGAAGCGGGATTTACTGCGGAGAAGAATGAATATTTCTACCAGCAGAAGAATCGGGGCTGGATGGTATTTCTGGCAGATTACTTCCATCCGAAGAAGTATATAAATGTAGCATATCAGACCATTTGTGATGGTATTGTGTGTAGGTTCTGTAGCGAAAATTGTTGTGTGGAGCAGCTGACCGCACAGGCACTTGTGCTGGAGAGGGAAGGTAAGGAAGCAGAGGCGATAGCATTGTATAAAGCTTTGCAGAAGCAGAATCCATTCCAGATTTTTGCAAGGTGTAAGTTACGTTTTAAAAACATGAACAAAGGAAGTAATTAATATATGATAGTAGGAATTGATTTGGGTACTACCAACAGTTTGATTGGTTACTTTACAGAAGAGGGACCAAGGCTCATTCCTAATAGATTGGGAAAAAACTTAACGCCCTCCGTTGTCAGTGTGGATGAAGAAGGGAATGTATATGTTGGCGAGACTGCCAGAGAGCGTATGAGTCTTTATCCGGATACGGTTGCATCTACCTTTAAACGTAGTATGGGTAGCGACAGGGACTATGTGCTTAGCGGTAAGAAGTATAAAGCGGAGGAATTATCTTGCTTTGTACTGAAATCCTTAAAAGAAGATGCGGAGGTTTTCCTCGGGCAGGAGATTACCGAGGCAGTAATCAGTGTACCGGCATACTTTGACGATAAGAGACGTAAGGCCACCAAGAGAGCGGGAGAGCTGGCCGGACTTAAGGTAGAGAGAATCATCTCCGAGCCTACGGCGGCAGCCATTGCCCATGGCTTATATGAGCAGGAAGGTAACGGAAGATTTTTGGTATTTGACCTTGGAGGAGGAACCTTTGACGTCTCCATTTTGGAGCTTTTTGAGAATATCTTGGAGGTTCGTGCCGTAGCAGGAGACAATTACCTTGGTGGTGAGGACTTTACCAGAGTTTTGGAGAAGCTCTTTACTAAAAAGCAGAATCTGGATAAGCAGAGCATGTCTTTGAAGGATCAGGCAAGACTATATCGTGCTGCGGAGAAAGCAAAGTGCCAGTTTGGCGATGAAGACTCTGTGTCCATGCAGTTTGTATATCAGGACAAAGAACTTTCCTCTGAGATTACCAGAAAGGAATACGAGGAGGCATGCGAGGATTTATTCATGCGCATCCGGGAACCGGTGAAGCGAAGCTTATCTGATGCCGGACTTTCTCTAAAGGATATTGATAAGGTGGTCTTAGTAGGAGGAGCTACCAAGCTTTCCATTATCCGAAGTTTTCTGGTGAAGCTGTTCCACAAGTTCCCGGATAAGGCAATGAATCCGGACGAGGTGGTGGCTCTGGGGGCTGCCATTGAAGCAGCCATGAAGGAACGTCATCAGGATGTAAAGGAAGTGATTCTTACCGATGTGTGTTCCTTTACTCTGGGTACCGAGGTGGTGGTAGAGTACGAAGAGGGGCGCTTTGAGGACGGACATTTCTGCCCAATTATTGAGAGAAACACAGTTATCCCCGTAAGCCATACTGAGAGACTTTATACGGTTAAGGATAATCAGGAGAAGGTGCGCGTCAGAGTTCTTCAGGGAGAAAGCCGCTTTGCCAGAAATAACTTGTATCTTGGTGAACTGAACGTAAATGTTCCGAAGGCACCAAAGGGGCAGGAATCCATTGATGTTACTTATACCTATGATATCAACTCTCTTTTGGAGGTTCAGGTAAAGGTGGTTTCCACAGGTGAGACTCAAAAGATGATTATCAAGGGTAGCGATAACCAGATGACCGACGAGGAAATCACAGCACGTATGGAGGAGCTTTCCTATCTGAAGATTCAGCCAAGAGACCAGGAAGAGAACAAGCTGGTGATTTTGCAGGCTGAGAGAATGTACGAGGAACTTCTTGGTGAGCAGCGTAAGAAGGTGGAGCGTTATCTCATGGCCTTTGAAGAGGCCCTTCGCAAGGGAGATAGGGCGGATATTAAGGAAGCCAGAGATACTTTGACTGAGTTTTTGAACGATATTGAATAATATTTGACAATGCCCCAAAATGAAAATATAATTATGTGTGATTATTCAGAACCATGCAAATTTGTGAAAAAAAGGACTGTCAAGCTTGCTTGTAAGGGCCGATTTTCACAAATTTATATGGTGGGAAGCCATTGATTCGCAAAAGGAAAGCCTCGAAGAGGCGATTTTGCAAATTGGTTCTGAATTGTTTTTGTATAGAAAGGGATTTTACGATGAAAGCATATGGTGTAAACGAATTACGTAGAATGTACCTTGATTTCTTTGAGAGCAAGGATCATTTAAAGATGAAGAGCTTTTCACTGGTACCACACAATGATAATTCATTACTAATTATCAATTCCGGTATGGCACCACTTAAGCCTTACTTTACCGGTCAGGAGATTCCTCCTCGTCGCAGAGTTACTACCTGCCAGAAGTGTGTTAGAACCGGTGATATTGAAAATGTAGGTAAGACAGCAAGACATTTAAATTTCTTCGAAATGTTAGGAAACTTCTCCTTTGGTGATTACTTCAAGCATGAAGCAATTGCATGGAGCTGGGAGTTCTTAACTAAGGTAATCGGAATGGAAGAGGATCGCCTCTATCCTTCTATTTACTGCGAAGATGATGAAGCATATGATATTTGGACACAGGAAATCGGTGTTCCGGGCGAGAAGATTACCAGATTCTACCGTGATGCGGAAGGTAAATGTGATAACTTCTGGGAGCACGGCGCAGGCCCTTGTGGTCCTTGTTCTGAGATTTACTACGACCGTGGCGAGAAATACGGCTGTGGCAGCCCTGACTGTAAGGTAGGCTGTGAGTGCGATCGTTTCATGGAAGTATGGAACAACGTATTTACCCAGTTTGAGAGCGATGGTGCAGGCAACTACACTGAGCTTGTTCAGAAGAACATTGATACCGGTATGGGTCTTGAGCGTCTGGCAGTAGTTGTTCAGGATGTTACCAGTGTATTTGATATTGATACCATGAAAGCCATTCGTGACCGTATCTGCAACATCGCAGGGGTTACTTATCAGACCGATGATGCAAAAGATGTTTCTATCCGTTTGATTACCGATCATATCCGTTCTTCAACCTTTATGATTAGTGATGGTATCATGCCTTCCAACGAAGGTCGTGGATATGTTCTCAGAAGATTAATCCGTCGTGCGGCACGTCACGGAAGATTACTTGGTATCGAGGGCAAGTTCCTTGCGAACCTCAGCCAGACCGTTATTAACGAATGTAAGGACGGTTATCCTGAGCTTGAGGAGAAGAGTGCATTTATCTTAAATGTTCTTACTCAGGAAGAGGATAAGTTTGATAAGACCATCGACCAGGGTCTTTCCATTTTATCTGAGATGATGGACAAGATGACAGCAGAGGGCAGAAATGAGCTTTGCGGCGAGGATGCATTCAAGTTATATGATACTTATGGTTTCCCTACCGATTTAACTGAGGAAATTCTTGCAGAGAAGGGCTTTACTATTGATATGCCCGGATTTGGTGTATGCATGCAGCAGCAGAAGGAAATGGCTCGTAAGGCTAGAAAGACTACCAACTACATGGGTGCAGATGTAACGGTTTATGAATCTATCGATCCAAGTATTACCACTGCATTTGTTGGTTATGATAAATTAGAAGCACAGTCTAAGGTTACTGTTCTCACTACCGAGACAGAGCTTGTAGATGCATTGACCGATGGTGAAGTGGGAACCATTATCGTAGAGGAGACTCCTTTCTACGCAACCATGGGTGGACAGAATGGTGACAACGGTGTGATTACTACCGCGGACGGAACTTTTGAAGTGAAGGATACCGTAAAGCTTATGGGCGGCAAGGTAGGTCATATCGGTAAGGTGGTAAGCGGTATGATTAAGGTTGGTGACGTGGTTACCTTATCCGTAGATAAGACCTTAAGAACAAATACCTGCAAGAACCACAGTGCAACCCATCTTCTTCAGAAGGCACTCCGTGAAGTACTTGGTACTCATGTAGAGCAGTCCGGTTCTTATGTGGACGGTGAGAGACTCCGTTTTGACTTCAGCCACTTCTCAGCTATGACTGCCGAGGAACTTAAGAAGGTGGAAGATATGGTAAATGAGAAGATTGCAGAGAATATTCCTGTAATCACTCAGGAAATGTCTATTGAAGATGCAAAGAAGACCGGCGCCATGGCTCTCTTTGGTGAGAAGTACGGCGAGAAGGTACGTGTAGTAACTATGGGAGATTTCTCTGTGGAGCTTTGTGGTGGTACCCATGTTGCAAATACCGGTGTAATTACCGCATTTAAGATTTTATCAGAAAGTGGCGTAGCGGCAGGTGTTCGTCGTATCGAAGCCCTGACCGGCAAGGCAGTATTTGATTATTACAAGAATGTGGAAGCTACCGTAGCGGAAGCTGCCAAGGCCCTCAAGGCTAATCCTGCAAACCTTGTAGAACGTCTTGAGCATATAATGGCCGAGATGAAGGCTCTTGCATCTGAGAATGAATCATTAAAGAGTAAGGCAGCTAAGGATGCTCTTGGTGATGTTATGAATCAGGTGGTAGAGGTGAAGGGAGTGAAGCTCTTAGCTACCAGTGTAGATGGTGTCGATATGAACGCACTTCGTGATCTTGGAGATCAGCTGAAGGAGAAGCTTGGTGAAGGTGTTGTAGTTCTTCTTTCTAATCAGGATGGTAAGGTTAATATGATTACCATGGCAACTGAAGGAGCTATCAAGGCAGGTGCTCATGCAGGTAACCTGATTAAGGGAATCGCAGCACTTGTAGGCGGTGGCGGCGGTGGTCGTCCTAATATGGCACAGGCAGGCGGTAAGAATCCTGCAGGTATTCCGGAGGCAATTGTGGAAAGCGCAAAGGTTTTAGCGGCTCAGTTATAAGAGTTATCCACATTTTTTTACAAAAAGTAGTTGACAGTATGGAATTTTTTGCTATAATATCTTATGTGCATGTGGGCGGAGGTCCCGTGTAATAATATTAACCCAATCAGTCAAGATGCTTGAAGGGACTGAAGGGAGGTCAGGTGTAAGCATGTCAAACGTAATCGTAAAAGAGAACGAGACTTTAGATAGCGCTTTACGTCGCTTCAAGAGAAGCTGCGCAAAAGCTGGTATTCAGCAGGAGATTCGTAAGAGAGAGCATTACGAGAAACCAAGCGTAAAACGTAAAAAGAAATCTGAAGCAGCAAGAAAACGTAAGTATAACTAATTAATGAACGAAAGTCCTTGGCCGAGATATGTCGAGGACTTTCATTATTTTCAGAGAAATATCTCAGACAATTAACGAGGGGATGAAAAAATGTGGTCTAGAGTATTTTTGGGATTTGATGTTTACCATTTAGTGTTTGCATTCATTATTTACAGTATGTTGGGATGGTTGGTAGAGTCCATTTATATGTCTTTTTGCAATAAGAAGATTACCAACCGAGGCTTTGGAAAGGGACCTTTCTGTCCAATCTACGGATTTGGTGCTGTGATAGGTTACCTCATTCTTTCTCCTTTTAAGGGGAATCTGGTAATTGTGTATTTTCTGGGAGCCTTTCTGGCTACCACCTTTGAATATATTGTTGGTCGTGGAATGATTCGCTTTTTAGGTGAATTGTGGTGGGACTACAATGAGAAACCGTTTAATTATCGGGGAATCATCTGTCTGGAAAGTACCATTGCATGGGGGTTCTATGCTGTGGGGATTGTGGCTTTTTTGCAGGGCAGGGTGATTGATTTCATTGATACCGTTAATTATGCATGGGGAATTCGTTTCATTTATGCAGTAATGGTTGTGGTGGTGATTGACTACGCCATTCAGTTGATGAAGGTTTTCAATGTGGACATTAAAGAACAAAAAGAGAAGCTGGTGGATATGTATGATTCATTCCGAACCAGATGGTTTTAAGAAGGGCGGTTTGCCCTTCTTTTTTTGGGTTTTGAGGGGGGGAGTGGGGATAGATACCCTCTAACGGGTTCCGATGCGGTGGCAAGTCACCCTTATAGAGGATATCTATCCCCACTCCCCCGATCAGGTGCTTCGAAGAAGTGGCAAGTCACCCTTATAGAGGATATCTATCCCCACTCCCCCGGCTAGGTGTCTCAAAACAGTTTAGAAATTACGCAGGAATAAAATACATCGTTTTTGACCAGAGTGATTTCTAAACGAAATGACATTGATCCTACGCACCCATTCAAATGCATAAAAAATGTAGGGCACTCATACCATGTAAAAAAAGAAGGTATGAGGAAAAAAGTATGAAAAGAATTGGAAAAGCTATCGTGGCGATAGTGATGATGCTTTGTATGTTGGCCGGATGGGAAGTGGACGTCTATGCGGAAATGGAGATTAATGCTCCTTCGGCAATCCTGATGGAGGGCTCTACCGGAACTGTGATTTATGAAAAAAATGCAGATGAAATAAGGAGTCCTGCAAGTATAACAAAGATTATGACCTTGCTTCTCACCTTTGAAAAGTTGGAACAGGGGAAGATTGCCCTTACGGACAAAGTGGTAACCAGTACATATGCAAGTTCCATGGGTGGTTCTCAGGTATTTTTGGCAGCTGGAGAGGAACAGAATCTGGAGACTATGATTAAGTGTATTGCGGTATCCTCCGGAAATGATGCATCCGTAGCGGTGGCAGAGCATATCTCCGGCTCAGAGGAGGCCTTTGTGGCTCTGATGAATGAGAAGGCGGCAGAGCTTGGAATGGAGAATACCCATTTCGAGGATTGTTGTGGTTTAAGTAACTCGGATGATCATTATACTACTGCCAGAGATGTGGCAATTATGAGTAGGGAGCTGATTACAAAGTATCCGGAAATCTATGATTACAGCAAAATTTGGATGGAAGACATTGTACATGTGACAAAGCAGGGAGAAATTCCATTTACCTTAAGCAGTACCAATAAGCTTTTAAAGCAGTATCCTTACGCGACAGGTCTAAAGACCGGTTCAACGGATAAGGCGAAGTATTGTTTTTCGGGAACTGCCAATAAGGACGGTATGGATATGATTGCGGTAATCATGGGAGCTGAGGATTATAAGAGCCGATTTTCTGAGGCAGAGACGTTATTAAGTTATGGCTTTTCGGTATGCGATATTTATGAGGATAGTCATCCGGAGCAGCTTGCGCCCCTGCAGGTCGTGGATGGAAAGACTGAATTAGTAAAGCTTAAATTCGGTGAGGCTTTCCGATACGTGGAGACGGGTGGACAGGATTTGAGTCAGATTCAGAAGGAACTGGTACTGCCTACGGAGGTGCAGGCACCGGTGAAGGTGGGGGATATTGCAGGAGAGATGGTGTATAGATTGGGAGAGACTGTTATTGGTAGCAGTGCAATTTATTTTGCTGAGGATGTAGAGGTTGCTACCTACGAGGATTATTTGCAGAAAGTTCTGGATATCTTCTTCCTGTAATTATTCAGAATCGAGCATGAGCAAAAGGAAAGCTGTGAAACGGTGATTTTTGGAAGGGGTATAAATAGTTTTTCTTTTTAAAATGGAGTATTTGTGTTATAATTGACCATGTGTATGCTCAGAAAGGATGAGGACCATGTGGGAGATTCTTATTTTTATATTGGCAATTTTCATATTGATATGTGTCTGGATTATTCTTTTTGACAGTACCCGTTTTGTTGTGCGCAGATTGGAGATTGTGGATAAGCGTATTAAGGGCAGCTACCGGGCTATAGTTCTTTCGGATTTGCACAATAAATGCTATGGCAGAGAGAACCTCGTACTTCTTGAGAAAATCAGGGAGCAGGAGCCGGATGCCATTTTTATCGCGGGGGATATTCTTACGGCAAAGCCGGGGAAGCCACTGGATATTGCCATTCATTTTGTAAAGGAACTTGCTAAGGATTATCCGGTGTTTTATGGAAACGGTAATCACGAACATAGATTAAAGCTATATCCGGAAAAATACGGTGATATGGCACAGGAATATGCTGCAGCACTTGCAGAGGCAGGGGTGAAGCCGCTGGTGAACCAGAGGATGGAGATTCCGGAGCACAATATCCAAGTGTATGGTGCAGAGATTGATCGTAAGTATTATAAAAGATTCGTGATTCCGAAGATGGAAGAGTCCTATTTGGAAGAGGTACTTGGTAAGCCGGATAAGGAAAGGTATGTATGTCTTCTTGCCCACAATCCGGATTATTTCCCCAATTATGCCAGATGGGGGGCAGACCTTGTATGTGCAGGGCATGTCCACGGGGGAATGGTGCGCATTCCCGGCTGGCGCGGTGTCGTATCGCCTAATGTACGACTTTTTCCGAAATATGATGGTGGAATCTTTAAAGAAGGAGCATCCACTATGCTGCTGAGCAGAGGCCTTGGCATGCATACTATACCCATTCGTATGTTTAACCCCGGTGAGATTACGGTGGTAGACTTTAAGGAGAGCTAAAGATGGCATTATCTGTTAAGCTGGAAGCTTTTGAAGGTCCGTTGGATCTGTTGCTTCACTTAATTGAAAAGAATAAGATTGATATTTATGATATTCCCATTGTAGAGATTACGGAGCAGTATCTGGACTACATCAAGCAGATGGAAGCAGAAGATATGAACGTGATGAGTGAATTCCTTGTGATGGCAGCGACACTGATTGATATTAAGTGTAAGATGCTCCTGCCCAAGGAAGTGAATGAGGAAGGCGAGGAAGAGGATCCAAGAGCAGAGCTGGTGGCGAAGCTCTTGGAGTACAAGATGTACAAATACATGGCCTTTGAGCTTCGTGACAGACAGGTGGACGCAGAGAAGAGCTATTATCGTGATAAGCATCTGCCTAAGGAGGTTGCGGATTATAAGCATCCCTTAAACTACGAGGAGCTGGTGGGAGATTTGTCCCTTTCAAAGCTTCACGAAATCTTCAAGGTGATGATTCGTAGACAGGAAGACCGTGTAGACCCTATCCGAAGCAATTATGGAAATATTGAAAAGGATGAGGTCTTTGATGTGGATGCCAAGACGGCTTATATTGAAGAATATGCCAGAACCCACAAGCAGTTCAGCTTCAAAAAGCTTCTAGGTGAGCAGAAGTCCAAGGCACTCATTATTATTACATTCCTTGTAATTTTGGAAATGATGAAGACAGGGAAAATTACCATTTCCCAGGAAAATATATTCGATGATATTATGATAGAATCAAATATCTGTTAAAGGATGAAAACGATGGAACGAGAGAAACAGAAAGCAATATTAGAATCCATTTTATTTGCTATGGGCGAGTCTGTGGAAATCAGCAGACTTGCTCATGTAATTGAAGAAGATGTACGAGTGACCAAGTCTCTCCTTAAGGAGATGGGGGAAAGCTATAAGGCAGCGGAGCGGGGCATTGAACTGACTTATTTTGAAGATTCTGTGCAGCTTTGTACTAAGCCGGATATGTACGAATATCTTGTGAAGATTGCCAAGGCTCCCAGAAAAATTTCCCTTACGGACACGGTGATTGAGACCCTGTCCATCATTGCCTATAAGCAGCCGGTGACCAGAGTGGAAGTGGAGCGTGTGCGTGGCGTAAGCTGTGACCACGCCATCAACAAACTTTTAGAGTATGATCTGATTTGTGAATTGGGAAGACTGGATGCACCGGGACGTCCCCTTTTGTTCGGAACCACAGAGCAGTTTTTACGCTGCTTTGGTGTAAAGAGTCTGGAAGAACTGCCGGAGCTCAGCACCTTGCAGATTGAAGAGTTTAAGCAGCAGGCAGAGGCCGAAGTACAGTTGACAATGGATATTTAGTGGCGTTTTGCGCACTACCTCTTATTTTTTTGAATATACTACTAAAAAAGAGAGGTATTAGTGATGCCAGTTATTAATATTCGAAACGGATTGATTAAAGATATTTCCAGAGACAGAGACAATACTCTGGTAACAGTAACTTATTCCGGATGTCAGTGTGACAGAAGAAATGATGAAACTGTAAGACTTGTGGTTGGTCCACGTACAACTGTTTTAAACAGAAACGGAGCAGTGATATCTGCCGGAGAATTGAGAGTGGGGATGACGGTAAATGCGTCCTTTTCATCGACTATGACTCGTAGTATCCCTCCTCAGGCAGTTGCATTTCTGATTCGCATTGTGGATGAGCCCAGAAGAGAAAACGTGGTTGTTGGTACCATTGTGGATATGGATAGAAGAAACCGAAGCTTTACAACTATCAGTGACAGAGACGTATCTTCGATTATACGATTCAACGTGCCGGAGGATGCCAGAATTATTGGGAGAAATGGAAGTCAGATAGAGTTTTCCAGATTGATGCCGGGGATGAACGTGCGGGTGCGTCATGCAGATTTCATGACCGCTAGTATTCCGCCCCAGACTACGGCGATTGAGATAAGAGTGTTGTAAGATGATAATGTGGCACTTCAGGCTTAGGCTTGAGGTGCTTTTTACGGATATTGCAGGAGAATTCTGGGGAGAAGATAATTGCAGTGGGACAATCCGGTGGAGATGAATCGGGCGATAGAGCTGCTTTTTCTATTAGTACCCCGGAGGGAGTTTGGAGTAGCTTGAAAGGCGTGAGGGTTGCGTGTAACCTGTATGCGAATGCCGGGAAAGGAAAGTTTTACGAGCAGTTTGAATTTGTAATCTGCCGAGTGATAAGTATGGGCGTGGAATGATTCTGGAATTATGAGGTGTAATGAGGAGCCATATGGAACAGGGAAAAAAGAAAGCTTTGATGATATTTCTCGGAATAGGAATTTTTATTGCTGTTATTTCGTGTTGTGTTTTGTTCAAGAAGATTAAGATAAATACTTTTGTTGCAGAACAATATTCGGTGCAGGGCATCGATGTGTCCCATTATCAGGGGGATATTGATTGGGAGAAGTTGGAAAGTCAGGGAATAGACTTTGCTTATATAAAAGCTACGGAGGGCAGCAGTTCTGTGGATGAAAGGTTTACAGAAAACTGGTCAGAAGCAGCTGTGACTTCTATGAAAATCGGAGCCTATCATTTCTTCAGCTTTGACAGCGCGGGAGAAACACAGGCGCAGAATTTTATGGATGCGGTAGGAGTGCTTTCAGGGAAATTGTTACCTGTGGTGGACGTGGAGTATTATGGGGATAAAGAAAAGAATCCACCG
Organism: Lachnospiraceae bacterium; assembly: GCA_017467845.1. Classification (GTDB taxonomy): domain Bacteria; phylum Bacillota; class Clostridia; order Lachnospirales; family Lachnospiraceae; genus Acetatifactor. The sequence continues at coordinate 2,180 of JAFUKH010000001.1, read as the reverse complement.
GAGAGGGAAGCGGTAATCAGGGAATTAAATGATATGCTACTTGAACTGGAGCGGGAATATGGTGTGAAGCCTATGATTTATACCACGCTTACAGTGTATAGCAAATATCTGGAAGGAGAGTTTGAGGATTATCCACTGTGGATTCGGGATGTGTATCTGTGGCCGGAGATTACACTGAAGGATAAGTGGGTGTTATGGCAGTATTCAGATACTTCGGTACTAAGTGGGTATCAAGGGACAGAGAAATATATTGACAGAAATGTATTTGCCGGAAATTCGGAAGAATTGGAAGAAATCACCGTGCCGTAGGTGTGGTTGTTTTGAATATAATTATACTTTTTAAAAAAGAATCTGAAAATTATTCTTGACATATCTTTCCCATGGTGTTTTAATAATAAAAATTTAGATTTATTCAGAGCAATGCAGATTTATGTAAAACAGACTGTTCAAGTTTGGTTGATAAAGGCTGTTTTCATAAATCTATATGGCGAGACGCCATATATGAGCAAAAGGAAAGTCCTGAAAGGACGATTTTGTGAATTGCTCTGAAAAGTATTAAACAGAAGGAGCAGGAAAATGTTTGCGAATGTGAAACTTGTCAATTTAAATTGGCTTATTTCCGAAGGCGTGATGTCCATTATTAATGTGGTGGAACATACATGTCTTATTTGTCATACGCAAACATTACGACCCAGGTGAATTTGTATTGGTATATGCTGTTAGTATAATATAAACGAATTTAGAAGCTGATGTTTGTGTATGCAAATATCAGCTTTTTCTTTTTCAAGAAAAGGAGGAGAGATTATGGAAAGTAACTACAAGGAGAAAATCATTGAAAAGTATTCCGGTGGCGGGGAAGTGAATCGTGCGGCCCGGACCGGAGAGTATGCGATGGAGTTCATTTATACCAAGCGGGCACTGGACCCGTACATTGACAAGGAGAAGAAGGTTATCGAGATTGGCTGTGGCGGGGGATATTATCTGATGAACTATGCACCTAAGTGTAAGGAGTATCTGGGGGTGGATTTGTCTCCGGTAAATGTAGAAATCGTAGAGAAGCAGATTGCGGAGAGTGGCCATGAGAATGCCGGTGTAAGGCTTGGAGATGCTACGGATTTGCAGGAGATTGCTTTTGCCTTTATCAATAAAATTGGAGCCATTGCCAAATTCGGACATGGCGTGGGCTGGAAAATGTACTCACTCCGGCAGTAGGGGAGTGTGTGATGGAAAGGGGAACCGATGACGTTCATACAGACATCTTTTTCTTCACCATGCCTGAAGAGATGATGGAGGACACTGAAAGAGAGGGACTGAAACGAATCAAGATGACAGGTGTTGACTTCCTTTTGCTGGAGCCGGAGATAGAGGAGTTTACGGAGGAGCAGCGGAGGATTTGGTTCCAGTTTGCAGACATGGTTGCAGATAGTGAGTATGCGACATCGCTGAGTAATCATGCATTGTTTATCTGTGAGAAGTAGAGGAGGGATATTATGTTACGATTAAGACCATATAAAAACTGTGATGCGAAATATATTGTAAGCTGGATAAAGGAAGAGGTTAGTTTTCGAAAGTGGTGTTCAGACAGGTATGAGACTTATCCGATTACTCCAGAGGATATGAATAGAAAGTATGTGGATGGTAACGGAGACTGCGAAGAAGAGGAAAATTTTTATCCTATGACCGCCTTTGATGAGAGTGGTGTAGTAGGACATCTGATTTTACGATTCACCGATCCAGAGAAAAAGATACTTCGCTTTGGATTTGTCATTGTAGATGATGCAAAGCGTGGTAGGGGCTATGGAAAAGAGATGCTACAGTTGGCTATCAAGTACGCATCTGAGATTCTGAAAGCGGAGAAGATAACGCTGGGAGTGTTTGAAAATAATCCGGCAGCACATGCTTGCTATAAAGCGGTGGGATTTAAAGATATCGCATCGGATAAGCCATGGTACTATCGGGGACTTGGGGAAGCGTGGAAGGTCATTGAGATGGAGCTTTTGCGGGAATGTGGATACGTTTCGGAGGAATAGATTATGAAGTTAGTACTTCCAAATATTAACTACAAGGAACAGGCAATCGAATACATAAATGAATTCAAGCAATATGGTTCTGAGGTCAACGGCAGCGGGGCATTGGATGATTACCTGGAAGACGCAACCTACGAGGCTTGGCTTCAGAAG